>NZ_CP022387.1:0-314594 GCF_002302635.1 Capnocytophaga stomatis
ATGAAAGATTTAGCCGAAAAAGTATGGGGTAGATGTCTTGATTTTATCAAAGACAATATTGATGAGCAACCATTTAATGTGTGGTTTGCTCCCATTGTGCCTATGGGATTGGATGGGAATACATTGAAAATCAAAGTCCCGAGTAAATTTTTCTATGAATTTTTGGAAGAAAATTACATTTCTCTCCTTAAATCGGCACTGACCTTCGCTTTGGGGGCTAATTCTAAATTGACTTACATTATAGACGCCTCGGTTAGGGAGCAAGTGCCAAGTACCAACCGACCTGAGCTGGCGAAGCAGTCTGTTACTGTGCCAGTTCAAAACAAAGACCCTGAGCTTAAGAACCCATTTGTCATTCCAGGAATCCGAGAAATTACGATTGACCCGCAACTTAATCTAAATCAGAATTTTGATAACTTTGTTGAAGGGGCTTCCAATCGTTTGGCTCGCTCGGCGGGGATAGCTGTGGCTAACAAGCCTGGTGGAACTTCGTTTAACCCATTGTTTATTTTTGGAGGCGTAGGGCTTGGAAAAACTCATTTGGCACACGCTATTGGGGTGGAAATCAAGGAGAAACATCCTAAGAAAAAAGTACTATATGTCTCAGCTGAGAAGTTTACTCAACAATTTGTGAATGCCACGATGTCAAAGGATAAGGATAAAAATACATTGAATGATTTTATCCATTTTTATCAACTTATTGATGTTCTTATTGTTGATGATATTCAGTTTTTGTCATCAAAGATAAAAACACAAGATGCTTTCTTCCATATTTTTAATCACTTACATCAAAATAATAAACAAGTGATTTTGACATCGGACAAAGCACCAGTAGATATGCAGGATATTGAGCAACGATTGCTTTCTCGTTTCAAATGGGGGTTGTCGGCAGAATTGCAAGCTCCTGATTATGAAACACGTTATAAGATTTTGAAAAATAAATTTTATACCGACGGAGCTGATGTTAGCGATGAAATTATTGCGTATTTAGCTCAAAATGTGAGAACTAATGTGCGTGAGTTAGAAGGAGTTAGTAACTCGTTAATTGCTCAGGCGGCTTTCAATCGTAAGGAATATTCAATTGAATTGGCTCAAAGCATTATTGAAAAATCAATAAAAAATCACAGAAAAGAAATAACGATTGACCACATACAACAAATAGTTGTGGATTATTTTCAGGTAGATTTGGAAGATTTGCAATCAAAAACTCGAAAAAGGAACATAGTGCAAGCACGTCAGTTAGCGATGTTTTTTGCTAAAAAATACACGAAAAATTCACTTACAACTATTGGTTCACAGATTGGGCAACGCGATCACGCAACCGTTCTGCACGCTTGTAAAACCGTTGAAAATCTGGCAGAAACCGATCGTGAATTTAAAAAATATGTCGAAGATTTAACCTTGAAATTATCTAATTAAGATTATGCTCCCAAGTTTGAAAGCTTGGGATTTTTTTATGCAAAATTTCCTTCAATTAAAATGGTATATTTATTTGGAAATAAGCATAGTTTTATTTGTATTTTAGATTAAAAAAATGTAGCTTTGCAAGATTCAATTTTCTACAAAAATTTAAATGAAAACAAAAATATTGATGGTTTGTTTGGGGAATATTTGTCGTTCTCCGTTGGCAGAAGGAATTTTGAGGTCAAAGCTTGATTCAGAGAAGTTTGAAGTGGATTCTGCGGGAACTTCAAATTATCACGTAGGAGCCGCTCCTGACCGCCGTTCGATAGAAGTTGCTCGCAAAAACGGAATAGATATTTCCAACCTTAAAGGGCGTCAAATTTCAGTTAATGATTTTGAAGAATTCGATTATATTTTTGTAATGGATAGAAGTAACTACGCCAATGTGTGTGACTTAGCAGAAAAAAAAGAGCATCGAGAGAAAATTTCTTTTTTGTTGGATACGCTTGGTAAGGCAACTTTAAAGGAAGTCCCTGACCCATACTATGGAGATAAAAATGATTTTCGAGCTGTTTTCACTATGATTGACGAAGCTTGCGATGTGATAAGTGAAAAGTTGAAAGCTATTCATTAAAATAATTTCTTCTTTTAAATTACTGTATTTTAGTTTTGATTTTATGTCAAGTATTTATCTGATTCCTAACTTTTTAGGTGAAAGTTCTGCTGATATGGTTTTGCCAAATCAGGTGGTAAGTGTTGTTCGTTCGTTAAGGCATTTTATCGTAGAGAATGAAAAATCGGCACGAAAGTTTATAAAACAAATTGCTCCCGAAAAATCTCAACAAGAATTAGTCTTTTTTACCATCAACAAACATACGCCTCCGGAAGAATTGCCTTCTTTTTTAGAGCCTTGTTCTGCCGGATTTTCAATGGGAATTATCTCTGAGGCAGGATGTCCGGGAATTGCTGACCCTGGGGCTGAAATAGTGAAAATAGCTCACAAAGAGAAAATTAAAGTAATTCCTTTGGTTGGTCCTTCTTCCATATTATTGGCTATGATGGCAAGCGGGCTGAATGGGCAAAGTTTTGCTTTTAATGGTTATCTCCCGATTGATAAATCAGAACGTAAAAAAATGCTAAAATCGCTTGAAAGAAAAGTGATAGAAAGCAATCAAACTCAAATTTTTATTGAAACTCCCTACAGAAATGACAAAATGCTTGCCGATTTGATAGAAACTCTGCAACCAACAACTCTGTTGTGTATTGCTTGTGATATCAGTTTGGAAACCGAGGAAATTAAAACTCAAACTATAGCTCAATGGCGAAAAACAAACATTTCTTTTCAAAAACGTCCCGCAATTTTTATTATAGGAAGTTAAAAAATATTGTTATTTTTAGAATATTTATTCATATATTTGCCGAAAATTTTTTCTTTTTACACGCTAAGTTGATTTTTTGAAATTTTTACATATATGTTTCATAAAGAAGGTTTTAAGATAATTCTGACTACGTTTTTTATTACTGCAGGATTGGCTTTGTTTGCACATTTTTTTATTGATATTTTTTGGTTACAAAAACTAATTCAGGTACTTGCATTGGTACTTTTGATTTTGGTACTTCAATTCTTCCGAAATCCTAAAAGAATTACACAAAAGAATGATAATCAAATTATTGCACCGGTTGACGGAAAAGTTGTAGTAATTGAGGAGGTTGAGGAAAAGGAATACTTTAAGGATAAGCGTCTGCAAGTTTCTATTTTTATGTCGCCTATCAACGTTCACGTAACTCGTTATGCCTTAGGTGGTAAAGTGGTTTTTAGTAAATATCACCCTGGAAAATATTTAGTAGCTTGGCACCCAAAAGCATCCGAAGAAAATGAAAGAACTACGGTAGTGGTTGAAAATCAAGTTTTTGGGAAAGTGTTATACCGACAAATTGCAGGAGCTTTGGCAAAACGCATCGTGAATTATGCAAAAGAAGGAGATACGGCAGTTCAAGGAGCTGATGCAGGTTTTATCAAGTTCGGTTCACGTGTGGATTTATATTTGCCACTTGATACTAAAATAAATGTTGAGTTGGGTCAAACTGTTAAAGGCGGAATTGACGTAATAGCTGAAAAATAAGAGTTTAGCAAAGAAATTGATTTTTTAATTTAGTTTTTTTAAAAAGATAGAAAAAATTTATGGGAAGAGCATTTGAGTTTAGAAAAGCACGAAAATTTAAACGTTGGGCTGCGATGGCAAAAACGTTTACGCGTATCGGAAAAGACATCGTAATGGCGGTTAAAGAAGGAGGTCCGCACCCTGAATCTAACTCACGATTAAGAGCTGTAATTCAAAATGCTAAGGCGGCGAATATGCCGAAGGAAAACATAGAAAGAGCAATAAAAAAGGCATCTGAGAAAGATACTGCAAACTATAAAGAAGTTCTTTTTGAAGGGTATGCACCTCACGGAATTGCGGTTTTGATTGAAACGGCAACCGATAATAACAATCGTACTGTGGCAAATATCCGTAGTTATTTTAATAAATGTAACGGAACTCTTGGAACTTCCGGTTCGGTGGAGTTTATGTTCGACCACACGTGCAATTTCCGAATTAATGCCGAAGGAATTGACCCTGAAGAGCTTGAGCTAGAGATGATTGACTTCGGAGCCGAGGAAGTTTTTGCCGACGAAGACGGAATTCATATTTATGCACCTTTTGAGAGTTTTGGGGCTATTCAAAAAGAATTGGAAGGCAGAAATATAGAAATTTTATCTTCAGGATTTGATCGTATTCCTCAGGTAACTAAAGAGTTATCGGCTGAAGAACAAGCTGATGTGGAAAAACTTCTTGAAAAAATAGAAGAAGACGAGGATGTCCAAAATGTTTACCACACAATGAAAGAAGCTGAAGCTTAGTCTTTTAGGGTTCAATAAACTGTAAATATTCAATATAAAATATGTAGAAACTGTTAGAGATTGCTTTATAGTTTTTTTCTGACAGTTTTTCTTTTATCATAAACGTAATTATGTCATCTATAGAGAATTATAAAAAAGCATTTTTAATTCATCTGGAAAAATCAATTGTTAAAACAGAACCTGAAAATTTGTATGCACCAATGCATTACATTTTGGGATTGGAAGGAAAACGCATTCGTCCTATTTTAACGCTAATGGGGGCAAACCTTTTCGGGGTAGATTATAAAAAAGCTCTTCACGCGGCTTTGGCTGTGGAAGTTTTTCATAATTTTTCGTTGGTTCACGACGATATTATGGATAACGCTCCTTTAAGGAGAGGCAAACAAACAGTACACAACAAGTGGAATACTAACACAGCGATTTTATCGGGAGATGCAATGTTAATCATTGCTTATCAGTTGTTTGAGAATTATAAACCAACTATTTTTCAGGAGTTGGCGAAATTGTTTAGCAAAACGGCTTTGGAAGTTTGTGAAGGTCAGCAATTGGATATGGATTTCGAACGCCGAAACGATGTGAGTACTGACCAATATTTGCTGATGATAAAGTACAAGACTGCTGTTTTGGTGGGGGCTGCTTTGCAAATGGGAGCAATTGTGGCTGAAACTTCCGCAGAAAATAAAAAACTTGTTTACGATTTCGGAATTCAGTTAGGTTTGGCTTTTCAATTGCAAGACGATTATCTTGATGCCTTTGGAGATAGTTCTTTCGGTAAGCAAATAGGAGGGGATATATTGGAAAACAAGAAAACAATGCTTTATCTGAAAGCTTTGGAATTATCTGATAATGAGCTAAAAAAAGAATTATTCCTTTTGTATAATAATGCGGAAGAAAATCCTGATAAAGTTGAAAAAGTAAAGAAAATTTTTGTAGAAACTCAAGCTGCTGATTTTGTCAGAAAAGAAATTGAGAAATACACACAAAAATCTTTGGAATCGCTTGAAAAATTGGATATTACTGAGGATAAAAAACTTGAACTCAGAAAGTTTGCTATTGATTTAATGGACAGAAAAATATAAAAAAATCGAATAAAATTATTAAAAATATAGAAAAGATGGAAAGAACATATGCAGGGATTCCTGAAGAAAATGCAACGTTTGAAAATTCAAAAGTAATGTTGGTAACGGTTCCTTATGACGGAACTTCTACTTGGGGGAAAGGTGCAGACAAAGGTCCTGAACTTTTTTTGAACGCCTCTGAAAATATGGAACTCTATGATATTGAGACAGATTCAGAACCTTACTTGAATGGAGTTTATATGGCGGGAGAAGTGTCTGAAAATAGCTCGCCTGAGGCAATGACCGAAGCTGTTTATCAAAAAACGAAAGAACTTTTGCAACACGAAGACAAATTATTTACACTTTTCGGAGGGGAGCATTCTGTTTCAATTGGTTCGATTCGTGCAGTGGGAGAGAAGTATGAAAAATTAACCGTACTTCAGTTAGATGCTCATACGGATTTGCGTCCGGAGTTTCACGGTTCTACATCTAACCACGCTTGTGCGGTGTTCGAGGCTAACCAAAAGCATAAATTAGTACAAGTAGGCATTCGCTCAATGGATGCAGAAGAAAAACAATATCTTCCTAAAGGACGTGTATTTTTTGCTCACGAAATTGCTAAAAACAAGAAATGGATTGATGATGTTTTGGATAAAGTTTCCGGAAATGTTTATATAACCATTGATTTGGATGCTTTTGACCCTTCAATCGCTCCGTCAACAGGAACTCCGGAACCAGGCGGATTACAATGGTATCCAACTTTGAAACTACTTCGCAAGGTTTTCAAAAAATGTAATGTGGTAGCTTTTGATATTGTGGAACTTATGGATAGCCCTGCTGCGAAACCAACAGCTTTTTTAGCCGCAAAATTGTATTATAAAATGTTAGCTTACCATTTTAAATACAGTAAAAGAGTTAAATAACGAAGATTACGAGAAATAAAAAAAGGTCAGAATTAGAAAACATTCTGACCTTTTTTGTTTCTATATGGAATTAAAAATTACACATTAAAACGGAAATGCATCACATCACCATCCTTCACGATATATTCTTTGCCTTCTACACGCATTTTTCCGGCTTCTTTTACTTTGGCTTCACTTCCGTAGGTAACGAAATCATCGTAGGCGATAACTTCGGCACGGATGAATCCCTTTTCAAAATCGGAGTGGATAACCCCGGCGGCTTTTGGAGCGGTATCTCCTTTGTGAATCGTCCAAGCACGAACCTCTTTAACTCCGGCAGTGAAATAGGTTTGCAAATTTAGCAGTTTGTATGCTGCCCGAATCAGTTTGGAAGCCCCTGGCTCATCCAGCCCGATGTCTTCCAAGAACATTTGTCGTTCTTCATAGCTTTCCAATTCGGTAATGTCGGCTTCGGTGGCAACGGCAAGTACAATGACTTCCGCATTTTCGTCCTTTACCGCTTCTTTTACCTGCTCCACATATTTGTTTCCATTCTTGGCAGAAGCCTCATCAACGTTACAAACATATAAAATAGGCTTGGCGGTAAGCAGTTGGAAAGAATCCATTAATTCTTGCTCGTCTTCAGCAACTTGTACGGCTCTTGCAGAATTGCCCGATTCCAAAGTAGCTTTGATTCGGTTTAAGAGTTCTTGTTCTTTGGCAGCTTTCTTGTCGCCCGCTTTGGCAGCACGATTTACTTTGTCGAGGCGTTTTTCAACCGTTTCAAGGTCTTTAAGTTGAAGCTCCACATCGATGGTTCCTTTATCGCGGATAGGATTTACGCTACCGTCCACGTGAACAATATTATCGTTTTCAAAGCATCGAAGCACGTGTATGATGGCGTTACACTCGCGGATGTTCCCCAGAAACTGGTTGCCTAACCCTTCGCCTTTGCTGGCTCCTTTCACTAAGCCGGCAATGTCCACAATTTCAACGGTGGCTGGCAAAACGCGTTCGGGTTTTACCAATTCTTCCAGCTTTTCCAACCGTGGGTCGGGTACGTTCACTACCCCTAAATTAGGCTCGATGGTACAAAACGGAAAGTTTGCACTCTGTGCTTTGGCATTTGATAAACAATTAAATAAGGTGGATTTCCCAACATTAGGAAGCCCTACAATTCCTGCTTTCATATTACTTTTATGGGTTTTACAGCCTTTTAATGATTTAATATACTCATTTTTAGCTGTTTTACTTTTTACTAAAATTCGTGCAAAAGTAATAAAAAATCTTGAAACTCAAAAAATAACACATATTAAGGGTTAAGAAATTAGAAAAAGCCAAAGCAAAACTTAATTTTTTAAAAAATAAAAAACCGAAAGCATTACACTTTCGGTTTTTTGTTATCCTTAAACAGAATTCTTAAGTTATTTAAACTCTTTTTCGTAGCGTTTGCGGTCGTTTTCGTTTAAGTAGATTTTACGCAAGCGTATTGATTTTGGTGTGACCTCCACGTATTCATCTTTTTGGATGTACTCCAATGCTTCTTCCAACGAAAACTTAATAGCAGGGGCAATACGCATTTTATCGTCCGCACCAGCTGAACGTATGTTGGTGAGTTTCTTGGTTTTAGTAACGTTCACTACCATATCATCACCGCGTGAATTTTCCCCAATTACTTGTCCTTCGTACACATCTTCGTTCGGGTCGATGAAGAATTTCCCTCTATCTTGCAGTTTGTCAATAGAATACGGAATGGCTTTTCCATTTTCCATTGAGATTAACGAACCGTTGATACGCCCCGGAATTTCGCCTTTGTAAGGTTGGTATTCCAAGAAGCGGTGTGCCATAATGGCTTCTCCGGCAGTAGCTGTAAGTATCTGATTACGAAGCCCGATAATTCCTCTTGACGGAATGATAAATTCAATTACCATTCGCTCGCCTTTCGGAGTCATTGAAAGCATTTCACCTTTGCGAAGGGTTACAAATTCAACGGCTCTTCCCGAAAGGTTTTCGGGCAAGTCGATAGTCAGTTCCTCAACAGGCTCGCATTTTACGCCGTCAATTTCTTTTATAATTACTTGTGGTTGACCGATTTGAAGTTCATAACCTTCACGACGCATCGTTTCGATAAGTACCGATAAGTGAAGCACTCCACGTCCGAAAACCATAAATTTATCGGCGCTGTCGGTAGGCTCTACACGAAGGGCGAGGTTTTTCTCCAATTCTTTTTCCAAACGCTCTTTAATGTGGCGTGAAGTAACATATTTTCCTTCTTTCCCAAAGAAAGGTGAATCGTTGATAGTGAACAACATACTCATTGTAGGTTCATCGATAGCGATGGTAGGCAACGCCTCTGGATTTTCGAAATCGGCAATGGTATCGCCAATGTCAAAACCTTCCAATCCGGCAATGGCACAGATGTCGCCTGCTTGTACTTCGTCGATTTTTTTACGACCTAATCCGTCAAAAGTATGCAGTTCTTTAATCTTTGATTTTGTGATAGTTCCGTCTCCTTTTACCAGCGAAACGTTCATTCCGCTTTTGAGTACGCCTCGTTGCAAACGCCCGATGGCAATTCGTCCTGTAAAAGAAGAATAATCAAGTGAAGTAATAAGCATTTGGGTGGTTCCTTCTTCCACTTTTGGCGAAGGAATATGCTTGATTACCATATCTAAAAGCGGGTCGATGGAATCCGTTTGGTTTTTCCAATCTTCTGACATCCAATTATTTTTGGCAGAACCATACACGGTAGGGAAGTCCAACTGCCATTCTTCGGCACCAAGCTCAAACATCAAGTCGAATACTTTTTCGTGAACTTCGTCGGGTGTACAGTTTTCTTTGTCCACCTTATTTACTACCACGATAGGTTTGAGTTTCATTTCGATGGCTTTTTGCAGTACGAAACGCGTTTGTGGCATCGGACCTTCAAAGGCGTCCACCAAAAGCAGAACACCGTCTGCCATATTGAGTACACGCTCCACCTCACCACCGAAATCGGCGTGTCCGGGAGTGTCTATAATGTTGATTTTCGTTCCTTTATAATTCACAGAAACGTTTTTGGAAAGAATCGTGATTCCGCGTTCGCGTTCAATGTCGTTATTATCCAAAATCAGTTCTCCCGATTCTTGGTTTTCTCTGAATAAAGCACAATGGTGTAGTATTTTATCCACCAAAGTAGTTTTCCCGTGGTCAACGTGGGCAATAATAGCTATGTTTTTGATAGCAGTCATAAAATGTATTTAAAATTAAAAGCGGGCAAAAATACGATTAAATGTGAAAAATGAAAAATTGAGCTGAAAAAAGTTTTGTTAAATCACGAAATTTGAATAAACAAAAACTAAATCTTAAAGAAATTTTACTTTTAATAAATAAAACAAAATATATTTATCAAATACTGAATCGGATAAATTACAAATATTTGGTTTTAAATCAATAAATGAGGTTTTATCTGCCAAAATGTAACTAACTTAACACCAGCTTCATTTTCTTTCAGAAGATAAAAAAAACAAGAAAATATGTGTTATAATCAATTTTTTTCGTACATTAGCCCGTTGATTTGTTGAATGAAATTAGAAAATAGTAAACATTAATTATGACAGAAGGAGAAAAACTCATTCCTGTAGATATAGGTGATGAGATGAAATCCGCTTACATTGATTATTCAATGTCGGTAATTGTTTCACGGGCATTACCGGATGTTCGTGATGGCTTGAAACCTGTTCATCGCCGCGTTCTGTTCGGAATGTATGAGTTGGGCGTGTTGAGTAACAAAGCATATAAAAAATCTGCGAGAATTGTAGGGGAAGTTCTGGGTAAATATCACCCACACGGTGACTCACCCGTATATGAAACAATGGTGCGAATGGCACAGCCTTGGAGCTTGCGTTATATGCTGGTTGATGGGCAAGGAAACTTCGGTTCGGTAGATGGAGATTCGGCAGCGGCAATGCGTTATACGGAGGCTCGTATGCGAAAAATATCGGAAGATATGCTCGCTGATATTGAAAAAGAAACCGTTGACCATCAATTAAACTTTGACGACACTCTGCAAGAACCTACGGTGTTGCCTACTCGTATCCCGAATTTGTTAGTAAATGGTTCGTCAGGAATTGCGGTGGGAATGGCTACCAATATGGCTCCGCACAACTTAAGCGAAGTAGTTGATGGAACAATTGCTTACATAGATAATCCTGAAATTGAAATAGATGAATTAATAAAATACATCAAAGCTCCTGATTTTCCTACCGGAGGAATCATTTACGGATATGAAGGAGTACGCGAAGCTTTCAAAACAGGACGTGGTCGTGTTGTGATGCGTGCTAAAGCTGATATCCAAGAGGTTAAAGGAAGGGAATGTATCGTAGTTACAGAAATTCCGTATCAGGTTAATAAAGCCTTGATGGTTAAACAAACAGCCGACCTTATTAAAGACGGAAAACTGGATGGTATTTCTGAAATCCGTGATGAATCGTCAGGACGTGAGGGAATGCGTATTGTTTATGTGCTCAAGCGTGATGCCGTGTCTAACGTAGTTTTAAATAACTTATTTAAACACACAGCGTTACAATCGTCTTTCAGTGTGAATAATATCGCCCTGGTTAATGGTCGTCCACAATTGTTGAATTTGAAAGAGTTGATTCACTACTTTGTGGAACACCGTTACGATGTGGTGTATCGCAGAACACAATTTGAACTCCGCAAAGCACAGGAAAGAGCTCATATTTTGGAAGGATTAATCATTGCTTCGGATAATATTGATGAGGTAATTGCAATTATCCGTTCATCAGAAAGTCCTGAAGTAGCTCGAACTCGATTGATGGAGCGTTTCAATCTGTCTGAAATTCAGTCGAGAGCGATTGTTGAGATGCGTTTACGTCAGCTTACAGGTCTTGAACAAGATAAATTACGTGCTGAATTTGAAGAACTTAAAAAGTTGATTATTGATTTAGAAGATATTTTGGCTCGTAAGGAACGCCGTACTGAAATCATCAAAGAAGAACTTCTTGAGGTGAAAGAGAAATATGGCGATGTTCGTCGTTCTCAAATTGAGTACGCGGGAGGAGAGTTCAGCGTGGAGGATATGATTCCTGATGAAACAATGGTAATTACCATCACGCACGCAGGATATATCAAACGTACACCATTAAATGAATACAAAACGCAAAACAGAGGCGGTGTTGGTCAAAAGGCTTCAAATACGCGTGACCAGGACTTTTTGGAACATTTGTTCGTGAGTTCGAACCACCAATATATGTTGTTCTTTACTCAGAAAGGAAAATGTTTCTGGATGCGAGTTTACGAAATTCCGGAAGGAGGCAAAACTGCCAAAGGACGAGCTATCCAAAATCTTATCAACATTGAACAAGATGATAAAGTAAAAGCCTTTGTGAGCGTTCAAAACCTTAAAGATGAGGAATATATCAATAATAATTATTTGATTATGACCACGAAACAAGGTATCGTTAAGAAAACCTTGTTGGAGCAATATTCTCGTCCTCGTCAAAATGGTATTAATGCAATCACAATCAAGGACGGAGATGAATTACTTGAGGCAAAACTTACTTCCGGTAAGAGTCAGCTAATGTTGGCTGTGAAATCGGGTAGAGCTATCCGTTTTGAGGAAGAGAAAGTACGTGCCGTAGGTAGAAATTCGCAAGGAGTTCGAGGAATTGATTTGGATGTTGAAAATGATGAAGTTATAGGAATGATTGCTATTGAAAATCCGTTGGAAGAAACTGTGCTTGTGGTTTCGGAAAATGGATACGGAAAACGTTCTTATATCGACGAACCGGAAACGGGAGAGGCTGTTTACCGAATTACAAATCGTGGAGGAAAAGGAGTTAAGACAATTTCCATTACCGAAAAAACAGGAAATTTGGTAGCAATCAAGAGTGTGCTTCCGGGTGAGGATTTGATGATTATCAACAAGTCCGGAATTGCTATCCGTCTACCGATAGATGATTTGCGAATTATGGGACGTGCTACACAAGGTGTACGTTTGATAAACATCAAAGGAAACGATTCTATCGCGGCTGTTGCTAAGGTTATGAAAGAAGATGAGGAAGAAACCACATCGGAAGAAAATCAAAACCCTGAAACTGAAAATAATGTATAGATAGTCAATTTTGCATAAATCTTGTCAGAATTTCAAACTTTGGCAAGGTTTGTGCTTTGGTTAGTCTAAAAATCAAAAAATTATAAAACAACTTACAAAAACAAATCAGATGAAAAAATCATTATTGTTTGCATCAGCATTATTGGTATCGGCTGTTGCGTTTGGACAAAAAAAGGAACTTAGAGAGGTAGAAAAACAAATCAAAAAAGGAGATTTGGCAAATGCTAAAAATGCATTAGAGGGAATTAAAAGTGTAGCTACATCAAACAGCGAGTTTGCTCCTCAATACTATTTCTTGGAAGGACAATTGAATCTTGCTAACGCTAAAAAGAATGTAAATGTAGCATCTTCTTTGCAAAATGCTTCTTCTGCCTTTGCAAAAGTGAGAGAATTGGAGGGAGGAAAAGGGAAATATGTGTCAATGTTGCAGCCTCTTTTGGAAGAAGCAACTAACATCGCTCTTACTCAAGCACAAGAATCTTACGGAAGAAAAGATTTGAAAAATGCTACAACTGCATTTGAGCAAGTGTATCGTTTAAGCCCGAGAGATACTGTCTTTTTGTATAACGCTGCTTTGGTTGCTGTGCAAGATAAAAACTACGATGCAGCTTTGAAATATTACAAAGAGCTAAAGGATTTGAATTACGATGGAACAGAAGTTCTTTACTATGCAAAAGAAAAACAAACTGGTAAAGAAGAGGCTTTCCCGACTAAAAATCAACGTGATTTAATGGTAAAGGGAGGTACTCACACAAATCCAAGAACTGAAAAAACTCCTTCAAAACGTGCTGAAATCATCAAAAATATTGCGTACATTTATGTAGAGCAAGGCAAAAACGATGAGGCTTTGGCAGCATTTGCAGAAGCAAGAAAAAGATATCCAAATGACGCAAATTTGATAGTTCAAGAGGCGAGCATTTATATGCAGTTGGATGACAAAGACAAATTCAAAGAATTGATGCAAGAAGCAGCTAAATTAGAACCTAAAAATCCTGATTTACAGTATAATATAGGTGTTATTAATATGCAACAAAATCATTTGGAAGAAGCTCGTAAAGCATTTGAACAAGCGTTGAGCATCAAACCTGATTATGCGGATGCTGTATTAAATATTTCAACAACCTATATTAATGAAGGAAATGCTTTGGTTGAGCAGATGAACTCTTTAGGAAATTCAAAAGCAGATATTGCAAAATATGAGGAATTAAGACTTAAAAAAGATGAATTCTTTAAAAAAGGTGCTGAAATTCTAGAGAATTTTTATAAAACACAAGGTAAAAATGAAAGTATCTTGGAGCAATTAAAAAATATCTATGGAGCCTTAGGAGATAGTGCTAATTTCCAAAGAGTTAAAGGATTGTTAGGACAATAATTCTTTTAAAAAACGGATAAATAAAAGCATAAGGGAATGAATCCTTTATGCTTTTTTTATTTTGTCTTTAGGATTAAATAACATATGTTCGGTTTTTAACTTTCAACATTTAATTTTATCTTTGCCCGAATTTTCAAGTAATAAAAATGCAAATAGAAGTACTAAAATCTAAAATTCACAGAGTTACGGTTACGGGAGCTGACTTAAACTATGTTGGGAGCATCACAATTGATGAAGATTTGCTTGATGCGGCCAATATGATTGAAGGAGAGAAGGTTGCAATTGTGAATGTGAACAATGGTGAACGTTTGGAAACTTATATCATAAAAGGAAAACGCAATTCCGGAGAAATTGTGTTAAATGGTCCTGCTGCTCGCAAGGTACAAAAAGGAGATATAATTATCATTATTTCTTACGGAATTATGGATTTCGAGAAGGCAAAACAATTCAAGCCATCAATTATTTTTCCGAATGAAAATACAAACAAAATAGAATAACATAATAAACTAATTTCCAGAAAGATGAAACTTGTAAAAACTCTTGTTCCTCTGCTGTTAGGCGTTTTCCTGTGTTGGTACGCGTATAGCCAATTCACTGAGAAACAACTTGTTGAAATCAAGATGAAGTTTATGGACGCCAATTACTTTTATATTGGTCTTTCTATCTTTTTGGGATTTTTGAGTCATATTTCAAGGGCTATTCGTTGGCAATTGCTAATCAGTCCGTTAGGATACAGAGCAAAGACCGCAAACAGAATTATGGCGGTTTTTATCGGTTATTTGGTGAACATAACAATTCCTCGCTCGGGTGAAATTTCGCGTGCTTTGGTAATTAATCGTTATGATAATGTTCCCTTTGATAAATCTTTCGGAACGATTATTTCGGAGCGTGTTATTGATATGATATTGTTGTTATCATTCACATTATCAGCTTTTTTAATTCAATTTGATTTGATAAGTGATTTTCTACTTTCAAGAGTTCCTTTTAAAAAATTAATCATTATCGGAGGAATTGGACTCATTCTTGGTGGAGGATTTTTGTGGTGGCTTTACAAATCAAAAAATTCACTTGCGGATAAAATCAGTAATTTTCTTCTCGGTTTAAAAGAAGGAATATTTTCAATTGTGAAATTAAAACAACGAAAATCATTCATTTTACATACATTTTTTATATGGGGAATGTATTTTTTGATGTTTTATGTTCCATTTTTTGCTTTGCCTGAAACCAGTGATGTTGAATTATCTACGGTTCTAACTGCTTTTGTAGTAGGTAGTTTTGCTATTGCTTTCACCAATGGAGGCTTTGGTTCATACCCGTTTTTTATTGCAGAAATTCTTTTACTTTTTGGAATTCCGTTGGTTACAGGAACTGCTTTCGGATGGATTGTCTGGGTTTCCCAATTTTTTATGACTTTATTCTTTGGCGGAATATCTTTTATACTACTTCCGTTATTAAACAGAAAAAGAAACTGATTATATCGGATTTCCTAAAATAACTTCCTTACCTTTGTTGGATTGCGTGAAAATCAGATATTTATTGCCTCCATCCTTGAGTTTGTATTTTTTCTTGATTTCATCAGCTGATAGCGGGTGATTTTTAGAAATTATATTGTATTTACCTCCTTTTTCAATACTTTTTGTTGAAATAACCTCTGATTTTAAGATTCTTCCCGGAAAATTAAGATTTATTTGTTCGGAAGTATATAAATGTGTATTGGGATGCAATTTTTGTAAACCAAAATATTTGGAAATCAAGTTAAAAGCTCCCGATTTTAGCAAACTATTATTAGGAATGTAAATGTATTCTTTAGGAGCTGAAAACGAAATTGCCACATTTTCGGCATCTTCAAAAAAGAAAGAAAACATAGGCTCGTTACTGCCTAAATTTACACATCGGCAAAGGATTTTGTTATCTGTTTTATGTTGATTTTGTAAAACAAGAACTTCTTTTACTTCATTTTTAACAGCTACAATATCAATACGTTCTATATTTGAAAGTGCTGAAAGTAAATATTTTAGGTCGATTAAAGGTGATAGTTTTATCAAAATTCGGTCTGTAATTTTCCAAAGTGCAGATTGAATTTCTAACAAGTTAGGCGAAAGTTCTTCCAAGAGAAATTTTTTCTTATTGTTTTCATCTCTTCTGGCTGGGTCGATGAAAATCAAATCGAATTTTTCTGATTTTTTTTCTAAAAATTCGTACAAAGATTGTTGATGAAAATTTGCTTTTCTGCCTAAAATCAACCAATTATGCTGTACTAACTTTAAAAGCTCTGGATTTTGTTCTACCAAATGTACTTCTTCAAAATTTTCAGACAGGAAAAAGGCATCAATTCCCAATCCGCAAGTTAAATCCAAAAAACGTTTACCTTGCATTCCAACAGACTTAAATTCAGCTGTTTGTTGTGAAGAGGCTTGTTCCAAATTCAGATGCGGAGGGAAAAGGATATCGGGTTGATTTAAAAAAGGAAATTTTTTGGAAGCGGTATTTCTTCCAATAATTTGCTGAGCCAAATATTTATTGCTAATTCCTTCAAAAACAGGTTTTTTAAGCAATAAATCGGAGATGTTTATATTTAAATTTTCGGTGATAAAATCCTGGATTTTTCTATCTAAAATCATATTAAAAGAAAAAACAAAAGAATGATTTTTTGAAAAATTTCTTAAAAATCATTCTTTTTGGTTTTATAAATCTTTCATTTTACTTGCTAAAGTTTCGATGAATTTTGAAATGGGAGATTTAATCATCATTGTCATCATTGGATTAAAATTTCCTTCAAAAAGAAGCTGTACTTCGGTCTGATTATCAGATTTTTCCAATAAATTTGCGGTAAGCGTAAACGGAACTTTATCACTTTTTGCTCCCAAAACAATTTGTGAATGAGGCGTATTTCCTTTCTTTTCCAATGCGATTTCGGGCATTCCTTTTAGTGCAAACAGAAAAGAATTTTCGTTGAGAACCTGAAATTTACTAATGGAATCAGGCATTAATTTTTCAAAATTTTCTACATTTTGCAGCAATCCGAACAATTCTTGTTGGCTTTTTGGTACAGTTACTTTTGGGCTTTCTAAATTCATTTTGTAAAAATATAAAGTTAAAAAAGCATAAAGCTAAAAAGATACGAAATTAGAAATTTTCATTTCTCAAATCACTGATTTTTTTGGCTTTATACTTTTGGGTTATTTTATTGTTTCCATTGAGATGGATTTTCCCTCCATTCTTTTAATGTTTCTAATTCATTTTCAGAAATATATCCTATTTTTAAGGCTTGCAAAAGTAAATTTTCATAATCGCCTAAGGTGTGTAAATTCACTTTTTCATTTGCAAAATTGGAGTTAGCCACATCAAATCCGTAAGAGAAAATAGCTATCATTCCCAGTACATTAGCTTGGCTGTCTTTCAATGCTTTAACGGCGTTTAAACTACTCATTCCGGTACTGATAAGGTCTTCAATTACGATAACATTTTGATTTGCTTCCAAAAGCCCCTCAATTTGATTTTGTCTGCCGTGTTTTTTAGGCTCAGGACGCACGTAAATAAAGGGCAATCCCAACTGATTTGCCACAAGCATTCCTATACCGATAGCTCCCGTGGCGACGCCCGCGACTACCTCAGCATTTGGATATTTTTCTTTGATGTGTTTCGCCATTTCTGAAGCAACAAAATCTCTAACTTCTGGGTATGAGAGTATTATGCGATTATCACAGTAAATTGGAGATTTCCAGCCTGAAGCCCAAGTAAAAGAATTTTCAGAATTCAATTTTATTGCTTTTATTTGCAATAAAAAATCAGCTGTTTTTTGTGCAGTATTACTATCTAAAATCATTTTTAATTATGTATGAAATTTTTGCTAACGATAAATCTATTATTCTGACAAATGTAGAAGAAAATATTAACAATGTCAAATTTTTTCGGCTAAAAGATGTGACAATTGATTTTATTATGTCAGAATTGAATAAAAAAGGCGTTGAAAAAATCTATCTTTATCATCCTAAGGAAGAAAAGCTTCTTAAAAAATTCAAGAAAAAATTGTCTGTAATTAAAGCTGGCGGAGGAATTGTTACCAACAAAAAAGGTGAAATTCTGATGATGAAAAGGCGAGGAAAGTGGGATTTACCAAAAGGCAAAAAAGAAAAAGGAGAGAATATTGCCGTTTGTGCTTTGCGTGAGGTGGAAGAAGAAACAGGAGTTAAAAAGCTGAATTTGATGCGTTTCAGAACCATAACATATCATATTTTCAAACAAGACGGGCAATATTTCCTGAAAGAAACTTATTGGTACGATATGGAAACGAAATACAAGGGCGTTCTTAAAGCTCAAATTGAAGAAGATATAGAAATGGTTTGTTGGAAAAAGCCCGATGAAGCCAGGGAATTAATCAAAAAATCATATAAAAATATTCAAAAAATATTTGAATGATTTTATAAAAATTTGATTATCAATTTTTTAAGTTACAAAAACAAGATGATTAAGTTGATTTTAGTAGCGGGCTTAGGAAGTTTTATCGGTGGAATTTTGAGAGTAATTATTTCTTTCATTTTGAACATAAAATTTGATAAAACTTTGCATTTTCCCATCGGAATTATGACTGTAAACATCATCGGATGCTTCCTGATAGGCGTTTCTTTTGCTTATTTTAAAGAAAAACCACAATTTGGAACGTTACAGTACTTCCTAATGACTGGAATTTTAGGAGGATTTACCACTTTTTCAACTTTTTCGCTCGAAACACTTCAACTTTTCCAAAATAATGAACCTATGAAAGCAATTTTGTACGTTTTAGGAAGCATTCTGCTCGGAATTACGGCTTGTTTTTTGGGAAGTAGAATACATTTTTAACAAAACTTAAAGACAGAATGAAAAAAAATCTACTATTAGCGATATTATCAGGATTTCTTTTGGCTCTTTCTTGGCCTACATACGGCTTTACAGCACTGATTTTCATCGCTTTTGTTCCGTTGCTGTTGGCAGAACAAAATATACGTAAAAATTATACGCAAACTAAAAGAAAAGTATTTATAATCAGTTATTTATCTTTTCTTATTTGGAACATTATTACTACGTGGTGGATATGGCATTCAACTAAGGGCGGAGCAGTTTTTGCAATTTTAGCAAATACATTACTGATGACCATCACATTTTTGCTTTATCACGTCGTTGCGAAAAGATTACCTCAAAAAATAGCATTTATTTTCCTGATTACGATATGGTTATCTTTTGAGAAATTTCATTTGACGTGGGATGTTTCGTGGCCTTGGCTCAATTTGGGAAATGTTTTTTCCGGAAAAATCACTTGGGTTCAATGGTATGAGTACACGGGAGCTTTTGGTGGTAGTTTATGGGTTTTATTTATAAATATTCTGCTTTTTTCTTTTATTAAATCATATTTTGAGCTGAAAAACAGAAAAAATCTTGCAAAAGGCGTGGGAATTTCAGTTTTATGCTTTGCTGTACCCGTTTTGGTTTCTTATTTTATGTATATTAATTACAAAGAAAAAGAAAATCCTATCGATGTAATTGTTTTACAGCCAAATATTGACCCTTATTTTGAAAAATATCAGATTTCAAACCAAGACATAGCACAATTATTGGTAAATCTTTCCGAAAAATCATTAGACGAAAAAGTTAATTTCATCATTACTCCCGAAACAGTTTTTGCTGATAATGTTAAGTTTGAAAACTTACAAAATTCGTGGGAACTTTCCATTTTGCGTTCAATGGTGCTGAAATTTCCAAATTTGAACGTTGTTGGAGGCATTGCTATGATTGATTTTTTCAAAGAAAAATCCAAAATAACCGAGCAAAGCAATTATTTGGAAAGAGCTGACATTTGGTATAACGATTACAATTCGGCTTTTTTGCTAAACAAAAATGACTCAATTCCTTTATATCACAAATCAAAATTGGTGGTTGGAGTTGAAAATTTTCCGTATCAAAGCGTTTTAAAGCCTATTTTGGGCGAAACTTTGATAGATTTGGGCGGAACAGTTGCCTTAAAAACTACTCAAGAGGAAAGAAGCGTCTTTTTTGGTGAAAAAACAGAAGGAAAAGCAGCTCCTATTATCTGTTATGAGTCGATTTATGGTGAATTTGTAACCGATTATATCAAAAACGGAGCTAATTTTTTGGCAATCCTGACAAACGATGCTTGGTGGAAGAACACACAAGGACACAAACAATTATTAAGTTATGCTCAATTGCGTGCCATTGAAACTCGCCGTAGTATTGCTCGAAGTGCCAATACCGGAATTTCTGCGTTTATCAATCAGCGGGGTGAAATTACCGATTCGCTGTCTTACGAAAAACAAGGAAGTTTGCGAAGCAACATCAATTTGAATGATAAAATAACATTTTATGTAAAAATGGGAGATTATTTGGCTCGAATTTCACTATTTTTGAGTTTATTTATATTCTTGTATGCAATGGCAAGAAAACGTGATTAATGAATATCTGGCAATTTTATGAATAGAATTTTAAGTTTTTTACTAACCGTTTGTTTATGTACTTTGAATGCATATTCTCAGAAAAAAATGAAAATAGAAATACAGAAAATCAGTAATATAGAAGATTTTCCCAGTGGTTCGGGATTGGGAGCAAATGGGGAAAAATTATATGCAATTGGCGATGATAGTCCATTTTTATACGTCATAGATTCAGATTTTCAGGTGGAAAATAGAATTTCGTTATTGGAAGCCTCTTCGGAAGATTTTAAAGGAAATCGTATTAAAAAGAAAATGAAACCCGACTTTGAAACTTTGGAAATGATTTCTGAAAATGAGCTTGTTATATTTGGTTCAGGTTCAAAGTCTCCACGACGTGACGTTTTTGTGCGAGTTTTACTAAATGAAATTCTAGATGTGGAAAGTTACTCAATAACAGAATTTTATGAGCATTTAAAAAGTTTTCCATTAGTAAAAGATATAGAACTCAATCTTGAGGCAAGTGCTTTTTCTGACGGATTTTTATATTTATTTAATAGAACGAATAACATTATCGTAAAATTTGATTATCAAGAATTTATCTCTTATTTAAAAACAGGAAATCTTCCTAAGATTGAGATAAATCAAGTGTCTCTCCCTCAAATTGAAGGAGTTGAAGCAGGTTTTTCAGGAGCTACATTTTCTGAGAAATCAAAAATTCTTTTTACGGCTTCGGTTGAGGCTACTGATGATGCGTACAATGATGGAGAAATTATCGGGAGTTTGGTAGGAATAATCGATATTTCTGACTTTCAGAAGGCAAAAGTAATTCGTTATAACTTTATCCCGAGTGAGAAACAACCCATAAAAGTGGAATCTGTTGCTATATTGCCTTCAAAATCAGGTCGTAATACGGAAGTTGCTTTTATAACTGACGATGATAACGGAAATACAAAACTGATTAAGGCGGTTTTGAAAATGTGATTTTATTGTAAATTACGTTCAAGTTTTCCGTAGAGCAAGTCCAAATAATAGCGAGCTTCTTCCGTAAGGTTTTGATTTTCAAAATATTCTTTTTCAATGATGGGCAGCACAATTCTGGCAAGTTTAGGGCTTATTACCCAGTTTCTCACCTGATTGTTGAAGCTGGGATTTTCTGAAAAAGCATTCGAGTAATAACCTTCAGAATCAATATAATAGTACATCATTACTTCCAAATGTTTCAGAGCAATCGGGGAGGAGCTAAGCTCGTTTTCCCAAATTTCAAGTAAATGCTCGATTGGAAGTCCCGCTAAATCAAACATTAAAATATAATTCATCGCATCATCTCCTTGGCTTTGGTTGAAATTTGTCAGCACATATCTGATAAATTCCGCCGAAAAGCGTTTCATAAAATCCAATTCGGCTTGTCGCCAAGAACTTCTTTCAAAATGGCATTTATCCAAAATAAGTTCGGTGGAATGCCTTATCGTAGCGTCTTCCGCTAACAGTTCAAGTATCCGTGGCAAAAAATGCTTTATTTCATATCCCGATTCGTCATAATGTACCGCATCCAAATAATCATAAATGGCACAGGCAGAAAGCTCTGAAACAGGCGTTTGTAAAAGTTCTTGCATCCTTTCAGCTGATACACAGCAAGGAGTACACACGCTCAATCGTCCATTAAGTTGATAGTCAAAAATATGATACGCTTCCTCTATAAGTAATTGTATATTCTTACTGGTTTTAGGTGTGTTCTTCTCAGGGCGTGTTTTTATTTTCATCGGATTGATTATATTCTGATTACGGGACAAAATTACAACAACAATACGCAATCTTTTTACGTAGTTAGTTTTTTATTGAAATAAAAAGATTACTACTTTTATGAAGTACGGACAGACCTATTTTATTCTTCCGTAGGTTTATCAGCAAAAATCTTCTTCATTGGCACTAAGTTTTTTATTCTGTGCGGAATTACACTTCGTATGTTCATAATCGCACTTATATTCTTCTTTTATTAAGTTGTATCTTTCTGACATATAAATATATACATTTTGGCATCTATATTGCTTACTAATGTTATATAAAAGTTAAATTCTGTATGAAATATTATGTTTTTCTTTTGATTTTATGGCTTTTTCCAGCACGATTTTATGCCCAGCAAGATACGCTTAAACTTACACTGACCAAAACCATAGAACTTGCACGCAAGCAATCACCACAAGCTGTATCGGCACGGCATCAGTACAGAGCGATGTATTGGAATTGGCGTTCCTTTAAGGCTGATTATCTGCCGAGTTTATCCTTTAACTCTTCCTCTTCGCTGAATCGTTCCATTAGTTCGATTACCTTGCCCGATGGTAGCGACAGTTTCGTACACCGCAATCAACTTCTGAACGATAATTCGCTTACTATCAATCAGAATATAGCTCCGCTCGGTGGAAGTATTTATATGAAAACAGGCTTGCAAAGGCTTGACATTCTATCGGATAAGATAATTTCTTATAAATCTACACCTATTGTTTTGGGATATTCACAAAACTTGCTCGGGTACAATCATTTGAAATGGAACAGAAAAATAGAACCCATACGATACACACAAGCACAGAAGGAATTTCGTGAAACTTTGGAGCTTGTCGCAGCGACAGCCTCTTCCAAATTCTTTAAGTTGGCGATGGCTCAGAGTAATTGGGAATCAGCTTCATACAATTATGCTACTGCCGATACGCTTTACCGATATGCACAAGGACGTTATAAAATAGGGACTATAACTGAGAATGAAATGCTTCAGCTTGAAATTAACTATCTTACCGAACAAACCAACAAGATGAATGCTCGCATTGAAATGGATGATTACATACAGGATTTGCGAAGCTTTCTGGGAATCACTGAACAGACTAAAATTGTGGTAGAAATAGCTTCAAACCTGCCGGAATTTCTGGTTTCGGAACAAGAAGCTTTAACTTTGGCTCGGCAAAATAGTCCTGAGATAGAAAATTTTAAGTTAAGAAAGTTAGAAAGTGAAAGTTCTGTTGCGAAAGCACGTTCATCACACGGTATGAAAGCCGATTTATATTTAGAATTTGGACTAACACAAACGCATAAAGAACTAAAAGGGGCATATCGTAGTCCGCTTGACCAACAGTTAGTTAGCCTGGGGATTCGGATACCGATTTTGGATTGGGGCGTAGGAAAGGGCAGGGTAGAGGTAGCTAAAAGTAACTATGAAAAAACACTTACCGACATTAAGCAAGCACAAACTGATTTCGATGCTAATATTGTGAAGTTAGTAAAACAATTTAATTTACAGGCTAATAAAGTGCATATCGCTCAAAAAACGTCGGAAAGAGCAAAGAAACGAAATGAGGTTGCTTACCGATTGTATTTACTGGGAAAGTCGAACATATTGGATTTGAATTCGGCAGTGGCAGAAAAAGACCGCTTACAACGTAGTTTTATTCTTGAATTGCAAAATTATTGGAGTATGTACTACACTTTGCGAAGCATCACAGGTTGGGATTTTCAAAAGAATACTGAAATTCCGTTAGAAAAACCAATGATTAATAATTCTTACAATGATTTTTAAAACAGGAAAATATCAGCACTGAGGAATTAATAAAATTCTGCAACAGGAAAGTATCAGCAATGAGGGATTGATAAAATTCTGCATCAGGAAAATGTTAGCACTAAGAGATTGATAAAATTCTGTATCAGGAAAGTATCAGCACTGAGGGATTGATAAAATTCTGCATCAGGAAAATATTAGCACTGAAGGATTAATAAAATTCTGTTTGAAAAAATATGATAAACAGAATTAAACATATTAATTTGTAACGAGAAAAAGACAAAAATTTATATATTAAGAATAAAAACCAAAAAGATTTTAATTATGTTATCACATTATTTGAAAATTACCGTTCGGAATATATTGAAACACAAGTTTCGCTATTTGCTAACCACTTTAGGAATTGCCGTGGGGATTACGGTATTTGCTATTTTTCAATTTGCAATTGATATACTCAATGAATTTGAACATAATCTCCCTAAAGATAAACAATTATATACTTTGTCTGTAAACTTTAAAGAACAAGGGAGCAATTCGGAAGCAAGTTACTTATTAACTCCTTATTTGGTTTTGGAAAGGCTGAAAGAAGAGCATTTACCTGAAATTCAAACAATAGCCAGCTATGAGAATGTTGAGTTAGATGTTTATGCTTGTCCTGAGCATAAGCAAGAATGGATGTTTAGTGGGGCAAATCGGTTTGCAAGTAAGGAATTTTTTGATTTGATTGGAGCTAAATTTATTTCGGGGGGAGTATCTCGATGGGAGCATCAACCTTCGGTAGTTTTAACAGATTATTTTGCTAAAAAACTCTTCGGAACTACCAATGTGGTGGGTAACAGCATTGAAATACATAATAGTGTTTACCAGAGAACCTTTACGATTGCGGGAGTAATAAAACCGCTAAATCTCCCAAGATATAATGCGGAAATATTCAGCTCTGAAAGTTTATTCGAAAGAAAAGAGGGAGGAGTGCTTGTAACGCTCTCAAAAGATGCATCCGTAGAGGAGTTAAACAAAGTACTAAAACACCGTACATCAAATTACCAATTCCTTGAACGAGAAAATGTGGAGTACTCTTATGTTGAGTTACAAGAAGCAGAAATTGGAAAAAATCTTCCCACTCCTTTGTATGTGGTTCTAAGCTTTTTGGCTTCGATTGTTCTCATAATTGCATTGTTCAACTTCTTTAATTTACTTGTTAATTCAATTCAGGCTCGCATCAGGCAGTTTACGTTACGGAGAATTGTAGGTGCAAATCGTTGGACGTTTATGTTAATGCTTTTCTGTGAGATAATTCCAATACTCTTAGGAGCAACACTTATAAGTTATCTGCTTACAGAAATATTTATTCATTGGCTGTTATCTTCTCAAATTATCCTCAAAAACGAGTACAATAAAGTAGCATCTATTTTACCCATACTGTATGATTATCCTTGGCAAATTGCTTTATATACTTTCCTTTTGTGTATTGTGGTGGCTTTTTTACTTACAAATTACATCCAAAAGATAGTTTTAACACAAGGAATACGTGGAAAACTACTTAAGGGAAGTAAAAACTATATGCGTAATGGTCTTATTTTCTTTCAGTTATTATTTACATTGATTGTATTTACAGTGTTTTATACTTTATTTGGATTTCTTTTTTCACAAATTAAAGATACTCACGAAACTTTATCAAAAGAACAAACTCAATCCGTTTTTTCTGTGTCTCTGTCAGAACTGAAATTAAGAACCAATCAAGAAGAAATCATTTCACGCATCAGAGGAATTGCAGGCGTAGAAGGTATTTTAAGCATTACTGGCGAAAATAATTTTTCGTTCCCTAGTTTCATAAACTATGATAAAAATATGGGAGTTGAAGCTTTTGTATTCATATTATCAGAAGATTATAGTCAGTTTATGGAGATGAAAGAGCCGTTACCTCGCAAATCGTTGGCTCCTAATGAAGCGATAGTAAATCAAAAATTAGCGGACAAACTTAATTCATTAGGCAAATCCGAAATTTCAATATATGGAGTTACGCATAAAGTAGTAGGCTCTGTGAGTAACATTCCTTATTCTAAAACAGATTCATATGCGGTTTTAGCTTCGGCAGATGTGCTTGGTAGAGGAAATTATTTAGTAAAAAGCAATGTTGCACAAGCAGAAAACGTTAAAACTGAAATCCTGAAGATAATCAGAGAATATTTACCTGCTACAATTCCTTATCGTATGGGTACAATGTATGAGCAAATTAACTATACCAATACCATTGCTAATAGAATTGTTGGTGGAATTTCCATACTTGCCGTAATGAGCTTGATTCTGACTTTGTTAGGGATATACACTGCTGTAAATGCAGATATTACACGCCGAAGAAAAGAAATAGCTATCCGAAAAATTAATGGAGCTACCTATCGCGATATCCTTTGGAAACACTTAAGATTATATATCATAATGCTTTTGATTATTCTGATATTGAGCATTCCGGTAAACATTTTTGCCTTGTCAGGTTTGGAACTTACAGTGTTTTTTGATAATTTTTCACTTATGGTGATAATTTCTTGTCTTTCAACGTGGAGCGTTTTGGTAATATTCATTCTATTAACAATTTACCGCCTCATACACAAAGCGTGCAGTGAAAATCCTATAAATGTTATCAAATCAGAATAATTTTGAAATTTTAAAAAGATATAAATATTGTTTTCTAAAAAACTATAAAAAACACCATTATGGAAAAACACAATAACTATCACGAATCACGAGATTCCAATATGGACAAAAAGCTTCCTCCTAAAACATTCATTCAGAAGTACAAATATCACTTGATTTCAGGTTTTGCTTTTGCGGTTTTTCTGGCGTATATTTTTATAAATATTTTGGACGGAAGAAAACTCCGTGTGGATAACGACAAAATACAAATAGCAGAAGTTACCGAAGCTCCCTTTCTGGATTACGTGGATACGGAAGGAAACGTACAGCCCATTATGACCATAAAAATCAATGCGTTGGAAATGGGAACAGTAGCCCGAATTGTAGCCGAAGAAGGAACAAATATACGAAAAGGAGATACAATTTTGGTTCTTCAAAATCCTGAATTGAATCGCATTATTGAGGAACAGGAAAGCGAATGGGAAAAACAGCGGATTATCTATCAGGAAAAGAAAATTGAAATGGAACAAAAAAGTATTTTGCTTCAGCAGCAAACCCTGCAAGCTCGTTACGAATTGAATCGCCTTGGCAAGGACTTCAATTTAGGAGAAGAAGAATTCAAAATGGGCATCAAGAGCAAAGCACAGCTTGAAGTACAACGTGAAGAGTTCAACTATAAGACCAAAAGCACCGCCCTGCAACTCGAGAGCCTAAAACAAGACAGTGCATCGACAAAATTACGCTACGAGCTTATGAATAATGATTTACAACGTGCCAGAAAACAAAATCAGCATATCAGGAACCGTATGGAAAGCCTCGTAGTTCGTGCTCCCATTGATGGGCAATTGAGTTTCCTCAATGTAACTTTAGGGCAGCGTGTAGGGCAATCGGAAAGTGTTGGAGAAATTAAGGTTATCGACAATTTTAAAATCAAAACACGATTAAGTGAATACTATATCGACAGAATTACTTCCGGATTGCCTGCTTCCATTACTTATCAGGGTAAAAAGTATCCCCTACGAGTATCCAAAGTTATTCCGGAGGTAAAAGACAGGCAGTTTGAGGTGGATTTAGTTTTCACAGGCGAAAAACCTGACAATGTACGCATCGGGAAAAGTTTTCGGCTTCAGATAGAACTCGGGCAGCCCGAAACTGCTTTGATTATCCCTCGAGGGGATTTCTTCCAGACTACCGGAGGTCAGTGGCTCTTCAAAATGAATCCTTCAGGAGATAAAGCAACTCGAATTCCCGTTAGCATCGGAAGGCAAAATCCCTCTCAATATGAAATTATCAGCGGATTGCAAAAAGGAGACCGTGTTATCATTTCAGGTTATGGAACTTTTGGAGAAGCTGAGACTATTCAAATTGAAAAGAAGTAAAAAGGAAATTCGTTTGTAGATAATTTTTTTAATTTTAGTTCAAAAGGAAGTTTGATTATATTAAATTAAATTACAACAAACCAAAAAGGAAATTTAACTAACATAAAATAAATAGTAATAAACACAAAATTATATGTTACCACATTATTTGAAATTAGCTTGGCGTAATATAGTAAGGTATAAAACGCAAAGTATTATTAGTATAACTGGTATGGCTATCGGTTTTACGGCATTTATTTTAGCAGGATATTGGTACTATTGGGAAAATACCTTCGATACATTTCATCCTGACTGGGAAAGAACCTATGCTATCACTACTTCCAATTATTCGGAGGAAATAGATAATCTGAATCAGTTAAATAAATATGCCCGAGAGGAATTTGAAAAATTTTCTGAAGTAGAAAAAGTTACATTAACCAATTTATTCTTACATTCTCCTGAAAAACAAAATCGTGTTTGGGTAGGAATGGAAGTTGAAGAATCCTTTTTTGATATGTTTCATCACGAATTTATAGAAGGAACATACAAAGGAAATCCGTTTGACGGAAAAAGTGTGATACTTACAGAACAAATGGCAATAAATCTCTTCGGAAGTACTTCCTGTTTGGGCAAAAAATTTGAAATTAATAATAAAATATCATTTGATATTGCTGGAGTAATTAAGGAATACCCTCAAAATACACATTTTAAGTTTGAATATTTATGTTTAACCAAAATTGAATATCATCATTTAGGTAGATTACCTACATATATCAAAGTTAAACCTAATACTGATATCAATCAATTACGAAACAAGATAGAAGGATATACTGTTAAGGAAAAAGATGATGTTTACAATAAATATTCTAAATACAAATATAGACTTTGTAAACTTCCTGACGTTCATCTGACAACCAATTCACATCTTAAAAGTCGTTTTCGCAACATCAAGATACTATTTTGTGGTGGATTATTAGCATTTATCAGTGCTTTGATGAATTTATTAGTTCTCTTTCTTTCCCGACAGCAAGTCAAGTTACGTTATAATGGTCTTTATCGTGTGATAGGGGCATCAACAAAAGGACTTATACTGAGAGGAATTACAGAATTGACAGTCTTTATGCTGATTAGCTTCATCGTATCAATGACCTTGATAGAAATAATCTTTCCTTTCTATCAAGAATATACAACGATTCATTCTGAAGGAGAGATTTTCAGTAATTTTAAAAATTTTCTCTCAAAAGGAGATTTGATTCAGGCATCTGTAATTAGTTTTGCCATATCGGGGATTCTTTTTTTACTTCTATGTATTATTCCCATCTATTTTCTGATTCAAAAACACAAAAAATCAACTTCATTTGCCTTGAGAGACTTTCTTGTTTCGGGTCAAATTTTTATAGGAAGCTTATTTCTGATAACCGCTTTGGCTTTCTATTTACAATACAGCTATACAAGAAATACGGATAAGGGAATTGTACCTGATAACATCTGGCAAATTGATGTAGGTTTCTTTAATTCTATTTCTTCAAACTATTCAGGTTTTCTGGAAAGTATAAAACAATCTTCTTACATTGAAGAAGTTACTACAACTACCAATGAAATTTTTTCTACATCTGGAATTTATTATGGAAGTTATCAAAGGATATTAAATTTAAATAAAAATGGAGAAGTTTTTAAAATGAATGTTCTTTTAGTAGAGCCAAACTTTTTGCCTTTTTTTGGTTTACAAATGAAATCGGGGGAATGGTTATCAGAATCTGACCATAATAAATATGTAATGAATGAAATAGGAGCAAAAGAAATAGGTATTAAAAATAATTTATCCAAAGAAGGTACTCCTTTTTCAGATATTCCGATTGAATTCAAGGGAATTGTAAAGAATTTTTACTATACTTCAATGCAAAATCCTTTAAAAAATGTATTTATTAAGGTAAGAGAAAAAGAATCTGAGGAAGAAAAATCATTTGGTCAGTCCTACATTTATATAAAAGTAAAACCAGAGAATAAGGATAAGGTTTTAGCTTTTTTAAAAGAGCAATATGGTAAATTTTCTAATGAAGAAGTACCTTTGGAGAAGCGATTTTTGTATCTGCCTGAGGTTATGGAAAACCTAAATGCCTCAGATATTAAGATGTCTTGGATATTTTTAACTCTGGCAGCCACATCCATATTAATT
This sequence comes from Capnocytophaga stomatis, assembly GCF_002302635.1. Taxonomy (NCBI): domain Bacteria; kingdom Pseudomonadati; phylum Bacteroidota; class Flavobacteriia; order Flavobacteriales; family Flavobacteriaceae; genus Capnocytophaga; species Capnocytophaga stomatis. The sequence continues at coordinate 29,882 of NZ_CP022387.1, forward strand.
TCTGCCTTGGGAATATATTCATTAGTGTCATTATCTGTTGAACAACGCAAGAAAGAAATTGCAATACGCAAAATAAGTGGAGCAACTTTCGCTGATATTTTAAAATTATTCCTAAAAAGATATCTTTTTATATCTATAATATCTAATTTAATTGCACTACCTATTGGATATTTGTTCATATCAAAATGGTTAGAGACATATGCGTATCATTTTGAGCTTTCTATTTGGTTATTTGCGATAGTGTTGATTATAATTAATGTAATTATTATTTTATCGGTATCAAAACAAGTAAATGAAGCAATGAAAATAAATGAATCAAGTGTACTTAAATTAGATTAATAAGATAAATGAATTTATTTTAATAAATTTGAATTACCTTTTTAACTAAAACAAAATATATTTACTTAAAAAGGAATTTTGAATTAAGATAATTAATTTTAATTAACATTAATTGAATTACATTTTAAGGATAATAATTTTATTTTATAATTAGTTGAATGTAATTTTATAGTAAATGAAAATGAATTATAATAAAATGAATTTCCTTTTATAGATAATTAATTACAATTGAATTAAGTATGAAACTATTTTATACCTAACTATTTTAAAAAAACTTAAATAATTTACGAATTTTAAATATATAAAAGATGATAAAGACAACCAATTTACAGAAAATCTTCCGCACGGAAGAAATTGAAACGTGGGCATTAACAGACGTTAGTATTGATATTAAGGAAGGGGAATTTGTTGCTATTATGGGACCTTCAGGCTGTGGGAAATCCACTTTGTTGAATATTTTAGGTTTACTGGATAATCCTACCTCCGGAGAATATTACCTAAATGGAACTAATGTGACTGAGTTTACTGAAAATCAACGTACAACACTCCGAAAAGGTGTAATAGGATTTGTTTTCCAAAGTTTCAATCTTATTGAGGAATTAAGTGTATATGAAAACATTGAATTGCCTTTGCTTTATATGAAAATTCCCGCCCCCGAACGCAAAAAACGTGTAAAAGAAGCGATGGAACGTATGGCAATTTCGCATCGAGAGAAGCATTTTCCTCAGCAACTCTCTGGCGGACAGCAACAGCGTGTTGCCATTGCTCGTGCTGTTGTTGCCAACCCAAAATTAATTCTCGCGGATGAGCCAACGGGAAATCTTGACAGTAAAAATGGGGCAGAGGTTATGAAACTTCTTTCCGAACTTAATGCTGAAGGCACAACAATTGTAATGGTAACCCACAGCCGTCACGATGCTGGCTATGCAACTCGCATTATTAATCTTTTCGATGGAAGAGTAGTTCCTGAAGTAGAATTATAGTTTCAATTAAAATAAACGGGCTGAGAATTAATACTCTCAGCCCGTTTTTATTTAAGTAAAATGTATATACTTTTTCTGATTTACTTACGTTTCAATACTTTCTCCACAGCTTTGATTACGCCGTTTTTGTCGAGTCCGTATTTTTTCATCAGGTCGGCAGGTGTTCCCGATTCCCCAAATGTGTCATTCACTGCAACGAATTCTTGCGGAGCGGGCAACCTTTGAGTAAGTACACGAGCTACGCTTTCGCCCAATCCTCCGTAGTAATTGTGCTCTTCGCAAGTAACGATACAACCTGTTTTCTTTACGGAATTCAAAATAATTTCCTCGTCCAAAGGTTTTATGGTGTGAATGTTAATCACTTCGGCGGAAATACCTTGCTTTTCCAACTCGTCGGCGGCAAGTAATGCTTCCCAAACCAAATGTCCTGTGGCAACAATAGTTACGTCTTTTCCTTCGGTGAGAAGAATTCCTTTCCCGATTTCGAACTTTTGGTCTTCCGGAGTAAAGTTTGCTACCGTCGGACGACCGAAACGCAAGTAAACCGGACCTTGATAATCAGCAATGGCAATAGTAGCCGCTTTGGTTTGATTATAATCACACGGATTGATAACTACCATTCCGGGAAGCATTTTCATCAGTCCGATGTCTTCCAAAATCTGGTGCGTTGCCCCATCTTCTCCTAAGGTAAGCCCTGCGTGTGAGGCACAAATTTTCACATTTTTGCCCGAATAAGCAATCGATTGACGGATTTGGTCATACACCCTTCCCGTTGAAAACGCGGCAAATGTACCCGTAAACGGAATTTTTCCTCCGATGGTAAGTCCAGCCGCAATGCCCATCATATTGGCTTCGGCAATACCAATTTGGAAGAAACGCTCAGGGTTTTCTTCAATAAACTTCTCCATTTTGAGCGACCCGATAAGGTCAGCACAAAGTGCCACTACGTTAGGATTGGTACGCCCAAGCTCAACCAATCCTGCCCCGAAGCCGCTTCGAGTATCCTTTTTTCCTGTGTCTGTATATTTCATAATTGTATTTATTCAATAATTTTCCCGTTGTTAATATCTATTTTAATTGTTTTTATTCCTTCTTCAAATTGCTCTTGTTTTTCATTATCTTCGTATCGAAGTGTGTAATTTATTATAAAAGTCCAAATATTTTCCGATTTATTTAGCTCAGTTACTCTACTGAGAAATACTGTTTTGGAAGGGAAAATTTTCTCAGAATCCACCTGCCAAATTGTATTATTATCCTTAATATTTATCCTTTTAAACAACTGTTTTTCATCTCCAAATAGAATAATCTCTTCCTGATTTAAAGTATATATCTTATCAGGATTGATTAAGAATTTTGAATTTGATTTGAACAAAAATTGCCATTTATCGCCGTAAATATAAAAATCTCTATCAGAATTTCCTGTTACTTGAACTAAAAAATTAGTTTCATTCCAAGTACGTATGTCGATAATATCCCCATTCCAATCATACGAGCTATTATCTATTTTAACAAAAGTATCCTTATGAAGCACAAAAGAGAAAAGAACATAATACGGATTTACCGAAGTATTTCCTTGTTCCGCCCAATCACGTGTTATATCAATCCAAATGAAACCATTTTCTTTTAATCGACTTATGTTAGGTGTAAAACCCTTTACTAAATACGTTTTTTCTCCTTTTTTTACTTCTTTAGGAATAGGCTCTTTGTGTGAAACTACGATTTTTTTATTCTGAATTTTATATAAAAACAACTCAAAATCTTTCTTTCCTACAACAATTTCAAAATCTTTTCCTAATGAAATTCTCTCAATAGAAATATCTTGTGGAATATTTCTTTCTCGTTTAAATAGCTCAAGAAACTCTTGTCTGTTCGGTTCACTTTCTTTATTGCACGATAACATAACTATCGACAATAATATAAAAACTAATCTTTTCATTGTGTTGAATTTTAAAAATATAAACTATTATTTACAAAAAATCATTATACAAATGAGAACTAAAACTTAATATCCATTGGCAGAGTTTCTCCGTTTCCTTACTTTTGTTTTGCTCTTTTTCTTCAACCATTGTACTTGTTCCCGAGCTTCTTCTAAGGTAACAGGCAATTGTTTGGATAGGTTCTCCATACTTAACTTCGCCCTTTCCTGAAAGGATATTTTGTAACTCATTTTTAATCATTTGTATTTATTATTCAATATAAAAAATAATAAAACTTATAACTTAAAATATAAGTCATTTATTTTATATATAAAACTTCATCGACTTGTATATATATTTTTATAAACTTATATATATATCTTCGATAAGATATATACATATAATTTTAAAAATACACTTACTCGTATATCAATGAATTGAGACTTCTTTCTGAAAATAAAATTATTTTTTGTATTTTTCGTATTTGATAACGCGTTGCATTTCCTTTAAATCCACTCCGGGTGTAAACTGAATTTTATTGCTTTTGATTAGAGCGGGATTGAATTTTTCTGCCGTTTCTGCTCCTTCGCTTGAGATGGTAATTCTGAAACTCCCGAAATCGCCCAAACGAACGATACGTCCTTCCGAAAGATGTTTTACTAATACTTTGGTTAAATCGTTTAGCACCGCCAATACATCTGTATCTGACACAGTTGATGAGCCTGTTGCAATTTCTTTAGCAAGTGCACGGAAAGATATTTCACCATCTGCTTTTGCACTTGCATAAAATTTAGGTTTAGCTTCTTTGTCTAAAAGGTTTTTTCTTTCTACGATGTTGTATTTTACTGCCATAATAATAAGTTTTTTAAAGTTTATAATATATATATAAGGTGTGATGATTTTAGTTGAGATTTGAAACCAATAAGCGGAGCAAAGTCTGATTTTATACTTTTTCCGTTGAAAACTTTGCTCCGTTTGATTGTTGTTTTTCTATTTCAATTCGCTTAAGGCTTTCTCTAATCTTGGGAGAACGTCCTTAATATCTTGCAACGAACATCCGCCCGCCGAAGCTCTAAACCAAGGCATTGTTCGGCTATTTCCGAAGGCAGAAAACGGAACTAATGCCATTCCAGCTTCCTTAATCAGATAGAAAACCAAGTCGGTTGTATCGTTAAGTTTCTCGCCTTTCGGGGTGGTTTTTCCAACATAATCCAACTGAATGGTTAAGTACAAAGCTCCCATCGGACGAATGCTTTCCACTGCATATCCTTTTTGTTTCAATGCCTGAATGCCTTCGTGCAGGGTTTCCAAACTATGTTTAATCTTTCCTTTGAAATCATTTACGAATGTGTCAACTGCTTTAGTATCAGTAAGGAACTGAGCCATCGCCTGTTGTTCGGGTTTCGGAGCCCACGCCCCAACGTGCGTAAGTAGAGCCGCCATTTTACCGATGATTTCCGAAGGACCAAAAGCCCAGCCCACGCGAACGCCCGTAGCCGCAAAACATTTGGAAGAACCATCGATAAATATCGTATAAGGCTTCATTTCAGGGACTAAACTCACCGGATTAAAGTGTTTTTCTCCAAAGGTAAGCATCGCATAAATTTGGTCATACATCAAGTAAAGGGGCTTTTCGTCTGCTCCACGTTTGCGGTTTTCTTCCACAATAAGTTCGCAAATTTCTCTGAGTTGATGCTCGGAAAACATCGTTCCTGTCGGATTAAGTGGCGAACAAAGTGCTAACAGAACGGCATCTTTCAGGTGCGGACGTAGCTCTTCCGCCGTAGGTAAGAAGTTGTTTTCAGGCTTAACTTCCAGTTCTACTTTCTGAGCAGAATTCAAATACGAATAGTGATTGTTGTTCCACGAAGGTACAGGATAAATCACTTTATCGCCCTCATCTACAATAGTTTTAAAGGTTGCGTAAATCAACGGACGCGAACCTCCTGCGATAAGAATATCTTTCGCCGAGTACTCCAATGCGTAACGTTGTTTGAGGTCTTTTGAAACATTTTCCCGAAGCGGAAGGATACCACTTGCCGGCGGATAGTTCGTAAGATTGTCGGCATACGCTTGTTGAATCCCCTCTTTAAGCTCATCAGGAATGGGATAAATATTCGAATCCAAATCGCCAATAGTTAAATTTGTGATTTTTTCGCCTTTGGCTTTGAGATCGTTTACTTCATTTCCAATCTTTACAATCTCAGAACCAATTAAATTCTGTGCTAATTTTGATACGTTCATTATGGTTTGATGTTTTTAAAATTAAGGTTCGATAAATACATATGTGCCCTAAATGTTCTTTATTTGCAATACGGAACGGTATATTTTCCTTCAGCTTTATGACCTGAAATTGTTTTTGCTTCTACCCAAATAGTTACTGTTTAAAGCATTCATAGGAATACTTCCCTTACGCCCGAAAACAACATTATATTCATTTTTGTCGGCATTTTTTGGGATTTCTACGTTTAAATAATTGTCATATTCATAGACTTTGGACGAGCAATTACTCGGATGTGGAGTTACGTACACCGAAATGGATGCTCCGTTATCGAACGCTTTTCCTCCTTCCGCCGTGAAACGTTGTTCATCTATTTCCCAATAAAGTGGTTGTGAGTTATCGTTATTGTCTTCGTTTTTTGAGCAAGACATTGATAAAGCAATAACTACCGCATAAATCATTTTTGTTAATTTTCTTGTCATAATAATTATTTCTTTTTATTTTGAATTATTGTATTAGTTTGTCGTTAATTTTCTTCTTTCACTAAAACTTTTTTATTGTTCAAGCGAGTTGAAAGCCATTTTCTTAGTTTTTCTATTTCAGCTTTTCGTTCATCTTTTTTGGGTTCCTTTTTCCATTGAATACGAAAAACAGGAATTGTATCTATCTTCTTGAAGTTACTTTTCAGTTCGTTAGCAAATGAAACAGAAGCAATATCCTCATAATTTACAGCTATTTCCTTCGTGATTTGTTGGAATTTAGCAGCTTCCTTGTTGTATTTGCCCAAAGTTTCCACTTGGTCTTGCAGTAATTTTATCTTACTTTGGCTTGAAATAAGTTGTTCTTTATTAGTATTATACAACTCCTGAACGTACAGACTTTGGTCACGCTCTCGGCTATCATTCAAGATACGTAACTCTGTATTTTTCAAATACGGATAAGCTTCTTTTTGGTTATTCCAAAGGGTTTTTACTTCATCAGGAATAGGAATATCACCAAAGAAAACCAATTCAATGTAAGGATTTCCGTTATTGTATTCCACTTTTGAAAGGTCTTTTAAGAAACGACCTCCGTCAAACTCGTACGTGTCGATACTGGTTTCAATGAAAGTATTGGCATTATTCTTAAACTGAGAAACTCTCCAAACTTCATAGAAAGTATATCCCGCAGGAACCATTACCAAAGTAGCACAAATGTAAGCTATATTTGAAATTCGCTTGCGTTTGGAAGAATTTGCATAAACTACCATTGGTAAACGTAAGAAACGAAGTACCAAAAATGTAGCCAAACCAATAAAAATGGTGTTGATTAAGAATAAATACAAAGCTCCCAAAGCCAATTTCCAATCACCAACAGCTAAGAAAAAACCAACAGTACAAAGTGGCGGCATCAATGCAGTAGCAATAGCAACTCCAAAAATAACACTTGCCATTGTACCACGTTTAGCTCGAGCGATTACCAAAGCCAATCCACCGAAAAAGGCAATCAATACGTCGCGAATATCAGGGGAAGTACGTGCCAAAAGCTCAGAGGAAGTATCACGAAGCGGAAACAACCAAAAGAAAACAAAAGCTGAAGTCACACTCAAGACAACCATCACCCCGAAGTTCTTTACGGCTCGTCGTAATAAGTCCACATCATTGATAGCCAAGGAAAGAGCCATTCCTAAAATAGGTCCCATCAATGGAGAAATTAACATCGCTCCGATAATTACAGCTGTTGAATTGGCATTTAATCCTAATGATGCAATTACGATGGAGCAAATCAAAATCCAAGAGGTGTGTCCTTTAAAGGAAATGTCGGCTTTTATACTTTCGATGGTAGCTTTTCTGTCGGTGTCTTGACGAATATTCATCAATTCAGAGAGAAACTCTTTAGTTTGTTCTAAAATACTTTTAGGTTTCTCATTTGTGTCATTCATTGCACTCATAGTTAATTCATTTTTATTAAATTTAAATATTATTCAATCCCGAACGTATGTGTAAATCGCGTTGTGGGAAAGGAATTTCGATATTATGTTTTGTAAATTCCTTAAAAATTTCATAGTACAATTCGCTTTTTAAAACGATTGGCTTTTGAATATAGGTAGATGTCCAGACAACAAGCTCAAAGTTTAGTGAATTATCGCCGTATTCAACAAACCAAAAAGCCGGAGCCGGGTCTTTCAATACGCCGGAATGATTTTTAGCTATTTCCAGAACAATATTTTTCACTTTTTCAGGGTCTTCTTTATAAGCAACTCCCACAGGATAATGAAAACGAACCAAACGATCATTATGCGACCAATTCGTTACATTTCCGTTAATAAACTGAGAATTAGGTACAATTACCGAAATATTGTCATTAGTAACAATTTTAGTGGAACGCATTGAAATAGAAATGACATCTCCTGAAATATCTCCAACCTGAATGCGGTCGCCTATCTTGATTGGACGTTCAAAAAGAATAATTATCCCTGATATAAAATTATTGGTAATGTTCTGTAAACCAAATCCGATACCGACACCCAATGCCCCAAAAAGCCAACTGAAAGCCCCTAATTCAAATCCTGCTGATTTAAAAATGAACAGAAAGCCAAATAGCAAAATCAAATATCGAATTATAGTCACAATCGCAGAACGATTTCCTTTTTCTGCGATGCGACCTACAAAGAATTTATGTTCCAGAAAATACGTGATTTTCCTCGAAGCAAAAATCAAAACAGTAATAGAAACTATTAAATATACCAATGTCAATAAAGTAAAATTACTTCCTTGTATATTAAAAATTACATAGTTCATTACTTCCTTAAGTTTTTCGAAAAAATCGAACTCTGTTTCTTTCATTTTAGCAAGATTTATGCTTTTAGGCAGATAATTTTTTAGTAATCTCCTAATGTTTCAGGATTTTGAGCGAGGGCTTTGGCAAGTTGCTCATCATTCGGTGCTTTTCCGTGCCAAGCGTGTGTGCCCATCATAAAATCTACACCATTCCCCATCTCGGTATGCAGAAGTACACATACGGGTTTTCCTTTACCGGTTAGCGATTTGGCCTTTTGCATCCCTTGAAGAATAGAAGGAATATCATTTCCTTTTTCAATATCAATTACTTGCCAACCGAATGCTTCAAATTTGGCTCGTAAATCGCCTAATGGCAGAACATTATCGGTACTTCCGTCGATTTGTTTTTTGTTGTAATCAACGGTAGCTATCAGGTTATCGACGCCTTTTCCGCCAGCGTACATCGCTGCTTCCCAAATTTGTCCTTCTTGCAGTTCGCCGTCTCCGTGTAGTGTGTACACCAAATGCTTATCACCGTTGAGTTTTTTGGTCAGTGCAGCTCCAATCCCAACAGAAAGCCCTTGCCCTAAAGAACCTGAAGCAATGCGTACGCCTTCCAATCCTTCGTGTGGAGTGGGGTGACCTTGCAAACGTGAATTTAGCAATCGGAATGTATTTAGCTCACTTATAGGAAAATAGCCTCTTCGTGCTAAAACGCTGTAAAACACTGGAGAAATATGTCCGTTAGAAAGGAAGAAAAGGTCTTCATTTTTGCCGTCCATTGAAAAATCGGTGTTAATTTCCATTAATTCGTTATAAAGGCAAACTAAAAATTCAGTACAACCAAGCGAACCACCGGGATGTCCTGAATTTACTTTATGAACCATTCGTAAAATATCTCTACGTACTTGCGTAGTTAAATCTGTAAGTTGTTGAATATTCGACATAGTTATTTTTTAATTTATCCGCACAAATGTATATCTTTTTATTCTTGTGTGCAAGAAGATTCAAAAAAATGAAAGTGTAACAAAAACAAAATCAAAAGAATACTTTTTCAAAAAGATAAATTTTGCTTCGATTTTATTAAAAATGGAATTGATTATATAAAATATTGTAATTTTGTGCTCGCAAAAGTATTAAGATTGTAGAATTCAAAATTAATTTTACTTTTTAAGATATTGATTATTAGATAAAATAGATAGAAAATGTACATAGATTTTAAAGAATTACCCGAAAATTCACGAATTTGGATATACCAAAGTAATCGCAGTTTCACCGAAGCAGAACAAGCAGAATTACACACCAAAATAAAAACATATCTGGAAAATTGGACGGCTCACGGAATTGGGCTAACTGCCTCATACGAATTACGTTACAATAGATTTGTTGTGATAGGAGTAAATCAGGAATTACACGCAGTTTCAGGATGTTCGTTGGACAATTTGGCTCAATTTATTCAGCAATTAGAAAAAGATTTTCAAGTTGATTTGCTTGACAGAATGAACGTAAGTTACAGACAAGGAGAGTTTATCGCGTACAAAAACTTAGCTGATTTCAAAAAAATGGTAAAAGAAAAAGCTGTTTCTGCTAAAACCATCGTATTCAATAATTTAGTAAATACAAAAGCCGAATACGAAACTCATTGGGAAATTCCAATGGAAGAAAGCTGGCACAGTCGTTTTCTATAATTTAAAATCATCTTTTTAAAAGAAAAACAACTTATTATCAATTATTTGTATTCGTTTTTTTATAAGAATTTATTTAGGTGATTTTCGTCTTTCAAAAAATATTTTCTTATTTCGAAAAAAGATGTAAATTTGCACGCGGAAAAAAAATCGGGGTGTGGCGCAGTTGGTAGCGTACACGTATGGGGTGCGTGTGGTCGCTGGTTCGAGTCCAGTCACCCCGACTTTTTAACTTCTGATAATGATTCTAAATTCTTTTTCTTTTTGAAACATAATCGTTTTATTTATAGTTATTTACAAAATAAAAATAAAATTATTTTATAAATTACTTGACAACCCCTATCTTCAAAATGTATATTTGCACGCTTTTACAAAAAATATACATTGATTCAGATGAAATTATCTAATTTTAACTTCGACCTTCCAAAAGAATTATTAGCCGAATATCCAAGTGAGAATCGCGACGAGGCTCGTTTGATGGTTTTGCACCGAAAAACGGGAGAAATTGAGCATAGGTTATTCAAAGATGTCATTGATTATTTTGATGATCAGGATGTTTTCGTGCTGAACAACACTAAAGTTTTTCCTGCTCGTTTGTACGGAAATAAAGAAAAAACCAAAGCTAAAATCGAAGTTTTTTTACTTAGAGAACTCAATGCAGAACAACGTTTGTGGGATGTTTTAGTTGACCCTGCCAGAAAAATCCGAATAGGTAACAAACTTTATTTTGGAAAAGATGACAGTTTGGTAGCTGAAGTTATCGATAATACGACTTCCAGAGGAAGAACTCTTCGCTTTTTGTACGATGGATCTTACGAAGAATTCCGCAATAAATTAACAGAATTGGGGCAAACACCTCTACCTAAGTATATTTCGCGTGCTGTAGAGCCTGAGGACGAAGAGCGATATCAAACCATTTACGCTAAGCACGAAGGAGCTGTTGCTGCACCCACTGCCGGTTTGCACTTTTCAAAACATTTAATGAAAAGGCTCGAAATCAAAGGGATAAATTTTGCAGAAGTAACTCTACACGTAGGATTGGGTACATTTAGCCCTGTTGAAGTAGAGGATCTTTCAAAACATAAAATGGATAGTGAGGAGGTTTTCATTCCTGAAGATCAGACCAAAATCATCAATAAAGCCAAACTTAACAAAAAAAAGGTTTGTGCCGTTGGGACAACTGTGATGCGAGCTTTGGAAAGTTCTGTTTCATCTGAAAATACAGTTAATCCGTACATCGGTTGGACGAATAAATTTATTTTTCCTCCGTATGATTTTAGCGTAGCTAATGCAATGATTACCAACTTCCATACTCCAAAATCAACTCTTTTGATGATGGTTTCTGCCTTCGGAGGGCACGATTTGGTAATGAGGGCTTACAAGGAAGCAGTAGCTGAAAAATACAAGTTTTATTCGTACGGAGATGCGATGTTGATACTTTAAGCATCCCATTCCGTAGAAGAATAGTTTGGTTTTTTAGATTTGAAATTCGACAGAAATTTCTTTAATTTCATATTTTTCGAGATAAAAACCATAAAAATTTTGTGAATAACAAAATTATTCGTAATATTGCACTCTCTTATAAGCGTTTAAAGAGTAAAGAGGTTTATTTTAATGTTTAATTCTTTCTGATGAAAATTCGCTAAACTCTTGATTTTCAAAAGGAAATACAAATTTAATTATCAGCAAATGGCTGAACAAAAACAAACGCAAGAAGAATTCTTGCAAAATTTTGACTGGACAAAATACCAAGAAGGTATTGAAGGTGTTCAAGAGGATAAGTTGAAAAACTTTGAGGATTTAGTAAAAAACAATTTTGTTGATACACAGGACAATGAGGTTGTTGAAGGAACAGTTGTTAGAATCACTGACAGAGAGGCGATTATCGATATCAATGCCAAATCGGAAGGTGTTATTTCTTTGAATGAGTTCCGTTATAATCCTAACTTAAAAGTAGGTGATAAAGTAGAAGTTTTGATTGACATCCGTGAGGATAAAACAGGACAATTGGTACTTTCTCACAGAAAAGCACGTACAATTAAAGCGTGGGATCGTGTGAATTTGGCTCACGAAAATGGAGAAATCGTAAACGGATTTGTTAAGAGCAGAACAAAAGGTGGTATGATTGTTGATGTATTTGGAATTGAGGCATTCTTACCAGGTTCTCAAATTGATGTGAAACCTATCCGTGATTACGAACAATATGTGAACAAAACAATGGAGTTCAAAATTGTGAAAGTAAACCACGAATTCAAAAACGTAGTTGTTTCACACAAGGCTCTTATTGAGGCTGATATTGAAGAACAGAAAAAAGAAATCATCGGACAACTTGAAAAAGGTCAAGTTTTGGAAGGTGTTGTTAAAAATATCACTTCTTACGGTGTGTTTGTTGACTTAGGTGGTGTTGATGGATTAATCCACATTACAGACCTTTCTTGGTCAAGAATCAATCATCCGAACGAAGTGGTTGAATTAGACCAAAAATTAAACGTAGTTATCTTAGATTTTGATGATAACAAATCACGTATCCAATTAGGATTGAAACAATTAAGCAAACACCCTTGGGATGCTTTAGCTGACGACTTGAAAGTTGGAGATAAAGTTAAAGGAAAAGTAGTTGTTATTGCTGACTATGGTGCTTTTGTTGAAATCGCAGAAGGAGTTGAAGGTTTAGTTCACGTATCGGAAATGTCTTGGAGTACACACCTTCGTTCAGCACAGGATTTTGTAAATCTTGGTGATGAAATTGAAGCTGTTGTATTAACTTTGGATCGTGATGAGCGTAAGATGTCATTGGGTATCAAACAATTGACTTCTGACCCTTGGGCTAACATCGCTACAAAATATCCTGTAGGTTCAAAACACGTTGGAACAGTTCGTAACTTTACAAACTTCGGAGTATTTGTTGAGTTAGAAGAAGGAATTGACGGATTGATTTACATCTCAGATCTTTCTTGGTCTAAAAAAATCAAACATCCTTCAGAATTTGTGAACGTAGGAGATAAATTGGATGTCGTAGTTTTAGAATTAGATGTTGATGCTCGTAAACTTTCTTTAGGACACAAACAAACTACTGAAAATCCTTGGGATAAATATGAAGTAGATTTCGCGGTAGGAACAGTTCACAGCGGAACTATTTCTAAAATGGTAGATAAAGGAGCAACTGTTGAATTTAATGAGGATATCGTTGCGTTCATACCTACACGTCACTTAGAGAAAGAAGATGGCAAGAAACTTGGAAAAGGCGATACAGCTGATTTCAAAGTGATTGAGTTCAATAAAGAATTCAAAAGAGTTGTAGCTTCTCACACTTCTATCTTTAGAGAAGAAGAAGAGAAAATTGCTAAAGAAGCATCAAGCTCTACAACAACTGTCGAAAAATCAACTTTAGGAGACTTAGAAGCTCTTCAAGAGTTGAAAGACAAAATGGAAAAAGGAAAGTAATTTAGTTTTTTTCATAATTTTTTGTTTTAATGAGGAAAAGCCGTTGCTGGGAAGTGACGGCTTTTTTGCATTTTAAATTTAAAAAATTTCATTTTTTATAAATTTATTACGAAGTTTGTGAGTTGAATTCATTACATTTTTTCAGTCAGAGAAATAAGTCAAATTAAGATGAAGAAAGTTTTAATCATTACATATTATTGGAAACCTGCCGGAGGACCCGGAGTACAACGCTGGATAAAGTTTGTTAAGTACTTGCGTGACTTTAACATTGAGCCTATTGTTTATATACCTGAAAATCCGGAATATCCAATAATTGATGAAAGAATAGGGGAGGACTTACCATCTGATATTCAGGTAATAAAACATCCTATTTGGGAACCATACGGATTAGCTTCTTTATTTTCCAAAAAGAAAACACAGAAAATAAGTTCGGGAATTATTCCTCGTAAAAAAGTATCTTTTATAGAAAAAATTATGCTTTGGATACGGGGCAATTTATTTATTCCCGATGCGAGAAAGTTTTGGATAAAACCATCTGTTAATTTCCTTTCAAATTTTATACAAGAAAATGAAATTCAAACAGTTATAACTACTTCTCCGCCTCATAGTGTACACCTAATAGGTTATTATTTGAAAAAGAAATTTCCACAACTAAAATGGATTAGTGATTTTCGTGATCCGTGGACAACAATCGGTTATTACAAAGATTTACGTCTGACAAAATGGGCTGATAAAAAACATAAATTTTGGGAAAAAGAAATCTTACAATCTTCTGATTTAGTTATTGTTACAAGTTTTAAAACCAAGGAGGAATTTTCACAAATTACAAAAAAGCCAATTAAAGTAACAACCAATGGATATGATATTGTAAATCAGCCGAAAGCAAAGGTTTCGGATAAATTTTTAATTTCACATATCGGTTCATTGCTTTCTGATAGAAATCCAAAGGTACTTTGGAAAGTATTAGCTGATTTAGTTGCTGAAAATAAGGAATTTGCTGAAAACTTTGAATTATGTTTTGCAGGAAAAATAAGTAGCGATGTAGAAGAAGAAATAGATTCTTTAGGGTTGAGTAAATATACAACAAATATGGGGTATATTTCTCATAATGAAGCTATTGAATTACAGCAAAAATCTCAAGTATTGTTATTAATTGAAATTAATTCAAAAGAGACAGAATGCATTATACCCGGGAAATTGTTTGAATATATGATTTCGGGACGTCCTATTTTAGCAATAGGTCCTGAAAATTGGGATGTTATAAAAATTATTAAGGAAACTAATACTGGGTGTTTTGTTGGGTATGATAACGAAACCAAAATTAAGGAAATTATTTTGGCTTGGTACAATAACTATAAGCATAATAATCTGAAAACTAACCCTATAGGATTAGCTCCTTACAGTAGAAAAAATTTAACCGAAAAGTTAGCTGAATTAATAAAAAATGTCTAAAGTTTCTTTAAAAGAAATCAATCGTTTGGCAATTCCTGCCATTATTTCGGGGATTATTGAACCTATCATATCTTTAACCGACACGATAGTTGCCGGGCATATTCCTACAAATACAGAAGAAATACTTGGAGCTGTGGGAATCGTTGGTTCTTTTATTACTGCAATTATTTGGATTTTTGCTCAAACATCGTATGCCATAGCTTCGCAAGTGGCACAAGGTTATGGGCAAAGTAGGCTCAGGAACTTGAAAGGATTGGTCTCTCAGGTTTTTTGGTTCAGTGCGGGGATTTCTTTAATAGGTTCCGGAATTAGTTTTGCCTTAGGAGATTCTCTCTTTCGGCTTTATGGAGCGGAAGGAAAGTTGTTGGACGTTTGTCTGCAATATTTTAACATACGTGTTTGGGGATTTCCTTTAACTCTTTTAACCATAATGCTTTACGGCGTTTTTAAAGGCGTACAGAACACTTCTTGGGCGATGGTTATCAGTGTATTTGGCGGAATTCTTAATATTATTTTGAATTTAGTTTTTGTGTTTTTATTGGATTTGGGAGTAAAAGGATTGGCTTGGGCTACTTTGATTTCACAAATAGTGATGTTTGTGCTGGCTTTGATTTTCTTGCATCAAAAAACTATTTTCAGAATATTTATTTTCAGGAAATTACATCCTTCTTTTTGGAATAATTTGATAATGAGTTTTAATCTCCTAATTCGCTCACTTTCATTACAAATTGCTTTATTTTTTGCTTTTCGTGTAGCGACAAATCTGGGGGGAGAAAGTGATAATTCTTTCGTGGCAACACATACTTTGTTGGCTCAAATTTGGCTATTTTCAGCCTTTTTTATTGATGGTTATAGCAGTGCGGGTGGAGTTCTTTCAGGAAAGTTATACGGAATGAAAAAACTGGAAACAATGACAATTTTAGTAAAAGACTTGTTGAAAATCACAATATTGATAGGATTTGCTTTGGTTTTGGTTTATTCCGTTTTTTATTTTCCGATAGGAAACTTTTTCACCAAAAATGAGGATATTCGCAATTTGTTTTTTAGTACTTTTTGGATTGTAGTCTTGATGCAACCCATTAATTCCATAACTTTCTTACTTGATGGTGTTTATAAAGGTATTGGATTTACAAAAACATTGAGAAACGTGCTTTTAGTTGCTACTTTTGTAGTATTTTTGCCTTTTTTATATTTATTTCAAAGTTTTAATTGGGAATTGAAAGGAATTTGGCTCGCTTTTTTTGCCTGGATAATCACTCGCGGACTGCTCTTGGCTCTTCATTTCAGGGCAAATTTTATTCAAAAATAATTTTATTTTAGTTACTTTTGCAGACGGAAAAACATATAAAATGCGAATCATTTCAGGAAAAAACAAAGGAAAACATCTCATTGCTCCCGCAAAGTTACCCGTTCGCCCTACAACGGATTTTGCCAAAGAAGCATTGTTTAACATATTGAATAACAACTATTATTTTGATGAAATTAGCGTTCTTGACTTATTTGCCGGAACAGGCAATATCAGCTATGAGTTCGCAAGCAGAGGAAGCCAAAACATCATTTCGGTAGATAGCCATAGTGGGTGTGTACAATTCATTACAAAAACAGCTAAAGAATTGGAATACTCTATAACTACTTTTAAATCAGATGTGTATAGTTATTTAAAAAAAACAAACCAAAAGTTTGATGTTATTTTTGCAGACCCTCCGTATGATTTTACTCAAGAAAAATTTGCTGAAATAGTAGATTTAGTTTTTGACAGAAACTTACTAAACGAAGGCGGAGTCCTCATTATAGAACATTCAAAACAAACTGATTTAGAAGACGTTTCAAACTTTTCATATTCCAAAAAATATGGAGGAAATTTATTCAGTTTTTTTGAGTTAGAGAGCTAATAAACAGAATTTTAATAATCTAATAAAATAAAAAAGTTACTCCCAAAAGAGTAACTTTTTTAATGTCTAACCTTTTTTGAATGAAATATCTATTAAGGGAAAACTCCTCTTTCTTTATATACTTGCTCTATTTTTGCCAAAGCAACAATATATGCAGCAGTTCTGTAATCTGTTTGATATTTTTCAGCTGAAGCTACCACGGCATCAAATGCAGTTTCAATTTTTTGTTTTAGCTTAACAAGTACCTCATCAATTTCCCATATTTCAGCACGTTTATTTTGCAACCACTCAAAATATGAGCCAATTACACCTCCGCTATTACAAAGAATATCAGGAATGATAGCAATGCCTCGCTTCATCAAAATTTCTTCCGCAGCAGAGTCCGTAGGTCCGTTTGCACCTTCAGCGATGAGAGTTGCTTTGATATCGTTGGCGTTATCAGTCGTGATTTGATTGCCCAAAGCAGCAGGAACTAAAAGGAAACAATCTGTTTTCCAGAACTCTGCGTTATCAATAATCTTCGCTTTAGCGTATCCACCAACTCCGCCTTTGTTTGTTTTTGCATAAGCTATTAAATCTTCCGGATTGATTCCTTCCGTATTAAGAATTGAACCTGTATGGTCTTGAACTGCAATGAGTTTAGCTCCTAATTCGTGTAAAAAATGAGCTGCCCAATAACCTACATTTCCGAAACCTTGAACAATGAATGTTTTTCCTTTCAAATCAACATTATTTTTCTTAGCCCATTTTTGAATAGAAACCACAACTCCAAATCCTGTGGCACGGTCTCTACCTTGTAATCCTCCTGACAAAACAGGCTTCCCAGTAACTACGTGTAGATTTATAGAGCGATTCGCTGGAGATTTTGCAGAAGCATAGGTATCTGAAATCCAAGCCATTATTTGAGCATTTGTATTTACGTCCGGAGCAGGAATGTCATAATCTGGTCCGATATTGTCGCCCAAAGCATATGTAAATCGGCGTGTAATTCTCTCCAACTCACCTTGTGAATATTTTGAAGGGTCTATCTGAATTCCTCCTTTTCCACCACCATAAGGAAGCCCCGCAATAGCTGATTTCCAAGTCATCCAAGTTGCCAAAGCTCTCGCAGCGTCAATATCCACAGTTGGGTGGTAACGCAATCCTCCTTTATAAGGACCTAAAGCGTTATTGTGCTGAACGCGGTATCCGGTGAAAACCTCAATAGAACCATCATCCATTTTAACAGGGAAATGCACCACGATTTCGTTCTGCGTAGAAGCTAAAATCTTGCGTACTCCTGCATCTAAATTCATTTTATCAGCGGCTTTGTTGAACTCGTGCATCACGTTTTCATACATTCCAGTTCTTTTCTTTTCTGTATCGTTACTCATAATTTATAAATATAATAAAAATAAGCGTAAAAGTATGTATTAAAATTGATATAAACAAAAATAGTAAGTAACATTTTTTACATATTCATAAAAATATTAGCTCATCTAACGTATTATCAATGAATTAGTATTTTTGTAATACGAAAAAAATCGAAAAATAATAAAGCAAAACGAAACTATTTAAAACAAAAAATAGAAAGTTGAACTTTTAATTCACTTTCTATTTTTTAGATTTCGATATTTTTATTTAATTTTTCTGTTCTCGGTTAAAATACACCAAATAATAATACATTTGTTTTTCTTCGTCCCAACCTTTTTCAATGAATTTTTCAGCTGATTCAGGATTCACAAAATCCATTCGTATTTGAATGTTTGTATCCAACTCAATTACGTTTTTGATTTTCTTGCGAACGTCCGAAACCGCTTTATTGGCTATCGGAAAACTTGAAACATCTTCAATTTGGTATTTAGGTCCCTTTTCTACCTTATAATGTTTAAATTCAGGGATAAGTTCCGGATTATCAATTACTTCATTCACAAAAGAAGTTTCCTCGAATTCGTCATTTTTAGCAAAATAATTTATCGCACGATTCATAAACATTACCTCTTGCTTTTTATCTTCGGCAGGAAGAATCACGTCTTTGGCAAAATCTTGGCTGAATTTCAGATATTTCTTTGTGTAAAAATTTTCATCAATCAAAGCATCTACACCTAAAAAGTTTTCCAGCCAATACTTTGTATCGTAGCGATTGCTATCCACCGAAAGTACTTTGTAACCTTCTTCTTTATTGACATTGAAAACGATACACCCTTTATCCAATTTGTGAATATTCACGCCTTCTTGAATGATGATATCCAACTGATTTTGGTTTTCTTCAAATTGCAGAAAACTATGTTTCATTTCCGATTTAAAAATCCCAACAGCAGATACTTTATTGTTATCCAAATAAATATCGTGAAGCAGAGTAACATATAACTCTCCACTTTTAATATGCGGATGATTGGACTGATTATAAAGATGTTGGGCTATTTTTTTAGAAACCTCGTGAATTGAATTTTCATTTTCAAAAATGGAAGCTACCAATTGATAAAGTTCGTTGAATTCCACATCTACATCGTGTGAAAATCGGAAATAATTTTCCTCCTTTTCACGGAAAGGCTTGAAAAAATATTCCTTCAACAAACCAACTATTTCATCATTAAGCGAATAGGGCTGTTGTGACAAAAATAAGGGTTCGTTTTTACTTTGATTTCCAATACGATGGATAGATAAACTATCTATGTGTGTGGTGTAAAGATTTAGCATTTTTTATTATGATTTAAGGTTCAGAATTGAGGTTCAAAGTCAAAAACCTCAAACTTTGAACCTCAAAATATTAGTAATAATCTTCTTCTCTGAAATTGTCGTAATCTTCTTCGTCCATATCGAAGTCACTGAATTCATCTTCAAATTCGTTAAAATCATCGGCTTCAAAGAATTTTTCGGGTGCTTCGGCTGGAATTGAACCGTGAGCGAAAAGTAGAGAAGGGTAGGAGGCACCATCTTCTTCGTCTGAAATTTCTACAAGCTCCACGAAGAAAGTCCACATATTGAAAAAATCGTAAACGTAAAGCAACTTAGGTTCTTCTTCACTTACCACTGAATCCACTGATGTTTCTTCCATCAAACGAATTTCGCCACTTTCCGAAAGGTCAAAAAGGGTGATTTCCTCGCCTTGATTCCAATCATCATCGGTTAAGTAAAATGATGCCATTTCGTCACCGGCAAACCCGAATGATTGTATGATAACGTTGTGAAAATCTTCCAAAGTTGCATCTCCCTGAATTACTATGTCACGGAAAACGTCTTCTTTTACATCGAGTATAACTCTAAATTTGTATATCATTTTTAATTTAAAAATTTATTTTTCTTTCCATTTTCTTGCCAAAAGCGTGTTTTTCAGAAGCATAGCAATGGTCATTGGACCAACACCACCAGGAACAGGCGTAATGTAATCGGCTTTTTCTTTTACTTGCTCAAAATCAACATCTCCCACAATTCGGTAGCCTTTCGGAGTATTTTCATCTTTCAAACGAGTGATGCCCACGTCAACCACTGTTACACCGTCTTTTACCATATCTGCTTTTAAAAATTCAGGAATTCCCAAAGCCATAATAATGATGTCGGCTTGTTTTGTGATTTCCTTTAAATTAGGAGTGTAACTATGTGTAAGTGTTACAGTTGCATTCCCCGGATTTCCTTTCTGGCTTAGTAAAATACTCATTGGGCGACCCACAATATGCGAACGACCTACCACAACCACGTGCTTTCCTTTGGTTTCCACATTATGGCGTTTTAAAAGTTCCATAATACCGAAAGGAGTTGCCGGAATGAAAGCCTCCATATCCAACGCTATTTTCCCGAAGTTAGCAGGGTGAAATCCGTCCACATCTTTCTCAGGATCAACTGCCATTAGCACTTTTTGGCTATCAATATGTTTTGGTAAAGGAAGCTGTACAATGTATCCGTCAATGGCTTTATCTTTGTTTAACTCATTGATTTTCTGTAATAATTCTGCTTCGGTAATTTCGGCAGGAAGTTCTACCAAAGTAGAATCAAACCCTACTTGCTCACAAGCCTTTACTTTGCTTCCTACGTAGGTTAAACTTGCTCCGTCATTCCCTACCAAAACAGCTGCCAAATGAGGAACTTTTCCGCCTCGTGCTTTAATTTGTTTTACTTCTTCGGCAATTTCTTGCTTGATTTGCTCCGATGTTTTTTTTCCGTCTAATAGTCTCATATCTTTATTTTTTTGTTGTCAATGATTTATTTTTTGGTTTAATCTTCTGTTTCTAAATAGTTTTTGAGTTGTTTTAATGTTTTGAAATTTTTGAATGTGATTTTTGTATTGGTTTTTTCAACTTCATCAATTATTTTTTTGAGTAATTCTGTCGGGATTTCTTCTTCTCCACACAAATTTTCATCAAAATCGATGCCCGCTGCCACGCCATCTTCATACATTCCCAAACACCAAAACTCCATAAAATCAGCAAGTGAAATTTCCGAAACTTCATAATTTTCCCATTCTTCCTTGCGGCAACGTTCTGCCGTCAATTTGTCCGACCAAAACGGAAAAACTGAAATGGGAGTGTTTGTTTCTTCAATAAAAAAGGTATTTGATGGACAAACGGCTACTTCCTTCTTGTTTTTCAGATAGAAAACCAGTCCGTTTTCAAGTATTTTATGAATAAAATCGTGCATTTTTTATTAAAATAGAATTATTGCCTCATTCCCTGCATCATTTGCATCATTTTTCTACCGCCACCACCTTGCATCATTTTCATCATTTTGCTCATTTGCGTGAATTGTTTCAAAAGCTGGTTAACTTCCTGAATATCACGTCCGCTTCCTTTGGCAATACGTTTTTTGCGGTTACTGTCAATAATTGACGGATTGCTACGTTCCTTCGGAGTCATCGAATAAATAATTGCTTCGATATGTTTGAAAGAATCATCGCCTATATCAAGGTCTTTCACAGCTTTTCCAACCCCAGGAAGCATTCCCAAAAGGTCTTTCATACTTCCCATTTTCTTGATTTGCTGTATTTGTTCCAAAAAGTCATCAAAACCAAACTGATTTTTAGCAATTTTCTTCTGTAATTTTCTGGCTTGTTCTTCATCAAACTGTTCTTGAGCACGTTCCACAAGTGAGATCACGTCACCCATTCCCAAAATACGGTCGGCCATACGTTCAGGATAGAAAATATCAATAGCATCCATTTTCTCGCCCGTACCAATAAACTTAATTGGTTTATTTACAACCGATTTGATAGAAATCGCAGCTCCACCACGCGTATCGCCGTCTAATTTGGTAAGGATAACTCCATCAAAATTAAGTACATCGTTAAATGCTTTGGCGGTATTCACGGCATCTTGCCCAGTCATTGAATCCACAACAAAAAGAGTTTCTTGCGGATTGATGGCTTTATGAATATTTGAAATTTCATTCATCATTTGTTCATCAACTGCCAAACGACCTGCCGTATCCACAATTACAACATTGTAACCGTTTGATTTAGCGTACTGAACTCCTTTTTGAGCGATATCAACAGGATTGT
Organism: Capnocytophaga stomatis; assembly: GCF_002302635.1. NCBI lineage: Bacteria > Pseudomonadati > Bacteroidota > Flavobacteriia > Flavobacteriales > Flavobacteriaceae > Capnocytophaga > Capnocytophaga stomatis. The sequence goes on from NZ_CP022387.1 coordinate 52,043, forward strand.
TATTTCCTTTATCTGAAAAGACTTCAACGCCCACTTGTTCCCCAACGATATGAAGCTGGTCAATCGCTGCAGGGCGGTAAACGTCACAAGCAACTAACAAAGGTTTTTTATTTTTTTTCTTTTTAAGGAAGTTAGCCAATTTGCCCGAAAAAGTTGTTTTACCCGAACCTTGCAAACCTGACATCAAAATCACAGACGGATTTCCTGACAAATTTACTCCCGAAGCATCACCGCCCATAAGCTCAGTAAGTTCGTCTTTAACGATTTTTACCATTAACTGACCGGGTTGCAACGTAGTAAGTACGCTCTGTCCTAATGCTTTTTCTTTTACTTTATTGGTAAATTCTTTTGCTATTTTGTAGTTTACGTCGGCATCAAGTAAGGCACGACGCACTTCTTTTAAGGTTTCAGCAACGTTAATTTCGGTAATTTTTCCGTGCCCTTTGAGGTTATGCAGGGCTTTTTCTAACTTATCACTTAAATTATCAAACATAATTTCCTATTTATTGAATATGCAAAGATACTAAAAAAGTGATAATGAGAAAGTGAAAAATAAAAAAGTTTTAAAAGACAGAAAATACGATAAGTTACAATAAAAAAATAAGCAACAAGTAATGAACCTATTGCTTATTTGTATGATATAAAGTGTGTTATTTATTAATATACTTGTTCTTTTTTCTGCATTACAGCTCCCGCAATTAGGGATATAATTAGTCCAGAAAATAAACTCCCAATGATGGAAAATGTAAATGTGGTAAATGGAGAAAGAGAAAATTTCTCAGCCATTTCTCCCATAGCTTGTAATTGTTGTTCGGTCAAATTAGGGTTAGCTTCAATCATTGCTTGTCGCTGAACTTCAAGGAGCTTTTCAAAATAATCAGGTTCAATTACAGTGGTGAAAAGTAACGCGTAAGCAGCTGCTATAACGCCACCAATCAATGCAACTCCAATCCCTATTTTTAAGGCTTGGCTCAAAAATAAATAACCATTATTTTCTGCTTTAAATTTTTTGATTGCAACAACGATGAAAAATATTGAAATTCCTAAACCGATAATAGTCAGTAAGGTTCCCATCAATGGATTTGTGGAATAAGTATTCCCTGTAGCATACCAAATTACACTTATCGCGATAGATGCCAAACCTAAATAAAGTCCGTTTTTTAGCATAATGTTTTTGCTGTTCACTGCATTTGTTTCCATAGAAATAAGAATTTTAGTTAAAATTTATTCGCCAAATATACAGAAATAAATCATAATTACAAATAATTCTTAAAAAATGTTTATTTATTTGTGATTATTCGGATTTTGTTTCTTCTTCTTTTTCTTCCTCCGGAAAAATCTCTATTTGAGGTTCTTTTAAAGTTTCCTTATTTGCGATGCTTCTTTCAAGAGCCAGCAACAAACTTGGCAAAAACAGCAAATTTGTAGCCATCGCAAAAAGCAATGTCACGGACACCAATCCTCCGAGAGCTTTTGTTCCGCCAAATCCTGATAGCAAAAACACTGAAAATCCGAAAAGTAACACAATGGAAGTGTAGAACATACTAATTCCCGTTTCACGTAACGCAGCATAAACCGACTTGCTGATTTTCCAATTTCGGGCAACCAATTCCTGACGATATTTAGCCAAAAAGTGAATTGTATCATCTACCGAAATTCCAAATGCAATACTGAAAACCAATATAGTAGAAGGTTTTAACGGAATTCCTAAAAATCCCATCATTCCTGCTGTTATCAACAAAGGTAAAATGTTCGGAACCAATGAAACTACAATCATTTTGAAAGAACGGAACATATACGACATAATTAGTGCAATCAGTAAAATTGCCAAAGCCAACGAATATACCAAATTCGTAACCAAATAAGAAGTTCCTTTTGTAAACAAATACGCTTTTCCTGTGATTTTCAGCTCATATCTGTCTTCTGGAAATAATTTTTTAGCCTTTGCGTAAATGCTTTCTTCAATTTGTTGCATCTTTTTCTCTGTACCGATGTCCTTCATAAAGGTCGTAATACGAGCCGTTTGCCCCGATGAATCTATATAAGATGACAACATTTGAGCGTTTCCTTTTGAATTTCGCACATACGACAGGATAAAATTCTGTTCCTGTGCGGTAGGCAATTCGTAATAATCCGGATTTCCGTTGTAATACGTTTGTTTTGCGTATTTTACCAAATTCAGAATTGAAATTGGCTTTGAAATTTCAGGAATTTCCTCCAAGTGAGAAGTAAGTTCTTCAAGTCGTTTGAGAGTTGCCAATTTGGTTACGCCGTTTTTCTGTTTTGTATTTACAGTGATTTCCAAAGGCATAATTCCGCCAAATTCTTTCTCAAAAAACAAAATATCATCAAAGAAAGGGGCAGATTTAGGCATATCTTCAATCAAACTTCCTGAGATTTTGATTTGATAAATTCCTATAATACTGGTAACAAGCAAAGTAACAGCAACAGAAAATACTGCAAATCGATGATGTTTAACCGTGTTTTCAAGCCAGCGAATAAGTCCACCAATCCAATTACGACTCAAATGACGCAAGTGTTTTGCTTTCGGAACTTTCATAAAACTATATATAATAGGAATTATGAGAAGCGAAATAAAGAAAATGGAAATTACACTCAATGAGGCAATTACACCAAATTCTTGCAAAAGGTCGCTGGCTGTAAATATGAATGTAGCAAAACCAATGGCAGTAGTAAGATTTGTAAGCAAGGTTACGTTACCTATATTTCGGATAACACGTTGAAGCGATTTTGCTTGATTTCCGTGTTTGTTTATTTCTTGTTGATATTTGTTAATCAAGAAGATACAGTTTGGAATTCCGATAACGATTATCAGCGGAGGAATTAATCCCGTAAGAATCGTGATTTCGTAATCAAACAATCCAAGGAAACCGAACGTCCACATAACTCCAATGGACACGACTGTCATTGAAATAAACATCGCCCGAAACGAACGGAAAAACAAGAAAAAAATAAGTGAGGTTGTGAACAAAGCTGCCCCGATGAACAAACCTATCTCATCCATAATGCTTTGAGCACTAAGTGTACGAATGTAAGGCATTCCCGAGGTGTGAACCTTCAGCTTGGTTTGTTGTTCAAAATTTTTTATTATAGGAATAAACTGATTAATAATGAAATCTTTACGAGCTTTAGTGTTTATGATTTTTTTATCCATATACACCGCAGTTTGTAAAGTTTGTGTTTCTTTATTATAAATCAGTCCCTCATAAAAAGGAAGTCTTTCGGCAAGTATTGTTTTTATGCTATCTGCCTGTTTTTGAGTTTCAATTTTTCCTTTTAAAAGTGAACTCGTAACGAAGCTTTGTGTTGTAGTATCTTTTACCAAAATTGGCAGATTTTCAACCGAAATTACAGCATTTATTTCTTTAAAATTTTTAAGTTTTCTGCTTAATTCATTCCATTGATTTAATATTTCAGGAGTGTAAATATTTTCATTTTTGATGGCAAGTAGAATCAAATTTCCTTCCTCTCCGAATTTTGATAAAAAGTCCTTGTACTCCAAATTTACAGGATGTTCGTTTGGCAGCATATTCGCTTCCGTAAAAGTAAAACGAATATTTTTCCACTGAATAGCTAAAAAAATGGTAATCAGTGCAATACCTACCAGAACAGTTATTCTATTTCGTAGTATTAATCGTGCAATGGTTGTCCAAAATTCTGCTTTAAACCATTTAATCATTGGTAAATTTTTAAAATATTCGTGCAAAAATAATAATTAATTTCCAGATTCAGGATTAGATTTCTTAATTTATTCCTGACAGACAATAATCTTTCAGAGAAAAATCAAAAAACAAAAAAGAGGTAACGAAAAAACTTCAATTACCTCTTCCTTCTAAAATACTACATTATGATTTTATTTTTTCATCGGTGGATATTTTTCCAAAATTTTATTTACAAAATTGGCAATAGCTTCTTCCTTAGCTTCCACATTCTGAGGAATATACCCAGTTCCTTTTCCCTGCCAGAGGAGTTCTTTTTTCTTGGCATCAATAATTTCAATGTAAAGAGTTCCTTCGGCATTGCTACTTACACTGTAAGAGGCTCCTCCCCAAAAAGGTCTCCATCCCATTTCCCATCCCCAATAATAAAGATTGTTGTAAACATTAATATTTTCACGTTCTCTTGTAAAAATATTTACCAGAAAATCAGGATTTTCGGAAATTACCATTCCTTTTGCATTGAGATTTTGCTCTATGGCACGCAAGATACGTCTTTTGTCCAAATCCGAAATTTGAGCTTTGTCCACACCTTCTTTAAAGAAAGCATACGACTTGTAGGCAGAAAAATCTGCTTTTCCGTCATAATCCACTGCTACAGATATACTTGCACACGAAAATGAAGTCAAAGCAATGAATAAAACAATGATAATTGATACTGCATTTTTCATATTTTATACTTTTTATTGATTGAATATTTATCAAATAAATCTACCGCAAAATCCATACCGAAAATCATTATTTTTACTGAAAAAGCAAAAAAAACTTACAATTTTTTTAAAGAAGACATTTTTAAGCCTTATATTCCGAATTCGGTTTTAATTTTGTCCACAAAATCTAATTTTTCCCACGTAAAAAGCTCTACTTCAATAGTTTTTGTTTCATTATAAGGTGAAGTAAAGACTTTGGTGATGGTTTGCGGAGTACGTCCCATATGCCCGTAAGCTGCTGTTTCACTGTATATTGGATTACGAAGCTTCAATCGTTGCTCAATGTCGTACGGACGCAATCTGAAAATTTTTCCAACTTTTAGAGCAATTTCGCCATCGGTCAAATTTACTTTTGAAGTCCCGTAAGTATTGACATACAGCCCAGTAGGTTCTGCAACTCCGATAGCATAACTCACCTGTACCAAAATTTCATCTGCAACTCCGGCAGCAACCATATTTTTAGCGATATGTCGCATTGCGTAAGCCGCACTTCTGTCCACTTTACTTGGGTCTTTCCCTGAAAAAGCTCCTCCGCCGTGAGCTCCTTTTCCGCCGTAAGTGTCCACAATGATTTTTCTGCCTGTTAGTCCCGTGTCGCCGTGCGGACCTCCAATAACGAAAATACCTGTCGGATTGATGTGATAAATAATATTATCATCAAAGAAAGGAGCGTATTGCGGATATTTTTTGATAACTCTTGGAATTAAGATAGTTACAATGTCATTTTTAATCTTTTGCAACATTTTTTCTTCCGTATCAAAGTCATCGTGTTGCGTTGAAATTACTATTGTATTGATGCGAACGGGTTTGTTATCATCGCTATATTCCAAAGTAACCTGACTTTTAGCATCGGGACGAAGGTATGTAATTTCCTTATTTTCACGACGTAACTCGGCTAATTCCTTCAATAAAGCGTGTGACAAATCCAACGCCAAGGGCATATAATTCTCAGTTTCATTAACCGCATAACCAAACATCATACCTTGGTCTCCGGCTCCTTGCTCTTCCGGATTTCCTCTGTCAACTCCTTGATTAATATCAGGTGATTGCTCGTGAATTGCCGACAAAATTCCGCAAGAATTTGCCTCAAACATATATTCACTTTTGGTGTAGCCAATTTTGCGAATAACATTTCGTGCAATTTGCTGAACATCAATATAAGTGTTCGATTTTACTTCGCCAGCAAGCACCACTTGCCCTGTTGTTACTAAAGTTTCACAGGCAACTTTTGAGGTAGGGTCAAAGGCTAAAAAATTGTCAATAAGTGCATCACTAATTTGGTCTGCAATTTTGTCTGGATGTCCTTCTGAAACGGACTCGGAGGTAAATAAATATCCCATTTCTATAAAATTTTTAGAAAGGAAGATTTTAGGCGATAACTGCAATTTTCATCATTCATTTCTGGCTAAGAAAGAATCATTTAGCAATTATAAAGTAATATAAATCACTGTTTTAGCATTTTTTTGGAAGTTCCAAAAAGAGGTTGCAATCAGTCCAAATCTTTCCTCTTGTTATTAATTCGGGTGCAAAGGTACAAAAACAAACAAAAACAGAAAAACAAAAAAGAAAAATTTTACAGCCCAACAACAATTCCCACATTAGGGATAAATCCTGTTGAAAATATGCTTTTGTTTTTGTCATAAAGTACGTTGTAGGAAAGCCCAAGTTGCATATAGGCTCTTCCTCCCAAATGTTGCATATAGCCACCTCCTATGTATAACGCATTTTCCCGTGCATTGTAAGAAGCTTTGGTCGTTTTATGCTTCTGAGATACAAAATAATGCTGAAAAGACGAATTTGCGAAAAAATTTCTTCCTATATAATAACTAACAGAAGGACCAAATCCTAAAAGGTTGTTTTTATAGTATTCCGTACTTTGAAACGTATAGTTCAGATTCATAGCTATTTCAAAAGATTCTGAAATTTTGTAACCAACTCTCGGTGTGATGAAAACCCCTAATCCGTAACTTCCTCCCGAAAGCCCTACGTTCCCGCCAAAAGTCCAATTATTGGGAGAATAGGCTTTTGATATTGAAGAATTCCCTTGTTGAGCGGCCAAAAATCCGCAGATAAAAATAAACCCGAATGTTAAAATTAATTTCTTCATATTAAAATATTTACACTTGCAAAAGTACGTAAATATAATGATTCGGCAATTTTTTTACTCGCTATAAAAATGTTAATTAACAATTTTTTATTTATTGAAGTCTTGCTTTTTAAATTATATGGACATAGCTTTGCATCGATTTTTGTTATAGTATAATAGTCATATGTTATGAACAAGATATTCCGTGTAATTTGTTTATTTATTTTATTTATCTCAACACATCTAACAAAAGCAGAAAATGCTGTTTTTAACCCAATTAGCGATTCCATTAGCTCAAAAGAGTACGTTTCTCTGGCTCTGAAAAAGATGGAAACAAACATCAAAGATATTTATGATGAAATCGGTGCCGAACAATACGATTTAAACTTCGAGGCTTTCAGATACGCCTACATTGGTTACCAATCTCTCAGAAAACAACAACGACTGAACGATAAAGAAATCTTCTCAATTATCGACTTCTCAAAAGATTGCAATACAAAGCGTTTCTACACAATTGATTTAGAAAGCAAACAAGTTATCTACAATACTTACGTTGCACACGGCAAAAAAAGCGGAGAGAAAACGGCCACTTCATTCTCAAATGTTAAAGAATCTAACAAAAGTAGCATAGGCTTCTATATAACGGGAAAAACCTATATGGGAAGTAGAGGATTTAGCTTGCAACTTCACGGTGATGAAAAAGGATATAATAGCAATATGGCTGAACGTGGAGTTGTAATTCACACAGCGGATTATGCCAGTGAAGACTATATAAAGAGAAATGGTCGTATGGGAAGAAGTTTGGGATGCCCTGTACTTCCTAAAAATATTTACAAACAAGTTATAGAAACAATCAAAGAAAAAACGATGATTTTTGCTTACTACAACAATCCGAAGTACTTGAGTTCATCTAAATACTTGAATGTCTTAAAATTAATTGAATATTCTGTACTTTAAGTTTAAGTTGTTATATGAAAATAGGATAGCGTTTTTTGCTATCCTATTTTTTTAGTTTTGAAATTTTCTTAACTCCTTAAGTTGCTCTTGGTCAAATCCGTATATATCGTTTTTGATTATCAACTCTCCTTTTTCATCTACCCAAGCCGTGATATAAAGCATATTTACCAAGAACTTAGTATTCAGTGCAATACGTCTTTGATTTCTTCCTGAATTCATAGCTTCTACTACTTTTTCTCTTGTCCAATCATCTTGATTTTTCAGAAGAAGATATGCCAATTCTGCTGGCTCTTCCACACGTATGCATCCGTGACTTAAAGCTCGATTTTCTCTGGCAAATAATTTAGGAGAAGGTGTGTCGTGAAGGTAAATGCTCATATCATTTGTTAAAATAAACTTCACCAGACCTAAAGAATTTCGGGCAGAAGGAGCTTCTACAAATCTGAATTTTCGTTTGTTAATATCAGGACTTTCCCAATTAATAGTTTTTGGATCTACTTTTTTTCCATTTTCATAAAGTGTATATCCTCGTTTTTGATACTTTTCAGGGTCGGACTGTGATACTATTTGCGGAATCATCTCATTTTTTATAATACTTTGAGGAACAGTCCAAGTAGGACGGAATTCAACATATTTTAGCGTATCCACAAACACAGGTGTAGCTGTATATTCTTTCCCTACAATCACATTCATTTGATGAATCATAGAATCTTTATGGTATATGAACATTTTAAATTCAGGAATGTTTACTACAATGTAATTATCTCCTAAATCATTGTTTAACAATCGAATACGCTCCATATTAAGTTCAAGCAAATCTCGTTTCTGTGAAATGGTCATATTCAAATAGTAAAGCGTTGATTTTCCGGGAATTCCATCAGGTTTTATACCTTTGTCTTCCTGAAATTTCATCAATGCTCTTAGCAATGTGCTATCTACCTTATCTACTGAACTTTCGGGAATTGCCTCATAGCCCTTTTGTGCCAAATTATGTCGCAAATTCTCTACCGATTTGTGTTTGTAGCCTATGGAAAACTCTTTCGGTTTGAGGATTACAACTTCTGTTATTGAATCTTCTTCTGTGTTTTTCAATGCTTTATATTTCTCACTCATTCGCTTGTAGAGAGAATGTTGAGGATGAAGAGCCTCAACAATTTCCGATAATTTTTCATTATCTTTTACTTTCAGCAAAATTTCCAAATCATCTCTGTTCTTTTTTGAGCGTCTCCACACGTGCTTTCCGTGAGCTAATTTCGTGATTCTTCCACGTCCTAAATGGCTGGTTAATAGTAAGAAAGAGGAAGTAATTTCCTTATCCAACTTTTCAATTTCTGAAAGAGTAGGAGAGGAAGCGTAAAGACTATCAACGGATTGTAACAAAAGCTTATGATTATACGTTTCAGGATTTAATCCGTAATTTTCGGAATTTTCCAAGATTTTCATATACTCATAAAAAAGTTTTCCGGGCTTATTTTCGTAAAGCCAACGCGTTTGAAATCCGTTTTGTTTATAGAAATTTTTGGTGTCGGAAATCACAGATTTTCGAAGTACACTATCCTTTATAAATATCTGATTAAAAGACTTTTGCGTAGTATCAGATAAAGAAATTGTTTTAGAATTTTCATAAGTTTCCCGCTGTTTGATTTCTTCAACAAGTTCTTTTGGTGTTTGCTGATTTCCACAACTTTGTAAAACTATAAATATTCCTAAAAAGATAAGAAAATGTTTTTTCATTTTATTGAAAGTTAATAATATAAATATGCAATTTAGTTTACTTAAATAATTTCGTTTTCTTTAAAAAATAATAGTGTTTTTTCAATATATTTCTTTAAATCTTGTTTGTTTGTATCAAAATCTAAATATTCGATATATGTTTTTATGATTTCAGAATTGTAATGAATTTTTTTATTGAATATAATCAAAGTTACTATCAGTAGTTCAATAGCCAGAATTTGTTCTATATTTCTAATAACTTCATAACATTTTACGGCCGAACTTCCTCCCATTCCTTTAATATTTGTCATTTTTTCGGTGAAAATAGGACTTTCTACACTTACAGGAACTGATAATCGCTTATTTTCTGCTAAAATTCCTTCAGTTATACGCTGAAGAACAGGAAAATTTAAAAATATTGAGGAATTTTCATCATTGTTTTCGGTACTTAAAGTAGAAATTAAGTAAAAAATTCTTCTTTCAGAGATATTCCCCAAGCTCGTCAATGCAATTGAAAGAAAATCCAAACCAAGTGACAACGGTAAAGTATGCGAATTCCCTCCCAAAATAATTTGTTTCTTTTCTGGGAAAACCAAAAGATTATCAGTTGTTGAATTGATTTCCGTTTTGATAATTTTTCTCACATATGCAATTGTATCTTTCACTGCTCCGTGTACTTGTGGAATGGCACAAAAAGCCTCAGGAGCGGAAGCAGCAACAGCTTTATTCAACTCTAATTTATTGTAATCCATAAATTTACGAATGGAATCGGCTGTTTGAATTTGTCCCTTATGCGGACGTACAATTTGTACTTGTTCTGAAAAAAATAAGCTATTTACACCAAAAACTTGTACCGAAATAGATGAAATAAAATCAGATATTCTGCACAATTTCAATGATTTAATCAAATTACAAGCCCCGAAAGCAGTTGTAAGTTGTGTGCCTCCCAACAGAGCTTCTGCTTCTTTATCTCTCAATTCTATGGGTTTCCATCCAAATTTAGATTCCAGTTCACAGGCAGAAAAAACCTTTCCTTTAATTCGTACTTCTCCTTCTCCTATTAAAGGTAACGACAAGTGAGCCAGAGCAATACGGTCATCAGGATTGTTTTTAGAATACACCACAGGCAGTATGTTGTTATTAAAAAAATCAAGCAAACGCTCCACAATTTCCAAACGAACGCCACTAAATCCGTAACACAGAGACTGAATTTTTAGAAACAACATTAATTTTACCACTTCATCAGGAACGGCTTCTCCAACTCCGCTGGCATACGATTTAAGTATAAAATACTGATTATTAATATCTTTTTTTTGAGATTTGCTTAAAACTTCTTCATTCAGAAAAGCATTACATTTTTGCACATTAATTATTGCTTCTTCTGATAACTTCAGTCTGGTATCATTGATTAGCAGAGACTCAATGTGTTCCAAAATCAACACATCATTGGATATATAGTGAATCATACTTTATTCATTCCTTTTAGGTGGACAAATATATGATTTTTTTGAATATACGAAAAATTACTCATCAAGTAGGCGATAATTTTTCTTATATTATAAAGAAAAAATCTTAAAAAAGTGTAAATTTGCCTCCTTGATAATTTTACTAACTAAAAAATTGCTTATGGCAAATCAATTTCCACGCGGGCATAAAAAACTTTTAAAGGCTTGGATATTATACGATTGGGCTAATTCTGTATATAGTTTAACCATCGTTTCTGCGGTATTCCCCATTTTTTACGGATTATTATTTAAAATTGCTGATATAACTCATATTCAATTATTTGGAATTGATTTTAAAAACACGGCGGTCATTACATTTGTTACCTCGTTGGCTTTTTTGGTAGTAGTTTTGGTTTCTCCTATTTTAAGCGGAATAGCTGATTATCTGGGAAATAAGAAAACTTTTATGAAGTTTTTTTGTTATTTGGGAGCAATTTCTTGTATTGGTTTGTACTGGTTTTCTCTGGAAAGCATATATTTTGGACTTACGTGCTATTTTTTGGGAGTTGTGGGCTTTTGGGGAAGCATTGTTTTTTATAATTCCTATTTGCCTGATATTGCCTTGCCGGAACAATATGATGAAGTGAGTGCTAAAGGATTCATTATGGGGTATTTAGGATGTACTACATTACTGATTTTTAATTTGGCAATGGTGATGTATCCGGCTTTTTTTGGCATTGGAGGAGATGAAACCCAAGCTACACTTACAGCAATGAAAATTTCGTTTGTAACAGTAGGAATTTGGTGGATTGCATTCAGCCAGTATTCTTTTAGGTATTTACCTGATTTTGAAAAGGGAAGAGGAAAAATAAATAAAGATATCATTTTTAACGGATATAAAGAATTACGAGGCGTTTGGAGAAAATTAAAAGAATCTAACCGATTGAAAATGTTTCTGTTTGCATTTTTTGTATATAGTATGGGAGTGCAAACCATTATGTTAGTTGCGACTTATTTTGGTGAACAAGAAATTAAATGGAAAGGAGCCGAAGAACGTACTTTAGGACTCATAATCAGTATTTTAATCATTCAAATTGTAGCGATTTTCGGAGCCAAATTAACGGTTATAGCGGTCAAAAAAATAGGTCAAATCCCTGTACTGATTGCCTTAAATTGTATTTGGATTATCATTTGTTTGGTGGCTTATTTTATTTATCTTCCAATACATTTTTATGCCACGGCAATGCTTGTGGGAATGGTAATGGGTGGAATTCAGACACTTTCTCGCTCTACTTATTCAAATTATTTACCTGAAACAAAAGATACAACATCTTTTTTTAGTTTTTTTGACGTGGCTGAAAAAATTGGCATTGTTATTGGTATGGGAATATATGGTGCCATTGACCAATTTACCAATAATATGCGAAACTCAGTAGTTTTTTTGGTACTATTTTTTGGTTTCGGCGTATTTTTGTTATTGAAAGTTTTGAAGATGGAAAGAAGAAAAATGAAGTTAGAAAAACTTCAATCTAATTCCGATTAATTTGTGAAATTTAATCAAAATTTGAAAATCAGATTCATTTTTTGATGATTTCTAATTTGAATTATTATGAAAAAGAGAATTTTTGTTTGTTTGTTTGGATTTGTTGTCACTTTTGTTAAAGCACAAACTTTTGAAACTTCAAAAAAGGAAGTTCCCGTTGTAGTTCCGCTTGAAAATGCTCCCGAGCTGAATTCTTCTAACAATTTGTTTTCCTTGCCTTTATCTACAAAAAAAGATGAATCAGGTTCTCTGCTAAAAAAGCCGGAGAAAGAAATTAATTTCACAAAAAAAAGTGATTTAATCCGAAGAAAAGTTGATTTCAAGCCCAATTACCTAAATGATTATAAAAGAGAGGAATATGATGCTCCGAAAGGAAATCAATTTTTTGGAGATTTTGTAAGCAACGGAGGATTCGTAAACGTTTATTGCAGAGATTTTCAAGCCATTGATGGTGACCGAGTTAGCATTTTGGTTAATGACAAAGTAGAAATCCACGATATTTTGCTATTGGGTGAATATGCTGGTTTTCAAATCAATTTAAAGCCCGGTTTTAACAAAATAGAATTTTTGGCTTTAAACCAAGGAGAATCAGGACCTAACACGGCAGATTTCAGAGTTTTGGACGACAGCGGGAAAGTTATCGCTCAAAATCAATGGAATTTGGCAACAGGCTCAAAAGCTCAGTTTGTTATCATCAAAGAAGTTCAAAATCAGGAATAAGAAAAAAATTAAGTTTTTATATTATTCATTAATAAGTAGTTACACATATGGAAGCAAAGCAAGTTTTACAAGCATTTATTAATGAAATGAGAAATTTCGAGGAATTTTGGGGAGCTAATCTTCAAAGTTTCTTAAGCGACAGAAGTGAGGAAGGGTTATCGCGATTGAAAGAGAAATTGACGGAAGATAGTAATAATAATAGTAGAGCAAAAAGACTGTCCGATATAATTGATATTCAAGATAAATATTTATCAAAAAAGGCTTTATCTTTAAAACAAGATAGACGCATAACACTGACTTACCAAATTCCACCCGAATACAACCAAACCATCATATGCGAACGAAAAATTAATGATAAGAAATATGAAATTGATGTCTTAGATGATGACAATAACAAAAAGACTTATACTTTAATTTTAGAAAAAGGAGAGTGGAAAATAGACCAGATGGCGTTTATGTATTACGATAAATGGAAAAAATCACGGCAATTATTTTAAAATCTTAAAATATATTTACTTCAAATTCCAAATCTATATCAAATTTTTCTTTTACCGTATTTTTCACAAAATGAGCTACTTGAAGGATTTCCAATCCGGTGGCATTGCCATAATTCACCAAAACGAGAGCTTGTTTTTCGTGCACACCTGCGTCACCTTTTCGGTAACCTTTTAGTCCGCAAGTATCTATAAGCCAACCAGCTGGAACTTTCGTATGATTATCATCAACAGAATAGAAAGGCATTTGAGGAAATTGTTTTTGTAAAGCTTCAAACTTAGTTTTTTCTATTATCGGATTTTTGAAAAAACTTCCACTGTTTCCTATTTGCTTAGGGTCGGGAAGTTTGCTTTGTCTGATAAAAATTACAGCTTGGGAAACGTCTTTCGGGGTTGGATTTGCAATCCCTTTTTCAGTCATAACTTTTTGAATGTCACCATATTTTATATTTAAAAAATGATTTCTTTTTGTTAGCTTGAATGTTACAGATGTGATTATATAATTTCCTTTTTCTTCATTTTTAAAGACAGACTCACGATACGAAAACTTACAATCGGCATTAGTGAAAATTCTCTTTTCTTGAGTTTTTATATGGATTGCCTCACAACTTTCCATAACATCCTTAATTTCAACACCGTAAGCTCCAATGTTTTGCACCGGAGTAGTTCCAACATTCCCTGGTATAAGCGACAGATTCTCAAGTCCCCCAAAGTCTTGATTTAGTGTGTGTAATACAAATTCGTGCCAATTTTCACCAGCCTGAGCTTTAATCCAAACAAAATCATCGGTTTCTTTTTCTACAGAAATTCCCTTCAATTGTATGTAAAAAACAGGATTTTCAACATTTTTAGTCAAAAGCATATTACTTCCACCTCCCAAGACAAACGGATTTGAAAACTGTTTTAACGCTTCAATTAGCTCTTTTTCAGTTTGAATTTTAACAAATTCGCTTGATTGAACACCTATATTAAAGGTGTTGAAAGGTTTTAAAGATATTTTCTTCTCTGAAAGTATTCTTTTTGACATAATTGTATTTTTGATTGTGATTTCTTTTTTGCAAATATACAAAACGACTAAAAATTTCACGCATATTTTTCATTTTTTAATCTGTATTTGAAATAACTTTTCTGTGTTCTGAAAAAGAAAAATTTAAAATGTTAAGAATCTGTACACTTTAAGAAAAAATGTCAACTGATTTCGCATACGGATATTTCTCAAACTTGTTACTTCAAAAAAAATTACTACTTTTGTCCACAAGAAAAAATCACAATAAAATATGTTTGGAGACCTTATGGGAATGATGGGTAAATTAAAAGAAACCCAGCAAAAAATTGAAGAAACAAAACAGCGTTTAAATCACGTTTTGATAGATGAAGTTTCACCAAATGGCGAAATTAAAGTTACTGTTACAGCCAATCGGGAAATAAAATCAATTGAAATTAGTGAGAATTTGCTTTCTGATAAGGAAGAATTAGAAGATTATTTGGTTCTTACATTAAATAAAGCAATTGAAAAAACCACACAAATCAATGAAAATGAGTTGGCTGCCGTTGCTAAACAAGGAATGCCTAACATACCGGGGCTTTTTTCATAAAGGAACTTCAACTTTCATATAAAACATTACTTTCAAGATAATTAAAATTTAAGATTATGGGCAAAATAATTGCTGTTGCAAATCAAAAAGGAGGCGTGGGAAAAACCACAACTTCAGTAAATCTGGCGGCTTCTTTAGGTGTACTTGAGAAGAAAGTGTTGCTTATTGATGCTGATCCTCAAGCAAATGCCACTTCAGGATTGGGTATCGACATCGATTCGATTGAGCACGGAACTTACGAGCTTTTGGAACACACTGTGGAGGCAAAGGATATGATTATCCATACGGAATCACCAAACTTGGATTTGATTGCAGCACATATTGACTTGGTAGCTATTGAAATTGAGTTAGTTGATAAAGAACAACGCGAATTTATGCTCAAAAAAGCGTTAGAGCCCATCAAAGACCAATATGATTTTATCTTGATTGATTGTGCTCCTTCCTTGGGTTTAATTACATTGAATGCCTTGACGGCTGCAAACTCTGTTATTATTCCTATTCAATGCGAATATTTTGCTTTGGAAGGGCTTGGAAAGCTTCTGAACACTATCAAACAAGTTCAAAAAGTATTTAATCCGAATTTGGATATCGAAGGACTTCTTTTAACGATGTATGATGCTCGTTTACGTCTTTCAAATCAGGTAGTTGAGGAAGTTCAGAAGCATTTCAGTGATATGGTTTTCAAAACTATTATCCAACGAAATGTTCGCTTGAGTGAAGCTCCGAGCTTTGGTGAAACAATCATCAATTATGATGCAACCAGCAAAGGAGCCACAAATCATATTAATTTGGCACAGGAAATTATTGACAAAAATAAAGTTTAAATCACATAAATGGCTAAAGCATTCAAAAAACAAGCCTTAGGAAGAGGTGTTTCGGTTATATTCGGAAATAATCCGGACAATGATATTAATTCGGTAAAGGACAAAGACGCCGAAAAAGTAGTAGGCAACATCATTGAACTAGAGCTTGATTTTATAGAAGTAAATCCTTTTCAACCTCGTACTTCTTTTAATGAAGAAGAACTTAAAGGATTGGCTTCCTCTATTGAAGAATTAGGTGTTATTCAACCTATTACCGTTCGGAAAATTGGATTTAATAAGTTCCAATTGGTTTCCGGTGAGCGTCGTTTCAGAGCTTCGAAGTTGGCAGGATTGAAAACTATTCCCGCTTACGTTCGTATTGCTGATGATAACGAATCCCTTACAATGGCTTTGGTTGAAAATATCCAACGCCAAGATTTAGACCCAATTGAAATAGCTTTGTCTTACCAACGCTTAATTGAGGAGATTAACCTCACTCAAGACCAAATGAGTAAACGTGTTGGTAAGAAACGTTCTACAATCACTAACTATTTGAGGCTTTTAAAGTTAGCTCCTGTAATTCAAACAGGAATTCGTGACGGATTTATTTCTATGGGACACGGACGTGCCATTATCACCATCGAAAATCCTGAGCAACAGGTAGATATCTACCAACAAATTGTTTCTCAAAATTTGTCTGTTCGTGAAACGGAAGATTTAGTCCGAAGAATCCAAAACCCTGATTTAGAAACTACTGAAAACGAGATATCAGAAGGTGACACTTCTAAAAATCAGAACTTAAAAGCAGGGATTCCTTCGTACATTCAGGAAAATTTGGACAATTTCAGTCACTTTTTCGGTACGAAAGTTTCTGTAAAAGTTGCTAAAAACGGTAAAGGGACATTAACAATCCCCTTTTCTTCGGAAGAAGATTTTAAACGTATTCAAAGTCTGTTGAATAAAAATGTCTAAATCAATTGTTTTCATATTTATAATGTGGCTTAGCTTGTATGTATCGTATGCACAGCAAGGAGTTGGTGTACAAGATACATTACAAGCGAAAGCTGTAAAAAATGAATATCAAATAGCACAACAACCCACTTGGAATACAGACCCTCTTTCTCCTGCAAAGGCAGCGTTTTACTCTGCTGTTCTCCCTGGTTTGGGGCAAATTTATAACAAAAGTTATTGGAAAGTTCCTCTCGTTTATGGAGCTATCGGAACGGGAGTTTACTTTTATATCCGAAATACAAAGGAATTCAACCGATACCAAACAGCGTATAAAAGGCGAATGGCAGGGCATACCGATGATGAATTTTACGGAAATAGGAGCGATGGTCAGCCGCGTTTAAGCACCGACGGCTTGCGTAGAGCACAACAATTTTACAGAAGAAATCAGGAACTTTCCTTGCTAATTACAGCAGGTTTGTACGCACTTAACATCATCGAAGCCAATGTAGATGCACACTTAAAGCAATTCAATGTAGATGAGCGTCTTTCTGTTGAGCCTTTTTTTCAATCAAATGAGGTAAATGCAAAGCCTATGTTTGGAATAACAATGCAATATCGTTTTTAATACTTTCTTCCTCAAAGATGTAATCAACTTTAAATGTATTGTATTAAATCCCTGTCCAAATGAAATATATTTTACTTATTATCAGCTTTTTTACAATTTCTTTCATTTCTCTGGCTCAAAACAAAGAACCAAAGATTAAACGTATTGAAATCGTTTATGGAGGTGAATTCACTATTGACAATGCAAAATATCCCGGGGCTACCATCTTCAAATCGGACGGAAATAAAGTTCAATTTAGGCATCAAGGATTGGATGTTTGGTGTAATTTGGCTGTGCTTTATGAAGAAAAAAATGTTGTAATTGCTCACGGGGATGTACTTGTGCAACAAGGAGATACATTGCAAATGAATAGCCAATACATCTCTTATAATGGTAATCTGAAAACGGCTGTGGCTAAGGAAAATGTAGTTCTGAAAAACGAAACAATGACTCTTGAAACAGAAGAACTTTTTCTGGATAGAAATACGCAAGAGGCTTACTATAACAATTTCGGAAAAATCACCGACGTGGAAAATGAATTGACAAGCCAAACAGGAAAGTACTTCATTACCAAAAAGAAAAATCAATTTACCAATTCCGTAAAGATTGTCAATAAAGATTTTACAGTAGATTCACAAGTGTTGGATTATTATCATCCTACGGGAAATGCTTATTTCTACGGAGCTACAACCATTACCGGGCAGGATTATAAAGTTTACTGTGAACGAGGTTTTTACGATACACGAAAAGAAGAAGGTTACTTTATGAAAAACGCAACTATCGATTATGATTTAAAAACCTTAAAAGGAGATAGTCTGTATTTTGACAAAAAGAAAAATTTTGCTTCCGGAACAAATAATATTGTTGTGATTGACACCATCAACAATACCACAGTCAAAGGGCATTACGGCGAGATTCACAAAGCTAAAGATTCGATGTTTATCACCAAAAAGCCGGTAATTATCTCACTAATTGAAAAAGATTCAATGTATATGCACGGAAAGAAAATACTGGTTACGGGGAAAGAAAAGAATAGAACGATTCGCGTATTCCCTGACGCACGTATTTTTAAGTCGGATATGCAGGCAAAATGTGATTCCATTCATTCTGATGAACTTAGCGGGCTTACGCAACTTATCGGGAAACCTGTGGTTTGGACAGGGGAAAGCCAGATGACGGGAGACAGTATCCACCTGATAGCCAACACAAAAACAGAACAGCTGGATTCGCTTAAAGTTTTCAACAATGCGTTAGTGGTTGAAAAAGATACGCTAAGCGATGGATACAATCAAGTAAAAGGAAAGGTTTTGTATGGCAAGTTCAAGAAAAATCAACTCAAGCAAATTGATTTTCTCCAAAATACAGAGTCTATCTATTACGTTTACAACGATAAAAAAGAAATGATAGGCATCAACAAACTTACTTGTAGCCACATTAAATTGCATTTGGATGAGCAGCAACAAGTTCAGCAAGTTGTTTTTATCACGCAACCCGTAGGCGATTTATATCCGGAGGACAAACTTCACAAAAATGATCGAAAGTTTCGGGAATTTATATGGCGGGGCGATGAACGAATTGCCAGCAAAGAAGAAATTTTTAGCGAGGAAGAAAAGAAATCTCAGCCTGTTAAAATACAAGGACCTAAAGAACCGGAAGAAGTTGATTTAGAGGAAGCCAAACTAAACGCCGAGCAGGACGAAAAGGAATCTGCTGAAACTCAAAAATAGTTCGGCTGGCAATCATAAAAAGACATACGGCAAACTGAAAAAAGTTTGCCTGTAAACTGAAAACACTTTGACGCCAAAGTTAAAATACTTTACCGTCAAAGTGTTTTTACTTTTCCGTAAAGAACCAAACTGAGAAAATTATCATTTTTTATTTCTTCCCGTCAGTAAGCAAAAAAACGTACGTCAGAAAATAAATTTCTTGACGGCAAGAAAAAAATTTCCTGACGTCAAGAAATTTTCAAACGTACGTCAGGAAATTTTTAATCTCACGTATTGACATAAAAAAGCCTCCGTTAAAATTTGTAAACTTTAACGGAGGCTTTTCCTTTTTCGTATGTATATTTCTATTTTTCTTGACCTATAGCAGATTATCTTTTCTCTAATAGCACGACATTTTCCACGTGATGCGTCTGCGGAAACATATCTACGGGCTGCACTTTGGTGACTTTGTACATTGCGTCCATCAGCGCCAAATCGCGTGCCTGCGTAGCAGAATTGCAACTCACATACACCACTTTTGGCGGTGCGATGTTGAGGATTTGCTGTACCACGTCCTTGTGCATTCCGTCGCGAGGCGGGTCGGTGATAATCAGGTCAGGAGTTCCGTTTTCGGCAATAAACGCCTCATTGAAAACGTTTTTCATATCACCCACAAAAAAATCAACGTTAGTAATGTTATTGTTTTGAGCGTTGGCTTTGGCGTCTTCAATAGCTTCCGGAACTGCCTCTACGCCAACTACTTTCTTGGCTTTCTTCGCCACGAATTGAGCGATAGTACCCGTTCCGGTATAAAGGTCGTACACCAGCTCGTTTCCGGTTAGTCCGGCAAAATCTCGTGTTACTTTGTAAAGTTCGTAAGCCTGTTCGGAATTGGTTTGATAGAAGGACTTGGCGTTAATTTTGAACCGTAAACCTTCCATTTCTTCAAAGATGTAATCGCGTCCTTTGTAGCAAATAATTTCTTGGTCGTATATCGAATCGTTTGCTTTTCCGTTGATAATATATTGAAGCGATGTAATTTGCGGGAATTTTTCCGACAGGAAGTCGAGTAGCAGTCCGCGTTTGGTTTTGTTTTCCGAAAAGAATTGAATGACCACCATAAGCTCACCGGTGGAAGCAGTTCGTATCATCATCGAACGCAACAAACCCGACTGATTACGAGGGCTGTAGAAAGGCATTTCGTGTTCCAGTGCGAACTGCTTTACAGCCAAACGTATGGCGTTGGACGGGTCGGCTTGCAAATGGCATTTCTTAACGTCAAGAATTTTATCCCAAGCCCCCGAAATGTGAAAACCCAACCCGTTACGATTGTCAATATTCTCCGAATCTTTTATTTCTTCGGGCGTAAGCCAACGCGTATCGGAAAAAGAAAATTCCATTTTATTGCGATAAAAATAGATTTTTTCCGAGCCTAAAATGGACTGTATTTCAGGAAGTTCTATTTTTCCTAAACGTTTGAGATTGTTTTCAACTTCTTGCTGTTTGTAAAAAAGTTGATGTTCGTAGCTCATATTCTGCCACTTACATCCGCCACAATACCCGAAGTGTTCGCAAACGGGCACGGCACGCTTATCGGACTTCTTATGGATTTTCTTTACAAATCCTTCGTAATAAGCGGTTCTTTTTTTAGTAGTTTGTACATCTACTACATCACCCGGCACGGCATCCGTAAGGAAAATGACTCTTCCGTCAGGAGCTTTGGCTACACTTTTGCCTTTCGCACCGGCATCGATGACTTCTATATTTTCAAAAATTAAATTTTTATTTTTTCTTCCCATAATTGCGGGCAAAGATAATTCTTTATTGATAAAGAACAAAATATGCCAATCCACAGATTAACTGCGACCTATATTTTATAAGGCGAAACACAGAATTAAGAGATTTTTCAAATGCAAAATGTAACAAACATCATTCACGCTGGTTTACAATAATTTAATTATTCTGAATTTTTAAAATCCCTTTTAAAAGAGCAACTTTTTCATTTTTTTCGGTTGATTATTCAATTTTTTTATATTTTTACCAATTCAATATGGTGACAAACCAACAAAATTAATTTTAAATGAATATAGCAATTGTTTGTTATCCTACCTTTGGCGGAAGTGGGGTAGTGGCAACCGAATTAGGATTGGCTTTAGCTCGGAAAGGACATCAAGTACATTTTATAACATACAGTTACCCAGTACGTTTGGATTATCTGGAGATGAATATTCACTTTCACGAGGTACACGTTGAGGAGTATCCGTTATTTCATTATCAGCCGTACGAATTGGCGCTTTCCAGCAAAATGGTTTCTGTGATAAAAGCCTATCAAATAGATGTTTTACACGTACATTATGCCATTCCGCACGCCTATGCAGGTTATATGGCAAAGCAAATGCTGAAAAAGGAAGGGATTGAAATTCCGATGATTACAACCTTACACGGAACAGATATTACCTTAGTGGGAAATCACCCGAATTACAAACAAGCCGTGACATTTAGTATCAACGAATCGGATGTAGTTACCTCTGTATCAGAGAGTTTAAAACAAGATACATTGCGATTATTCGATATTGAAAAAGAAATTTTTGTAATTCCAAACTTTATTGATATTGAGAAAGATACACACACAGCTCCGTGCAAACGTTCGATAATGGCACAAAAAAACGAACGAATCATTACGCACATTAGTAATTTCCGCAAAGTAAAGCGAATCCCTGATGTGATTGACGTTTTTCACCAAGTGCAGCAAAAAATTCCTTCCAAGTTAATATTGGCTGGAGACGGTCCTGAAAGAGAATTTGCCGAGAATAAATGCAAACAATTAGGCATCAAAAATAAAGTGCTCTTTTTAGGAAACACGTTAGATGTAGATAGATTGCTGTGTGCTTCCGATTTATTTATATTACCTTCAGAATCAGAAAGTTTTGGTCTTTCAGCTTTGGAGGCTATGGCGTCGGGTGTACCTGTAATTTCCTCGAATGCAGGAGGTTTGCACGAAGTAAACGAAAATGGTTTTTCAGGATTTTTAAGTCCCGTTGGTGATATTAAAGATATGAGTAAAAATGCCATTTACATTTTAGAAGATGAAAATCGTTTGGCTCAGTTCAAAAGACAAGCAAAAATTTCTGCTAAAAGATTTGACGAACGCAAAATCATTCCGATGTATGAAGAACTTTATGAGAAAACTGTAAAAAATACATTAAATAAGAAGTAAATTTAACCATTCTAACTATAAAATTTATGAAAGTATCAGTAGAACTGACATTCAGTCCGTTACAAGATGATTTTGAACAACCTATCATTCACTTTATCAAAAAGTTACGAGCTTCAGGATTAAAAGTACTTGAAAATCCGTTAAGTACACAAGTTTACGGCGATTATGATAAAGTAATGCATACACTTACCGTTGAAATAAAGGAAGCGATGGAACTCGTTGAACGCGGATTGATGTATGTAAAAATTGTAAAATCAGATAGATACGACTATGAACCACATTTTTGATTGGTTTTTTGCACAATATAAAGGTGTCGAAACACATCTCGTTGTATTGGAAATCATTGGTGTTTGTTTTGGTCTTTTAAGTGTTTATTTCAGTAAAAAGCGAAATATTTGGGTGTATCCGACAGGAATTATCAGTACGGTAATTTTTGTGTATTTGCTTTGGGTTAGTCGGCTTTTCGGAGATATGCTTATCAATGCTTATTACACCATTATGAGCGTTTATGGCTGGATTCTTTGGGCAAAAAGTAGCAAAGACAACATCCATATTGAGGTTTCAAAAACTACTAAACGTGATTGGCTCATTAGCTTAGGGTTAGCCGTTTTTAGCTGGGTGTTTGTGATGGGAGTTTATCTTTTAAAACCTTACATTAATAGTGGCTTTTCACCTGATAAGATTTCTTTTGATTTCCAACATTTTACTTGGGTGGATTGGACAGATATTTTCACAACTTCCATTTTCTTAGTTGGGATGTGGCTAATGGCTAAACGGAAAATTGAAAATTGGATTTGCTGGATTATTGGAGATGTTATTTCGGTTCCGTTATATTATCATAAAGGACTTGTATTCAGTTCTTTTCAGTATTTTATTTTCACCATAATTGCAATTGCAGCTTATTTTGAATGGAAAAGAAACTTGAACAAATCAAAAGTGAAATAATCCGTGTGGCGTTTGTAGGACCTGAATGCACAGGAAAGACTACACTTAGTCAGACTCTTGCCAATGATTTCCAAACGGAATGGGTGCCCGAATTTATGCGAACGTACCTACAAAAAAAATGGGACGAAAAACGGGAGACTTGTACTTGGGACGACCTCGAACCCATTGCGTTAGGGCAAATTCTAACAGAAAATGAACTCATTCAAAAAGCAAATAAAATCATTTTTTGTGATACAAATTTGCTTGAATTAATGATTTATTCGTATATTTACTACGGAAAATGCCCAGCACAAATCAAAAAATATGCTATTGAAAATCATTATGATATCATTTTTTTGACAAATATTGATGTTCCTTGGCAGGCAGATGATTTGCGTGATAAGCCCAATGAGCGTGAATTTATGTTTTCCAAATTTAAACAAATGCTTGATGAACACAACATTAAATATGTAGTAATAACAGGCAACCTTGAAGAACGTTTAAAAACAGTGAAAGAGGTTGTTTATAAAATATTGAAAAACAATGACTAAACTTACAGCAAAAGACCAGCAATTATTGGCTAAAAAAGGAATTACGGAAGGAATGCTTGAAAGCCAATTAGAACTTTTCAAACAAGGCGTTCCTCCGATTGAATTGCAAGCTGCTGCAACTATCGGAAATGGAATTTTGTCCTTTTCAAAGGAAGAAACCGCCAAATATGCAGCTATTTATCAAAAGAAAAAGAAAGGCATTTCGATTTTGAAGTTCGTTCCTGCTTCAGGAGCTGCAACCCGAATGTTCAAATCACTTTTTGCTTTCAAAGACAATTTTAATCCTGAAAAAGAGTCGTTTAAGGCTTACATCAATCGAAAAAGTGACAAAGAAATCGAAACCTTTTTTGAAGGATTGGAAAAGTTTGCTTTTTATCCTATTTTAATGGATTACATAGCAAAAAACATTCCCGATTTTCATACTCAAAATGAAGATAATCAGAAATATACAATTGTTTCCATTTTGCTTGGTGAAAACGGACTAAACTACGGAAATTTGCCTAAAGGATTGCTTCCTTTCCACAAACATTCTGAAAAAATAGTTACGCCTTTTGAAGAGCATTTTCGCGAATCGGTGATGTACGCTTCGGGTGAAGATGTTGCTCACTTGCATTTCACTATTACTGAGCAACATACTGAAGCCTTCAACAAGGAATTGAACGAAATTAAGGATAAACTTGAAAAAAGGTACAACATCAAATTTGATGTGAATTTTTCGTATCAAAAACCAAGCACAGACACCGTTTCAGTTACTGAGGATAACGAATATTTCCGTGATGAAAACGAAAATTTATTGTTCCGTCCGTCAGGTCACGGAGCTTTGCTTGATAATCTTAACGAAGTTGATGCTGACGTAATCTTTATAAAAAACATTGATAATGTGGTAGTTAAAAAATACACAGACGAAACTGTTTTCTACAAAGAAGCATTGGCAGGGAAATTACTCGAAATTCAATCAGAAGTTTTTCATATCCTGAAACGCATTGATAATGACAAAGTTAAAAAGAAAGAAGTAAAGAAATTATTAAACTTTTTGAAAGAAATCAATATCTATGTTCCTGATTATCTGTACAAATTCAGAAGACGTTATGCTTTAGAGTTCATTCAAGAGCAGCTCAATCGTCCAATTCGTTTGTGCGGAATGGTTAAAAACGAAGGCGAACCTGGTGGAGGTCCTTTCTGGGTGAAAGATGCTAACGGAAACTTGAGTTTGCAAATTATCGAATCTGCACAGGTGGATTTAAACAATCCTGAACAGAAAGAAATTTTCCAGCAATCAACACACTTTAATCCGGTTGATTTAGTTTGTGGAACAAAAAATTTCAAAGGAGAAAAATTTGATTTACAACAATTTACAGACCCTAAACAGGCTTTCATTACTGGAAAAACATATATGGGAAAACCGCTTAAAGCTTTGGAGCGACCAGGCTTGTGGAATGGTTCGATGGCAAATTGGATAACCGTTTTTGTTGAAGTTCCGTTAATTACTTTCAATCCGGTAAAAACCGTAAACGATTTATTGAAGAAAACACATCAGTAATTATTTGATTATAAAGTGATTTGGAAATTTAAAAACTGACAAATCTTTCTGAATATGTTATTTTTTTGAATTTCCAAATCATTGATTTTTTTAAAAAAATTTTCCAAATTAATATATGTATCTGAAAAAAATTATACTTGTTGCTTCCATTATCGGACTGATTATTTTAGGTATTTTTTCCTACTTTGTGTACAATGCTGTTTTAAGCCCGAACACGAGTTTTCAAGAAAAGGAAGTGATTGTTTATATTCCTACAGGTTCCGATTTTAATGACGTAATACATAAAATGAATCCATATCTTTCTGATATAGAAACTTTTAAAAAAGTAGCTGTTCAGAAAAAATATGTTAAAAATGTGAAAGCAGGAAAATATGTTATTAAAAAAGGAAGTAATAACAATGACATTATCAACGCTTTACGAAGTAAAAACGTACCTGTGAAAGTAACTTTCAACAATCAAGACAGATTGCAAGATTTGGCAGGGCGTATCAGTCAGCAAATTGAAGCGGATAGTGTTTCTTTGCTAAAATCTTTTTTAGATGCTTCGTTTTTATCTGAAAATCAATTCAGTGAGAAAGATGCTATTGCAATGTACTTGCCTAATACTTATGAATTTTTTTGGAATACGTCAGCAGAGCAATTCAGAGACAGAATGTTAAAGGAATACAATCGTTTTTGGACAGAAGAAAGAAAACAAAAGGCTAAAAATCAGAATCTTACTCCGAAACAAGTGACTGTTTTATCATCGATAGTACAAAAAGAAACTGCTCAGGTATCAGAGCGGAGTAGGGTAGCGGGTGTTTATCTTAATCGACTGAAAACAAATATGTTACTACAAGCTGACCCAACCGTAATTTTCGCAATTAAGGAACATACAGGTAATTACGATACAATTATTAAGAGGGTTTTGAATCGAGATTTAGAAATTAATTCACCATACAACACTTACAAATATGCAGGATTGCCGCCTGCTCCCATTGCGATGCCTGATGTTTCATCAATTGAAGCCGTTTTGAATCCTGAAAAACACGATTTTTTCTACTTTGTAGCAGATATAGAAAAACCTGGGTTTCACAAATTTGCACGAAGCTATAATCAGCATCTTATCAACAGTAAAGCTTACCATCAGTGGATAAATTCGCAAGGAATCAGAAGGTAAATTTAATATAACGCATCTATAACCTTAATTTTCCATAAAATTTTGGTTATTTCATAAAAAATTAATATCTTTGAGAACTTATTATAACTTTAATTTATGACAAAAAAGAATATAACCTCCAAGCATTCGATTAATAACAAATTAAAAAGCAATGCTTTAGAAGATTACAAAATTGCCCTTATCAGTAGAGAATGTAGTAATTTGGGAAGGGTAGAGGTTCACACAGGAAAAGCTAAATTCGGTATTTTTGGTGACGGAAAAGAACTCCCACAGTTGGCGATGGCACGAGCTTTTAAAAATGGAGATTTCCGAAGCGGATACTATCGTGACCAGACTTTTATGATGGCGATAGGTGCCTTTACCATCGAGAATTTTTTTGCTGGGCTTTACGCACACGCTGACATTCAAGCCGATCCAACAAGTGCTGGAAGGCAGATGGGAGGGCATTTTTCAACACACAGTTTGGATGAAAATGGAAATTGGAACAATTTATTGAACCAGAAAAATAGTAGTAGCGACATTTCGTGTACGGCAGGGCAAATGCCTCGCTTACTCGGATTGGCTCAGGCTTCTAAAATATACAGAGAAGTTCCCGGTGTGCAAAATCATAATTTTTCTGATAACGGAAATGAAGTAGCTTGGGGAACTATCGGAAATGCAAGTACCAGTGAAGGGCATTTTTTTGAAACGATCAATGCTGCTGGCGTTATGCAAGTACCAATGGTAATGTGCGTGTGGGACGACGATTACGGAATTTCTGTTCCTGCTAAGTACCAAACTACAAAAGAAAATATATCCGAGATTTTGAAAGGATTTCAGCGTGACAAAAATTCCAATAACGGATTTGAGATTTTTGTTGTTAATGGCTGGGATTATCCTGCTTTGATTGAAACTTTTGAGAAAGCAGGGGATATTGCACGCAAAGAACACATTCCTGTACTGATTCACGTACGAGAACTGACACAGCCTCTTGGACATTCAACTTCAGGTTCGCACGAGCGTTATAAAACTAAGGAACGTCTTGAATGGGAAAAAGAGTTTGACTGTAATCGCAAAATGCGAGAGTGGATTTTAGAAAATAAGCTTGCTACAGAGCAAGAACTTACTGATTTAGAGAAAGATGTAAAAAAATTAGTCGCTAACGGAAAAAAACGAGCTTGGGAAGCTTACATAACTCCGATAAAGAACGAAAAAGATGCATTTATCAGATTAATTGATGAGATTATTAACCAAGTAAGTAGTAATAAACACGAAGTTGAAGCAATTAAAAATCAGTTAGTTAATATCACAGCTCCAATCCGTAAAGATATTATAAGTGCAGCACGGAAAATTCTTCGACACTTGCGTTATGAAGCTCCACAAGTTACCGCAAAATTACAGCAATGGATAAAAGATTATTCAGCTGAAAATCAGCCTAAATATAGCAAATATTTATACATTGAAAACGAAAGTAATCCTACTTCAGTAAAAGAAGTTCTTCCGGTTTATGATGAAAATTCAAAATTAGTAGATGCTCGTATCGTTTTACGTGAAAACTTTGACGCTTTGTTTGCCAAACACTCTAATTTACTTATTTTTGGTGAAGATACCGGAAACATAGGTGACGTAAACCAAAGTTTGGAAGGTTTGCAGAAAAAATACGGAGAAATACGAATCGCTGATGTGGGAATTCGTGAAGCAACCATCGTAGGACAGGGGATAGGTATGGCAATGAGAGGATTACGCCCTATTGCTGAAATTCAATATTTGGATTACATCCTTTATGGATTACAAACACTAAGCGATGATTTGGCTTCGTTGCATTATCGTACATTTGGACGACAAATGGCTCCGATGATTATCAGAACTCGTGGTCACCGTTTGGAAGGAATTTGGCATTCGGGTTCTCCTATGGGAGCACTACTGCACACACTCAGAGGAGTTTACATTTTAACGCCACGTAATATGACTAAAGCAGCAGGATTTTATAATACCTTATTGGAAGGAAATCAGCCTGCAGTTGTCATTGAGTGTTTAAATGGATATCGCCTTAAAGAAGAATTACCTACGAATCTTGGAGAATTTAAAACACCTATAGGAGTTGTTGAAACTGTAAAACAAGGAAAGGATATTACTTTGGTTTCTTATGGTTCAACATTGCGAATTGTACAGCAAGCTGCGGAAGAATTAGAACTATTTGGAATAAGTGCAGAAGTAATTGATGTTCAGTCACTTTTACCTTTTGACCTAAACCACGATATTGTAAAAAGTGTAGCCAAAACTAATCGACTTTTAGTTATTGATGAAGATGTTTCAGGAGGAGCTTCAGCTTATATTTTGCAGAAAATTTTAGAAGAGCAAAATGCTTATCAATATTTGGATAGTGCTCCGCAAACACTTACTGCAAAAGACCACAGAACGGCATATGGTAGTGATGGTGATTATTTCTCAAAACCAAATGCTGATGATATTTTTGAAAAAGCTTATAGCATAATGCAAGAGGCAAATCCTTCAAAATTTCCAAACTTTTTGAAATAGAATAAATTAGTCCATCTATTTATATTTACAAAACCTCTGTACAAAACATCAACAGAGGTTTTGTTTTTTTATTTTTAAAGATATTAAAAGAATTTGGTTTAATAACCCAAATCCTATTTTACATAATATAAATTATGATACAAATGTGCATTTATAAAAATAAAAAGATTTAATCTCACTAAGTTTAAAATCCTCTGTAAAATTAAATCTTTTCTATTATTTTAACTTATTTTTTTATGCTGAATTTCGGCTTGCATTAATGTTTCCAAACATCGAACGCATTACCATTTTCTCGTAAATATTAATTAATTCAGAATCAGATATTTCATTCTTAATTTTTTGTAAGGCATACTGTTGAATCGTTAGCAATGGCAAAACCATTTTTTCACGTATTTCTATAGATGCTTTTCCGCTTTGATGATTTTCCATTAATTCTGAATATCCCGTTAATTTCAATAACATTTTTTTGGTCAATTCAAATTCTTCGTAAATCAGCGTCCAAAATGCTCCAAATTCTGCATCATTACGCATATATTGAGTCAGTTTGAAATTTGATTTTGTTAAACTCATCATACTATTTTCAAGTAATGTCCTGAAAAACAATGAGTTTTTATACAAATGAATTGCCTTATCAAAATTTCCTTTTTCCTCGAGATATTTTAATGCAGTTCCTAATCCGTAAAATCCAGGAACATTCTGTTTTAACTGGCTCCAACTTCCCACAAACGGAATAGCTCTTAAATCACTGAAATTCAATCCTTCCGATTGTGAACGCTTACTCGGACGGCTTCCAATATTGGTTTTAGCATAGTACTTCAATGTGCTAACTCGCTCTAAATAAGGAATAAACATCGGATGATTTTTAAAATCGGTATAACTTTCATAGCTAACCTGAGCAAGTTCAGAAATTACTTTTTTATCTTCTTCAGTAAGTACTGTACTTTTGTTATCATTGAAAACTTTGTTATTAATTCCCGCACTGAGCAATTGTTCTAAGTTATATTGAGAAGATTCCAAAGTTCCAAAATTAGAGCTAATTGTCTGACCCTGAATAGTTAGCTGAATTTGTTCTGCCTCAATGGTATTTCCTAAAGATGCGTAAAACTGATGTGCTTTCCCGCCTCCACGTGCAGGAGGTCCTCCCCTTCCATCAAAAAATATAACCTTAACTCCATTATTTCGAGCAACTTGCGTTAAACGTTCCTTAGCCTGATAAATACTCCAATTTGCCATCAAATATCCGCCATCTTTTGTTCCATCAGAAAAACCTAACATAATGATTTGTAAATCATTACGATTTTTAAGATGTTCTTTATAGGTTGGATTTGTGTACAATTCCTGCATAACACGCTCAGCAACAGACAAATCATTAATAGTTTCAAAAAGAGGAATAACATCTACAGTTGGATTCTCCCAATCGCATAAACGAATCATTGTCAGCACTTCAAGTACATTCAAAGAACTTTGATTGTTACTAATTATGTAACGATTTGCCCCACGCTCACCATTAAGCTTTTGGATTTCTTTCACAGCATAAATACTCTCAATGGTTTGCTTGGTGAGTTCATCAGAAAAATCCTCAGAATTCAAAATTCCTTTTGCATTTTTCAAACATTCATATTTCTCACTATCAGATAATTCACCGTAATTTTCAGGGAAAATTTTTCCGTTTAAAGTTTTAGCAATATCTTTTACAACGGAATGATGCACTCGCGAATCTTGGCGAATATCAAGTGTTGCGAAGTGAAACCCAAAAATTTGTATCTTATGCAATAAATCTTCAACTTTTTCAACAAATAACGACTGATATTTCTCAACCAAAATCTGCTTAATATTTTTGAGTTTTTCAACAAATTCTTCCAATGAAATAGAATCATCTTTCTGTAAAAAACTTAAATTGTACAACTTGATTTCCAGTTCATTAACCAAAGGTTCTACTTCGGGGAAAGTAAGTCTTCTTTTAATATTTCGTAAATCTTTATAATAGTTTCGGATAACAGACCTCCTGAGGCGTTCCGCTACTTTGCGTGTAATTTCCGCAGTTACAAACGGATTCCCGTCACGGTCACCACCAGGCCAGAACCCAAGTTCAATGATTTCGTTATCTATCTTACTGTCTTTAAATATGTTATGATATATATATTTATAAATCGCCCCAACGGAATGATAAAAAATATTTTCCAAATACCATATCAAATTCACAGCTTCATCATACGGAGTTGGTTTTTCTTTTTTGAAGAAAGGAGTTTTTCCTAATTGAGCTAAAAGATTCTTAATGAGCAATATATCATCTTTTTTAATAGCCTCAGACAAATCATTTATAATTCCCAAAACAGCTCCGGGATAAAACTGCGTCGGATGGGCTGTAAGCACAGGACGCACCTTGGCATAACGCAGATATGCCTTTAATTGTTCCGTTTTTTCCTGAGATTCAGCCTTTTCTCGAACATTTCTGAGTGTACCAAGCCCGTCCATATTGTTTACAACAGCAAAGCTGGCATCTTCAATAGCGTCAAATAAAACTACCTGACGTTCAATATATTGTATAAACCGAAATAATAAATCATTTTTTTCTTTTTCAGTTGGGTTTTCTAAATATTTACGGAAAAAATTATTAACTATTTCAACTGGAGATAAGTTTTCTTCATATCCTTTACTGCACATCTCACTAAAAATAGGCAATAAAGTTCCTGTTTCCAGCACTTCCTTATAAGGAAGGGTCATTAATATACCGTTGTAAATCTGATATTTACTCAGTACATTTTCATTAAATCGTTCTAATTTGGTTTTTCTTGGCATACAAATTTGATTATTTCTTAAACATAAAAAAATCCTCTCAAAAACTTTGGGAGGATTCTACTACTTTTTATTTTTTCTTAAAAAATTATAATTCTTTAAAAACAGTACGCATCAAGCGTTTCTTATCATTGATAGTTTCCTCTAAAGAAATCATACTTTCCGTGCGTGATACTCCCTGAATATCATCAATCATATAGATAATCTCTTTTGCGTGTTTTGTATCCTTTGCACGAATTTTACAGAAAATATTATACTTACCTGTTGTTATGTGAGCAACAGTTACATAAGGAATATTAGCCAAACGCTCTAATACAAACTGAGTTTGGTGATTTTTTTCAAGAAAAATACCCACATAAGCTACAAATGTGTAGCCAAGTTTTTCATAATCAATGGTTAAAGTTGAGCCTTTAATAATTCCTGATTCCTCCATCTTACGAACACGAACGTGAACCGTACCAGCAGATATATCCAATTTCTTAGCAATATCAGTGAACGGAGTACGTGTATTCTCTATTAGCATGTCCAAAATTTGATGATCAATCTCATCCAATCTAAATCTTCCCATCGTATTATCTATTAATTACGAATGCAAAGTAAATCATTTTTTCAATATATTCAAAATAAATTCATTTTTTTTTTGTAAAAAATTATATTTATACAAATTTAGGTTCGAATTTTTTTAAATCTAATCGTTTTTCTATATCTTTTTTATCTATTTTATTTGTGAAGATTTCTGATAATTTATACTCCTTATGACCATAATAATTCGTTAAATTTCCCGCTTCAGAAATATAAGGTTCAAAATAAATTGTATTATTTTTTAAATTTTCTTTAAATAAAATACCAATATCATTTGTATTTCCATAAAAATCATCTCTTATCAAAACATCAAAAAATAGTTTTTCATTTTCCGGAATTTCAAAATAAGACTTGTATTTAGCTCCAGAAACATCATTATCAACAATGTACTTAAGTCCCTCAATCATAGCCAAGCAAATATATTTTCTGGTTTCCTCACGAAGATAGTCTGACTGATAATGTCCTGCTTCAAAAAGAATTGTTGGTATATTTATATTTGTAAAATAATCCCCTGTGCAGTTTATATTGAAACTGTCATCAAAACGTCCTACTTGATTCGGGATATACTTTTGTAACATTTCATTCATTACTGAAATTACCTCCATACTTTTTTTGCGCACATCATTTATGTCCCTACTTTCATTATACGAAGGAGCTAAAAATGATACTGTTGCCGGATTTTTTGTTTTTCCTGCTGAAAAAATGGTTCGTTGGTCGTGCAAATTAAAGCAAAAATCAGGTTTTACCAATTCATATGCTTTTCTAAGACATTTGCTTTCAGGCTGAGACAATTCAAACGCATCACGATTTAAATCCACTTCATTAGCATTTACACGTGTGTACATTTCTGCTCCATCAGGATTCAAAATTGGTATAAAAAATAATGAAATTTTATCTAAATAATCATAGTTTACTTTTGTAAAATAATTTAATACATCAAACAATGCTTTTGTTGTGGTGGACTCATTTCCGTGCATTTGCGACCACATCAGTATTTTCTTGTTTCCATTGCCTACTTGATACAAATAAATTGGCATATTATTTACTGAATTTCCTAAATATATCTGATTTTGAATGTTATAATTCTTTAAAATAGGTAAAATCATAGCAGAAGTTATATATCTTCCTAATATACTTTTTTCTTTATATAAATCGTATTCCATAAAATTAATATTGTAAATTAACTATTTTACAAAAGTTAATAAAGTTATTTTAACTGATAATTTGTTTTTTATGACACTGTTTGGATTTGTAAATTTTATTAATTACATTTGTACTTTGTTTATTTTACAATCTAATTACAATGATAAACATTTCTGATTTTACAAAACGGCTACAAAAAGTAATGGATTACTATGGATTAAGTGCTTCTGCTTTTGCTGATACACTTGATATTCAGCGTTCAAGTATCTCTCACTTACTTTCCGAACGAAATAAACCCAGCTTGGACTTTATTCTCAAGTTAGTGTCGAAGTTTCCTGAAGTTGATATTTACTGGATTACTCAGGGAAAAGGTGAATTTCCTATAAGTACCTCTTCTACAGATAAATCCGTAAAGCAATCTTTTCAAACAGATTTATTTGAGGAAAAAAGCTCTCAAAATGTAATAAATAATCCTGTAATCACAGAAAATAAAGAACCTGAACTCCCAATAAAGCAAGAAAAAACTGACAAAAAAATCAAAAAAATTATCTTTTTCTATGAAGATAATAGTTTTGAAATATTTGAAAATCTGTAAAATTTTAAGAGAACTATTAACTTGATTTACATTTGTAAATTATAGCCATTTTTTCCGTTTAAAATAAAATATCATTATAACAGATATTAAAATCATTATTGCCCAAACAATAGGATATGCCCATTTATATTGAAGCTCAGGCATAAACTCAAAATTCATACCATAAACTCCAACGATGAATGTTAAGGGAATGAAAATTGTTGATATTAAAGTGAGTAACCGCATTATGTTGTTCATTTTGTTGCTCATAGCTCCCATATAAGTATCGGTCAATCCCCAAAGAATATCTCTGTAAGTTCCCAAAGTTTCCACAATTTGAATAGTATGGTCGTGAAGGTCACGAAAATAATGTTTTGTGTCATTTGTAACCAAAAAATGATTAATTTTTTCCAATTTACCAGTTATTTCTCGCACAGGAACAATCGATTTCTGAAGAAAAATAGCACTTTTCTTCAAATTTTGTATCTCCAGAATCATTTTTTCATCAGGATTGTTTATAATTTCATCTTCTATATCCTCAATTTTGCCTCCAATCTTGTCCAAAATTACGAAATAATTATCAATCACGGCATCCAAAAGACCAAAAAGAAGATAATCAATGCCCTTTTTGCGAATATCATTTATATTCATTAATAATCGTCTGCGTAACGGCTCAAATACATCTTCTCCTTCAACCTCCTGAAAACTAACAACATAATCTTTACCTAAAATCAATGCCAAATGCTCTGAAACAAGTTGTTCTTTCTTTCCGAAATACATCATCTTGATAATAATCAATAAATTATTTTCAAGAACCTCACTTTTAGGGCGATGCTCCGTATCAAGAACATCTTCCAAAAGTAAATTGTGTAACTTTGTAAACTCTCCTACTTGTTTTATTTCTTCAATATTGTTTAATCCATTGATATTTATCCAAGTACGATTTTCTCCAGAGATAAAATACAAAGCCTCCTTTACTGAATTTACTTTCCCAGAGTGAAAAAACGAATCTCCATAAGAAATCACATCAATATCAACTGATTTTTCTTTCTCACCGAAATACAGCAATGTACCAGGAGGCGATTCCATCTTATTAATACGATTTAACTTCCTTTTTTTACGCTTCTGAGAAACATTTTTAGCCATTTCTTAACAACTTAAAAACTCTCCCAAAAGTAAGAATTCTTTTCTGAAATATAAAATTTTATTTTCAGGATTAAATCTCGAACTTATAAAATATTTTTAGACTTTAATAAATAATATAAAATACTGATTATATTATATTTAAATTATAAAATTTAAATGATAAATTTAAGTTAATTAACAATTTAATAATATATGTCATTTTGTCATTTATAATTAATATTTAAACCTTATTTGATTATAAATAACTCATTTACAATATTTTATTATAAAAAATATCTTTAGTTATAAGTTATAGAATTTCTTCAATATTTTTAGTTAATGTAATTATTTAAATAGTTATATTTAAAAAACTAATTACCAGATAATTATTTATAAAAAATATATATTTTTAAAAAGACAAAAAAGAACCCGAACTTTCTCTATTATAAAAGAAAATTCGGGTTCTTTAATTGAAATTTTTTGTTTTATTTCTTACATAAAACTAATTGACTTAAAACTCCCAATCGCCACGTACTTTTAACACTTGGGTAATAACATCTCGGACGCATCCTTCCCCACCCTTCAAATGAGAAACATAATCCGCTATGGCTTTCACTTCAGGAGCTGCATCTTGCGGACAAGTAGCTAAACCGGAGTGTTTCATTGGCGGAATATCCAATATATCATCGCCCATATATAATATTTCTTCCTTTTTTAACCCTTTTGACTGCTGATATTCCAAAAAAGTATCCAATTTTTGATGTCTTTTCATAAAAACATCACTAATTCCTAAATCTTCGAGCCTTTTTTTGGCTCCTTGGTTGTTTCCTCCGGTGATGATACACATATTATATCCCTTATCCAATGCCAATTTCATCACAAAACCATCTTTTACGCTCATACTTCGTAATAATTCTCCTTCATTTGTTACCAAAACTTGAGCGTTTGTCAGTACTCCATCTATATCAAATACAAAAGTTGTGATGTTTTTCAAATACTCCTTATAGCTTTTTGCTTCCATATGTTTCTAATATTGAATTTGTTATTGTTTTATAAATTTCTTTCCGATTTCCACTTAAAAGAGCCAAATGATTTTCAATGGTTTGACGGTCATCACGCCTTGCCGGACCTGTTTGGGCTTCAAAAGGTTCTGTTTTCTGAATTTTCTCAAAAGTTTTTGCCAATAAAGGTTTCAGAATTTCAAAAGGAACTTTATTCTCTTCACATATTTCCTTACTAATTCCGATTAAATGATTCGTAAAATTATTCATCATTACCGCTGAAATATGTAAAATTTTTCTCTGAAAACCGTTTATTTCGTAAACTTTACTCGTTACGGATTCTGCCAAAATGCGTAAAACCTCTAAATCAGCTAAATCCTGAGCTTCGATACAAATTGGAACTTCTTGAAAATCAACAGGTATATCTTTAGAAAAAGATTGCAGTGGATAGAAAACACCCTTTCTGTTTTTACCACTTAAAACATCAATATCTGTGTTTCCTGAAGTATGAACTACCAAATTTCCTGAAAAAGGTAACTTTTCAGATACTTCAGAAATAGCCGAATCTTTCACAGCAATTATACAAATGTCAACGGGTTTTAACAATGAAACATTTGTAATTTTTTCCACTGCAAATTGCTCAAAATGAGAAGTGAAGCAGCTTCTATTACAAAGTTGCTTCACTTCAATTTTATCATTATTGTAAAAAATATTCATTAAGTGAAAAGCTACATTTCCGCCTCCTACTATACTTAATGATAATTTTTGACTGTTTCCTTTCATCAGAATTTTACAATATTTCTATAAATTCCAATTTATAGTGATTCGTGATAGTTTTGCATTGTCCTCTATATCGTTTTTTGTGATTTCAGAAGAAAGCCCGAAATTATTATTCTTTAAAGCCGATTTGTCAAAAGTAAAATAATAATTTTCATTTTTAGGCGTAACCAATATGCTTTTCAGTGTTTGCTCAATTTCAAAATCAGGATATCTGTCCTTAACATCTTTGTAAGTGCTTGCCAATGAAATTCCTTTTTCGGTAGCAAAACGCGAATCCAAAATCAATACACTTTCCACAACTTTCTGATTATCAGAATTAATAACCGGAGTTATTTCTATCAGCTCCTTACCTCCTTTTTCAAAAATGATAATTCGTTCCATACTTGCATAACGAAGCTCGCCCTCAAAAGTAGTATTGACCAAGGAATCTTTCGCATATATGGAATCCAATTTTTGGATAGGCGTATTTCTGTGTAAAACTCCCACATTATCTTTCGTTATCAGAAATTTATTATCGGTTTTATTACAAGCAATAGTTACAATCAAAATTAGTATTAGTACAATATATTTGTTCATTTTTATAATTATTTTTACAGATTCTTCAATAAAATTTATTATTTCTTCATTACTTTATTCAAAACTCCAAAAACACCACGAATAAATGTAGCACTCGTCACCATTTTTAATATCGGATTTTGAGCCGTACTTTGCTTTGTTGTTCGTGCTTGTCGTGGTTGGGTTTGTTTTTGTTTCTGTTGTTGCTCCTCTTCTTTCTCCTTAACTTGCTGAGCTTGAATTTCTGAAATTTTCTTATTTAACAGCTCGTAGGCACTCTCTCTGTCTATCACTTCGTTATATTTTCGAACTAATTCAGAGCGATTTACAAGAGCGTTTATTTCATTTTCGGACAGAATATCCATTCGGCTCATTGGAGCTCTTAACATAGTGGCTACCAACGGAGTAGGAATTCCTTTTTCGTTCAAAACAGTTACAAAAGCCTCTCCCGTGCCCAGAGATGTTAGTACTTCCGCTGTATTGTAAAAGTCTGATACAGGGTAGTTTTCGGCTGTGAGTTTGATGGCTTTTCTGTCCTTCGCGGTGAAAGCCCTGAGTGCGTGTTGAACTTTCATTCCCAATTGTGAAAGAACGGCATCAGGAACATCGGTTGGGTTTTGTGTACAGAAAATAAGTCCAACTCCTTTAGAACGAATTAGTTTCACGATATTTTCCAACTGATTTAGCAACGTTTTTGATGCTTCACTGAAAATCAAGTGGGCTTCATCGATGAAAATCACCAATTTCGGTTTTTGCAAATCTCCTTCTTCCGGAAAAGTAGAATAAATTTCGGCCAGCAGACTTAACATAAAAGTTGAAAACATTTTCGGACGGTCTTGAATATCCGTTAGGCGAATAATATTCACATACCCCTCCCCTTTGCTGTTAGTTCTCAGTAAATCAGATGGTTCAAAGCTTCGTTCTCCAAAAAACAACTCAGCTCCTTGATGCTCTAATTCAACTATTTTCCTTAAAATTGCACTGGTTGAAGTTTTTGCAATCGCTCCGTATTCTTTTTCAAAATCGGCCTTGCCTTCTTCAGTGGCAAATTGTAATATCTTTTTTAAATCTTTCAAATCCAGCAAAGGATAACCGTGGTCGTCGCAATATTTGAAAATCACTGCCAACACGCCTTCTTGTACATCGCTCAAATCCAAAATACGAGAAAGCAACACCGAACCAAATTCGGAAACCGTAGCTCGCATTCTGGCTCCTTTCTGCTCCGAAATTGTTAATAATTCCACAGGAAATCCTTGTGAAGCATACGGAATTCCTATTTTTTTGTGACGTTCTGTGATAAATGATTTTTCTTCGCCTGCTTCTGCCAAACCGCTCAAATCTCCTTTCAAGTCCATCAAAAGTACAGGAACTCCGTTTTTAGACAAATTTTCGGCGATTACTTGCAAGGTTTTGGTTTTTCCCGTACCCGTTGCTCCTGCTATGAGTCCGTGGCGATTAAGCGTCTTTAAAGGAAGATTAACTAATACGTTTTCAATAGGTTGACCTTCATACATAGCCCCTCCTAATGTAATATAATCCCCTTTGCAAACATATCCGTTGGTTATGGTTTCTTTAAAAGATTCTATTTTACTCATATCTCTAAATTAGATGATAATACTTCAAGGAAACAAAGATATAATAAAAAACTGAAAGCTGTTACATTTATTCAATTTTCTTTGGTAAAATTTGCTTGCTAAGTTCTATTCGTATAACTTTGCGTAAATTATTTTGTCGAACCATATTAATAAAACTATAAATGAGTAATTTTCCTAAATTTTTGCTGGGAGATAACACTGACTTCCCCGATGCTATTTTTGTAATTCACACCGAATATCCTCGTTTTGTGCTAAATTTAGAAACTGACGAAGTGGAATGGCTGGAAGAATTTGATGAAGAAGACACCAAAGAACTCGAAACCGAAGCCGAAAACCTCATTCAGCAAGCCAATGAATTTTACGAGCGAGAAATAGACCGATACGAAGGGTAATCTACTATGCTTGAATACATTATAGAAAAAGATAAAGAGTTATTCCTCTACCTGAATGGCTTAGGCTCAGAGCATTGGGACAGTTTTTGGCTGTTTGTCAGTCATAAACTTTCCGCTTTGCCTTTGTATGTTTTGTTACTTTTTTTCTGTTTGAAATATTTCAAATGGAAGAAAACAGCCATTATTTTAGTTTGTATAGCTTTGATGATTCTCGCCACTGACCAGCTCGCGAACCTTTTTAAATATGGCTTTGAGCGATTGCGTCCGTGTCACGATGAAACATTAATTTCACAAATGCGTTCGGTAATTTGTGGCGGTAAATTTGGCTATTTTTCGGCTCACGCAGCCAGTTCAATGGCGGTAGCTGTATTTTTTAGTTCGATTTTCCGCAGAAGGATGAAATGGCTACCTTTTGTGCTGTTTTCTTGGTCATTTTTAGTGGGATACAGCCGAATTTATTTAGGAGTTCACTTCCCTGGTGATGTTGTTACGGGATTTATTTTGGGAGGTGCTTTGGGATATCTTTTTTATAAAATAGCATTCGGAAAAATATTAAAAGAACAGGTTTTATAATGAAAAATGAACAAATTTTGCTATCATATTTAGAAAATTTCATTACAGAAGAGCGAAAAAAACGATTTTCTGAAATTCTTGAATATCGAACCAATCATTTTACGGTAGCTGTTGAAGATGTTTTCCAGATGCACAATACAAGTGCTGTTATCCGAAGTTGTGAAGTATTTGGAGTGCAGCAAGCTCATTTGATTGAGCAGCGTTTTGGGAAGCGGTTAGATGCCAAAATTGCGATGGGAGCTCAAAAATGGGTGGATACATTCCGATATGATAACACGCAGGATTGTATGGATAGGCTTCGTGAAAAAGGTTACCAAATTGTGGCTACAACGCCTCACAAGGATGCTTACTTTTTGAGCGACTTTGACATTTCCAAAAAAAGTGCTTTCTTCTTTGGCACGGAAAAAGACGGATTATCGAAATTGGTTTTAAATCAAGCCGATACATTTTTAAAAATTCCGATGGTGGGCTTTACTGAAAGTTTGAATATTTCGGTTTGTGCGGCTATAATTTTGCAACAACTCACTGAAAATCTCAGAAAATCAGATGTTTCGTGGCAACTTACAGAAGAAGAAAAAATGGCAATCCGCATAGATTGGACAAAAAAATCCATCCGAAGCGTTGATGATGTTATGAAGCGATTTTATGAAATAAACCCTTAAAAATAAAAAGAGTAAGAATTTTTTGATTCTTACTCTTTTCTATTTAAAACCTTTAATCTATTTATAATGTATTAACATTATTCAAATCTTCGAAAGCTTTTTTAAGTCGGGCGATAAACGTTTTTTCACCTTCTCTTAACCAAACACGAGGGTCATAGTATTTTTTGTTTGGTGCATCAGCTCCTTCCGGATTTCCGATTTGTGATTGCAAGTAAGCTGTTTTTTCTTTCATATAATCACGAATTCCTTCTGTAAAAGCATATTGCAAGTCAGTATCAATATTCATTTTGATTACACCATAAGAGATTGCCTCACGGATTTCCTCAAGAGTAGAACCAGAACCTCCGTGGAAAACGAAATCTACCGTATTTTGAGGAACGTTGTAGTGTTTAGAGATGTACTCTTGTGAATTTCTCAAAATTTTAGGAGTAAGTTTCACATTACCAGGTTTGTAAACTCCGTGAACGTTACCAAAAGCAGCCGCAATTGTAAACTGAGGGCTCACTTTAAGCAACTCTTCATAAGCATACGCCACTTCTTCAGGTTGTGTGTATAATTTTGAAGAATCAACATCTGTGTTATCAACTCCGTCTTCTTCACCTCCGGTAATTCCCAGCTCAATTTCAAGAGTCATACCCATTTTGCTCATTCTCTCCAAATATTTTTTGCAAATTTCGATGTTCTCTTTAAGTGGCTCTTCTGAAAGGTCAATCATATGCGAGCTAAACAAAGGTTTTCCTGTTTCAGCGAAATGTTTTTCCGAAGCATCTAACAAACCATCAATCCAAGGAAGCAATTTTTTTGCACAGTGGTCAGTATGAAGAATTACGCTAACCCCGTAAAGTTCAGCTAATTGATGAACGTGTTTCGCTCCTGAAACGGCTCCTGCAATAGCTGCACGTTGGTTTTCATTTGAAAGTCCTTTTCCTGCCATAAAACAAGCTCCTCCGTTTGAAAACTGAATAATAACAGGAGCATTCATTTCTTTTGCAGCTTCCATTACGGAATTGATTGTGTTTGAACTAACAACGTTTACAGCTGGTAAAGCAAATCCTTTTTGTTTGGCGTATTGAAAAATTTCTTGTACTTGTTTTCCAACAGCTACGCCTGGTTTAATATTGTGTGCCATTTGTACTATAAAAAATTTAAAAATTATACTATCTAAAGTTTAACAAAGTTCTAAAAATAAGATTTCGAGCATCTTACATCTAAAACCTTAAAGTCGGTAACAAAAGTACGATTTTTTAATCAGATAGCAAAAATAAAAATCATTTTTTAAGCAAAATTTCTTATTTGGTAATTGAAAGTAAGATTTTTAAAAAATAATACAAATTGAACAGCTCTTTTTATATTGATTTTCACAGAATATACATTTTCATTTGATACGTTTTATGTTAAAGTTAAAATAATTCTTGTAATCTCACTCACACAATGGATTAATTTTCCTACCTTTGCCCCTTAAAATAAAACTTTATGAAAAACCCTATTTTTAGGCTTTACTTTATTGATGTGATGAGAGCCTTTGCCATTTGTATGATGTTGCAGGGGCATTTTGTAGATGGATTATTAGCAAATGAATATAGAAGTCCTGAATATCCTATTTATTCTATATGGTTATTTTTCAGAGGATTAACAGCACCTGTTTTCTTCACCGTTTCCGGTTTTATTTTTATGTATCTTCTGGCAAAAGAAAAAACTGCAGGAAAAACCGGCTGGAATCACGTGCGAGTTACCAAAGGAATTCGCAGAGGAATTACACTGATTATCACAGCTTATTTATTAAGATTACACATTTGGAGTTTATTTATAGGAAAAATATTTCCAAATTCTTATATGATTGATGTACTTCATTGCATTGGGTTATCTTTACTTTTCTTAATTGCAATATATTTATTTTCATATAAGAAAAAACCTTACGTAATGCCTTCAATATTAATTAGTTTTACGCTTTTTTCTTTTTTGTTGGCTCCCGTTTATTTATCGCAAAACTATGATTTTCTGCCGATTGCATTAGCAAATTATTTTACACAAGCTAATGGTTCGGTATTTACCATTTTCCCTTGGTTTGGTTACGCCTCATTTGGGGCTTTTGTTGGGGTTTTGTTCAGTATGTTCAAGGATAACAAACACATTTACAGCTATGCAATTGCCTTTTCGGTTGTATTTGGGTTAATTTTGTCCTTCGGTTCTCAGCCTTTCTTTAACTGGATTTACAGTGTAACCGACTCACAATTAGCTTTTCTGATTTCGGAAAATACTATTTTCAACAGATTGGGAAATGTGTTGTTAGTTTTTTCAATATTTATGTTACTTCGTGATGTAATTATGTCTGTAACAATCCGAACCATCGGGCAAAATACGCTATCTATTTACATCATACATTATATTATTTTGTATGGAAGTTTCACAGGATTTGGTTTGTATCAGTACTTTCACCATAGCTTAAATCCTTATGTTGTAATTCCTGGGGCTTTGCTTTTTATTTTAGTAAACATCTGGTTATCTTTCAAATACAATCAATGGAAACCTTTTGTAGTTGATAGATATGAAATTATAAGAAATGACCTTAAAGAATTTTTAACCGAAGGATATTACCTGACCGTTTCTTTTTTCAACAAATTAAAAAGCAAAATATTGAATTTTATATTCGCTTTCAAACGAAATTCGTAATACAAAAAAGGGATTC
Organism: Capnocytophaga stomatis; assembly: GCF_002302635.1. Taxonomy (NCBI): domain Bacteria; kingdom Pseudomonadati; phylum Bacteroidota; class Flavobacteriia; order Flavobacteriales; family Flavobacteriaceae; genus Capnocytophaga; species Capnocytophaga stomatis. Next base: position 95,479 of record NZ_CP022387.1, read on the forward strand.
TTACAGAATCCCTTTTTTATTTGAAACATTATTTCTTTGTTTTTTTCTTCTTAGTTGTGGTCTTTTTTTTCACTGGTGCCGGAGGAGCTTCTCCACCTTTGTAATAATACAGACACTTTTCAATATAAAAATCTCCCTGATTTTGAATCACTCCTGCAATATTATCATCATACCACATTTCAGCCAAACTTGCTTTCAAATATTTTGAAATTTCATCTTTATTTCTTCTGAAATCTATAAATATTTTTCTTTTTGAAAGAAATTTTGAGAATGCAGTCAGCATTTCTTTCGATATTTTGTATTTTTTCACAAAATATTCTTTATCTGGTTTTTCATTAGCTTCAGGATTATTATCGAAATATTCAAATAGGAAAAAATTTGTTAATCCTGAATTCAATATTTCGTGTATCATATACATATCGGGCTTCATATCCATCGCTATGTAAACATCCGGATAAATTCCGCCACCACCGTAAACAACTTTACCCTTGGGCGTTGTAAACTTCAAAGAATCAGCTACTTTTGTGTTGTCTATTTGAACACTTCTTTTATTTCTAAGATTATAAGGCTTTTGAATTGAACGACCTGTGGGCGTGTAATAACGAGCTGTGGTCAAACGCACTGCCGAGCCATCAGGTAAGGGCATTTCACTCTGTACCAATCCTTTACCAAAGGTTCTCCGACCAACAATAACTCCTCTGTCATTATCTTGCAATGCTCCCGCAACAATTTCACTTGCCGAGGCGGTTTGCTCATTAACTAAAACAAAAACAGATTTGTTATCAAACATACCTCCTTCGGTCGAATAAACTTCTTCTATTTCTTTCCGATTATTTTTTGTAAAAACAATCATTTTGTCTTTAGCTAGAAATTCGTCCGCAATTTGGATTCCTACGTTAAAAAAGCCACCAGTGTTGTCTCTTAAATCCAAAATCAAGCTATTGATTTCTCCAAGCTGTTTCAGTGCTGATGTAAACTCTTGGTGAGTGGTTTCAGCAAAGCGATTCATTCTGATATATCCTAATGTATCGTTAAGCTTATAATAACGGTCAATGCTCTTTATCGGGATATATTTTCGCGTTATGGGTAGAGTAAAAAGACTGTCTGTCAGCTTTCTATATACCGTTAAGTTAGTTTCAGAATTTATTTCTCCTCTGAGAATAGTTCTAATTTTATCAGCCGAAAATCCTTTGCCAAAGAGAGTATCTTCATTAGCTTTCAAAATGCGGTCACCAAGTGAAATTCCTTTCTCAAAGGCATCGCTTCCCTCAATTGGTTTTATAACGGCAATGGAATCTTTGTACATATAAAAAGAAACTCCCACACCAACAAATTTCCCGCTCATATTTTCGGTAACTTCCTGAATATCTGATTTTGAAATGTATGTGGAATGTGGGTCTAACTTGTGAAGAATTCCGTTTACCGTAATGTCAACAATGCTATCCGTATCAACCTTATCAACATACTCATCTTCAATATAATCTATCAACTTACCTAATTTTGCTTTGCTCGGACTTTCCTCCGTGATGGTATCAATATTAACCACAGGAACGGGAACCGGAGGAGGCAATTTTTGAACATAAAAATCCGAAAGAAATTTCCCCAAGAGAATTCCTATAGCCAACACACCTCCCAATACAATTGGCACTATGTAAGTTTTTACTTTCATTCAAAAACTTTATTCAAATTAATTTTCTCTTGCATCCTAAATTCTGAAAAATCGAAAATCATAAAAACAAAAACACGACAGCTTATCATTACAGAAAAGCGGTCGTCTTTTTGAATATTTTTTATAACGATTTTACTTTTTAAAAGCCTCCAATCCTGATTTCAACCAGTTATAATACTCCTCAGTATCAGGGGTATAGCCAACAGGTTCTACCAAGTTAGTTTCATCGTGATTCATCAAAACGTAAAACGGCTGTGAATTAGCTTTATAACGAACCGTTTGGAACTCACTCCATTTTTGCCCGATATATTTCAACTTCTTGCCTGGTTTAATTTGAGATTCAACCACCTCGCTTTCAGGAAGTAATCGCTTATCATCTACATAAAGAGAAACAAGTACTACTTCATTTTTCAATATTTCAAGAACGTGAGGTTCTGTCCACACATTTTCCTCCATTTTTCGGCAATTAACACAAGTTTTTCCTGTGAAATCTATCAAAACAGGTTTGTTTACTTTTTTGGCATAAGCAAGCCCCTTGTCGTAATCATCAAATGTAATGATATCGTGTGGAGCAAAGAAGTGTGCACCTTCGGGAAGAGTAGCCTCTTGAGTGCTTGTAACACCTTTTTTGTATCCTACACCGTAAGGCGATTCACTGTAATGTTGTGGCGGAGGAAAAGCACTAATCAAGTTCAGCGGAGCTCCCCAAAGTCCCGGAATCATATAAATGGTGAATGTCAATGACAACAACCCCAAACTTAACCTTCCTACTGAAATCTTTTCAATTGGTGAGTCGTGCGGCAAGCGAATTTTCCCGAATAAATACAAAGCCAATGTTCCGAAGACAGCCACCCAAACAGCTATAAACATCTCTCTTTCAAACCAATGCCCTGTTACTGCTAAGTCCGCATTTGAAAGGAATTTGAAAGCCAAAGCCAGCTCCAAAAATCCTAAAACAACTTTAACCGTATTTAGCCATCCTCCAGATTTTGGCAAAGAATTTAACCATCCTGGGAAGGCCGCAAAAAGAGCAAAAGGCAGTGCAATAGCCAATGAAAAACCAAACATTCCTATAATCGGAGCGATTCCTCCTTTTTGAGCAGCCTCAACAAGTAATGTTCCGACGATAGGTCCCGTACAAGAGAAAGATACCACCGCCAAAGCCAAAGCCATAAAGAAAATACCTACAAATCCACTACGGTCAGCCTGAGCATCTATCTTTGTACTCCAAGAACTTGGCAAAGTAAGTTCAAAAGCTCCTAAAAACGAAGCTGCAAAGAAAATCAAAATAACAAAGAAAACTATGTTAAACACAACGCTACTCGCCAAAGCATTGAGTGCATCTGCTCCAAAAATTCCTGTTACAACAACACCCAATAATACGTAAATTACGATGATTGATATACCATAAATAATTGCATTTTTAATCCCTTTTGCCTTTGATTTACTTTGCTTTGTAAAATAACTCACCGTCATTGGTATCATCGGGAAAACGCAAGGTGTTAGCAATGCTGCAAATCCTGAAAGAAATGAAATAATGAAAATACTCCATAACCCCTTATTTCCAACTCCTTGATTAGCATCACTTTTATCAGCTTTTTTCTCTACTTTTTTAGCAGATTCTAATCCGTCTGTACTTGTAGGAATCGCTGACTGCATTTGAGTATTCTCCTCTGAAGTTACCAAACCGGCTTGTTGTCCTGAATTTTCTGTAGGTGTTGTAGTGGCATCACCATTTGAGAAAACAAACTCTAAATCCACCGTATCAGGAGGAAGACAATTTGCGTCATCACAAACCATAAATTCAACACTTCCTGTTGCAGTTGTTAATTTTTTTGTTGTTTTTATACGTTGTTTAAATACTGCTTTTTCATAGAAAAAACCTATTTCCATATCAAAAACAGCATCGTGTTTAACCACCGTTCCTTGTTCCTCTGTTTTTCCTACAAGCTGAAAATCAGAACCTGATTTATACTCAAAAGTAGTAGGAACCGGACCATTAGGCGGAATGCTCTGTGAATACAATTTCCATCCTTTTTGAATCGTAGCCGTTGAAATCAAATAGAACTCATTATCGCCTACCTTTTCAACTTTAGTTTCCCACTTCACAGGATCATATACTTGTGCACTCAACGTGACAAATATAAATGAAAATAAAAGAGTTAAAATCTTTCTCATACATTATTTTTTTATTGTGAAGCGACAAAGGTAACAAAAAATAATTAATATTTTTATTCTTAATATTTATTTTTTCAACGATATTTTTAACAGTTTCAACAGTTTGTTTTTCCTGATAAAATCCTTTACTTTTGCAAAGTAACCGAATTGAATTACTTCTATGAGCAAAATAAATCCTAAAAAATATCGTGTTAAGGAAGATATTAATCTCTCAGAATTAAACACTTATGAAGATTTTTTAATGAATGAAGAAAGTTTAAAAGCTGAACTTAAGGAGGTTAGCAAAAAACTTGCTGATTTTCAGGATGTACTTTACGCACACAACCGATACAGCGTTTTGGTTTGCATACAAGGAATGGACACTTCAGGAAAAGATAGTTTAATCAGAGATGTTTTCAAAGGTTTTAACACTCAAGGCATTGAGGTTCATAGTTTTAAATCTCCCTCTCAAAAAGAACTCGAGCACGACTATTTGTGGAGACATTACATCGCTTTGCCTGAACGTGGCAAATTCGGGATTTTTAATCGTACGCATTATGAAAATGTAACCGTAACTCGAGTACATCCAGAGTATATTTTGAATGAAAACCTTCCAAAAATAACAAAAATTGAAGATATTGATGAAAAATTTTGGAAAAAACGATTCAAACAAATCAGAAAATTTGAAAAAAATATTTCGGAAAACGGAACAATTATCTTCAAATTCTTTCTAAATATTTCAAAAGAAGAACAAAGGCGAAGATTGCTGGAACGTTTAAATAATCCTTCTAAAAATTGGAAATTTTCGATAGGAGATTTAAACGAACGAAAACTTTGGGATAAATATCAAAAATATTATGAAGAAGCAATTAATGAAACATATTCAAAATCAGCTCCTTGGTATATAATTCCCGCAAACAATAAAAAGGCTGCACGGTTGTTAGTTGCAAAAATTCTGTGGAATACGCTGAAAAAATATGAAGACATAAAATACCCCGAAATAAGTAACGAAATAAATCTTGCAGAATATAAAGAACAATTATCAAACGATTGATTATAAAATATTTATCAGTTTATGAAAAACAAATTTATCATCATTCTTACTTGCATTTTTTGCAGTGTTTTTAGCAGAATGAATGCTCAAAATGAGAAAGATTCGTTATTTTTACGAAACATCTACAATCAAGCCTTGACAGAAGGAAAAGCTTATGATTGGCTACATCAAATTTGTTATAACGTTGGTGCCAGACTTTCAGGCTCTTACGGTGAAAAAAAGATGATTCGATTTTTAGAAACAGAACTCAATAATTTAAATACAAAAGTGACTCTTCAGCCTGTGATGGTTCCGCATTGGGCAAGAGGAATTTCGGAATATGCTTATATTGAGACAAGTAAGGGAAAAACAACTACAGTTCCCATTTTAGCTTTAGGCGGTTCTGTTGCAACTCCGGCTTCCGGAATTAAGGCACAAGTCGTGGAATTTAAAAGCTTGGAAGAACTCGAAAAAGCTGATATCAATAAGGTGGTTGGAAAAATAGCATTCATCAATGGTGCTTTGCCTAATGACTTTATAGACGTTTCGGATGCGTACGGAGTTCGCGGAGCTCAGCGATATTCCGGAGCAAGAATTGCTGTAAATAAAGGTGCTATTGCTGTGATTGTTCGTTCTTTAACTCATAAATTAGATAATTCTCCGCATACGGGAGTTATGTCCTATGAAGATTTACCAAGAAGCAGACATATTCCGGCGACGGCTATCAGCACAAATGGGGCAGATATGCTCAGTAGTTTATTAAGTTTAAATCCTGATTTAAATTTCTTTTTCAAGCAAAGTTGCAAGATTTTCAATGATGTACAATCAAATAACGTAATTGCCGAAATCAAAGGGTCAGAGTTTCCCAACGAAATTATTTCTTTCGGGGCTCACCTCGACTCGTGGGATGTGGGACAAGGAGCTCACGACGATGGTGCCGGAGTAGCTCAATGTTTGGAAGTTATTCGCATCTTTAAAGCATTGAATTACAAACCAAAACGAACAATACGCATCGTATTTTTTGCCAATGAAGAAAATGGTGCAAAAGGAGCTATCAAGTATGCAGAAGAATCAAAAAACAAAAAGGAAAATCAAATTTTTGCTTTAGAATCAGATGCTGGCGGATTTACTCCTCTGGGTTTCAGCTTACAAGGAAATGAAAAGAAAATACAGAAAATACAGTCGTGGAAGAATTTGTTCAAACCTTATCAAGTTTACTATTTTGAGAAAGGTTTTCCAGGACTTGACATTAATTTTCTGCAAACTGAGGATAATGTTTTAGCTGGTTTGTACGTAAATTCACAGCGTTATTTTGATTACCATCACTCTGAAAATGACGTTTTTGAAGCTGTAAATAAACGAGAATTAGAGCTCGGAGCTGCTGCTATGGCAAGCTTGATTTATTTGGTTGATAAATACGGATTGTAATCATTGTTTGATATAAGCTCCCTTTTCTGAAGTCGTATGGAATAAAATTCCGAGTTCATCGCATTTTGATTGCCATTTTTTAACCATACTTGGAAAATTGCTTCCGTCTGCGATTACTCTTTTAGGTTTGATTTCTAACAACATACGCTCGAAATTGATTTTGGGAGATTGTGTGATGATTATTTCATCTATTTTTACATTTTTACTTTTTGGATAAATCCCCAAACTGTCCAAAAACAGAATCGTATTTCCTTGAAATTGAATTATATGAGGAATTTCTTTCTGATGAATATCGGAAATTCCCAAAATTTTGGCATAATTGTCAATAATTCGATTTTCCTTTAGGCTATCATTCTGAAAAACAATCAGTTGATTTCCTTTCCTAACAGAAAACAAACTTTTCTTGTATAAATGAAAAACAGTCAAGTTTTCCGTATTCTCAATTTGATATTTATTGTAGAATAATACAGCTTGAAAAACCAAAATAGAAGACAACAAAGCCATTGTTCGTTTGAAATCTTGCTTATTTATCCAAAAAATTAAAGCTAAGACCATCAATAATGAAAAAATTAGCAATTTATCATCAAAATATATATTCCGAACGATAAATTCTTCTTGTGAAGCGATAATTTTTGTACAAAAATTCATAAAATTGATAATTTTTTCCAACAGAAACACTAAAAAGGAAGGTAAAATACTGAAAAAACCAAGTATCAGAGCTAAAAAACCTAAAATAAGGATAGGCGACAAAAGAGGAACAAGGAGTAAATTGGAAACAAAAAACAGAAAAGGAAATTGATGAAAATAATACAAACTTATTGGCAAAATAACAATTTGAGCCGAAATACCAACGAGGAACAGCGACCAAATGCTTTTTAAAAGTTTCGTTTGGGGTTGCCACCATTTTTCCATCCAAGGATAAAATATCAAAATGGAAAAAACTGCTAAGTAACTTAACTGAAAACCAAGATCATACAAATAATTTGGATTAATCAACAACAATAAAAGCATCGAGAACATCAGAGCGTCAAAACGTCCCTGCTGCTTGCTCAACATTAATGATATTCCGATAAAACTGAACATCGTAACAGCACGCAACACCGAAGGCGACAAGCCTGCCAAAAAGGCAAAACTCCACAAAAAGAACAATAGCAAAACGAAACGCAATTTTTTCCAAATTCCAAAATTTGGCAACTTTTGCAATAAAAATAGTAAAATTGCTGTAATAATCCCGATATGAAGCCCCGAAATTGCTAAAATATGCACCGCCCCAGCGTCAATATAATTCTGATACGTATTTTCATCTAAATCTTTGCGGTTTCCTAAAAGCAACGTTTTCAACAAAGAAGCTGTTTCTTTTGAAAAATTTGAATCAAGGATTGAAAACATTTTTGTTCGGATTTTTTCAGCAAATCCTCGTACTGAGCTACCTTTCAATTCATTATGAATTTTATATGAAACTACATTTGCTTTCCAAAACACTTCTTGACGTTGCATATAAGCCTTATAATCAAACTGATACGGATTCTTAGGAGCAGGAATTGAAGTTAGCTTTGCCGATACAGTTATGAATTCATCTCTCTGAAAATCAGCTTTATTTAATGAATCTTTTGGAAAGAAAGTGAGTAGCTTCCCTCCTATTTCCTGATTATCAGCTGAAATTAATTCTGCTTTATAAGTCGTTCCAAAATTAGATTCTGAAATTTTTTCTATGATTCTGGTTTGAAGTAAATAATACTCGTTTTCGCTGAGCAAATTTGTGTAATGATTTGATTTTAAGGTAGGATTATGCAATGTCGCAACTAAAATCCCAGTAAAAACGAAAGTTACAAAACTATGAAGTGGAAAAAATTTTCTGAATTTTACATTTTTAAGAGAAAGAAACGAATGTGCTGATAATGTTGCTATTACAACAAAGCAAAAAGCTAAAGCAGTTTGCAAATTCACACGGAAAAAGCTCGAAATTGCAATTCCCGTTACAATTCCTGAAAGTATGGTTAATATTGCTGTGTTTACAAATTTCACATAAGAATTCTTTTCGCTTTTCGGTATGCTTTTGACCAATAACCTTCACTCAATGAGGAAATAATCACACCTCTTGACGTTGATGAATGTATGAATTTTATTTCATTTCCTGTTTCTACCACAATGCCTACGTGGGAAATTCTTTTATTTTTTCCTGTCACAAAAAACAGTAAATCACCTATTTGCACATTTTTCAAATCTACATTTTTCCCTTGATTTGCCATTTCGTGAGACGAACGATGCAAGGAAACATCCAACGGCTTGAAAGAAGCAGAAACAAATCCTGAACAATCAAATCCTTTTCGGGTAGTTCCTCCATATTTGTAAGGCGAACCTAAGTAGGACAACGCCGTATCAAGCACCAATTGCTGTTGCTCACTTGTCGTGTAAGCTGATGTATTTTCCTTTTTTGCACTAACAGAAGGTGTTTTCTCAATTACCTCTTTTTCAGCTTTTTCCTGATGATTTTTGCCCGTTTTTTTGCTTGATTTAGTTTGAGATACTTCCGTATGATTTCTCTTATTTTTGGAAATATCTTCCCTTCCTTCCATTTTGGCAGTGCGTTTCCTTGTGCTATAACGCTCTGCACAAGATGTAAAAAATATGGCTGAAACAATTAATAGTATTGTGAAAAATCTCATTATCAAAAGCTAAAATGGGGTAAATATAAAAGCCGAAAGAGCAAAATTTGAAAAATTAGAGAAAATTATTTTTCTGCTCTTTCAGCTTTATTTCAAAACTAAATAACTGATTTTATTGATATTACCAAGTTATCTCCTTCTGGATTTACATCAAAATGGATGTTATCTCCTTCTTTAATATGTGATGAAACAATCTCCTCTGCCAAAAGGTCTTCAACGTATTTCTGAATTGCTCGTTTTAAAGGTCTTGCTCCATATTGTTTGTCGTAACCTTTTTCTGCAATGAAATCTCTTGCCTTTTCACTTAGCTCAATTGAATATCCTAAATCTTTGATTCGAGAATACAACTTATTAAGCTCAATATCAATTATTTGAACTATATCTTCTTTACTTAGCGGATTGAACGTAATCACATCATCAATACGATTTAAAAACTCGGGAGCAAACACTTTTTTTAGTGCATTTTCAATAACTGACTTTTCGTGAGCATCTGACTGTGCCATTTTGGCAGAAGTACCGAAACCTATTCCTTGCCCAAAGTCCTTTATTTGTCTGGCTCCGATGTTAGAAGTCATAATGATAATGCAGTTTCTGAAATCTACCTTACGTCCTAAGCTATCGGTCAAAAAACCATCATCAAGCACTTGTAATAACATATTAAATATGTCCGGATGTGCTTTTTCTATCTCATCAAGTAAAATAACAGAATACGGCTTACGACGCACTTTTTCAGTAAGTTGTCCGCCTTCTTCATATCCCACGTACCCCGGAGGAGCTCCAATGAGTCGCGTGGTTGAGAATTTTTCCATATATTCGCTCATATCGATACGAATCATTGTTTCTTCCGAATCGAACAACTCTCGAGCCAAAACTTTTGCCAATTGAGTTTTTCCAACTCCAGTTTGTCCTAAGAAAATAAATGACCCTATTGGCTTATTAGGATCTTTCAATCCCGTACGATTGCGTTTGATTGCTTTTATAACTTTCTCAACAGCAACATCTTGACCTATAATTTTTCCTTTTATAGTCTCAGAAAGTGTTGAAAGTTTACTCATTTCAGTTTGAGCGATTCTGTTCACAGGAATGCCACTCATCATTGAAACCACATCTGCAATGTGCTCTTCTGTTACTGTATCTCTGTGTAACTTAGCGTCTTCCTCCCATTTTCTGTGAAGTTCTGCCAAAGTTTGCTCTATTTTTTTCTCATCATCACGTAAACGAGCAGCCTCCTCAAACTGCTGACGCGAAACAGCATCGCCTTTTGATTTTACAACACGCTCTAATTCAGACTCTAATTCCAAAATTTTCTTCGGAACTTTCATTTGAGTTATGTGTATACGTGAACCAGCCTCATCCAGTGCGTCCAAAGCTTTATCTGGAAGAAAACGGTCTGTTAAATAACGGCTTGTTAGCTTCACACAAGCTTCAATGGCTCCATCTGTGTAAGTAACGCTATGATGATCTTCATATTTTTTCTTTATATTATGAAGAATTTCAATGGTTTCATCAATTGATGTTGGCTCTACAATAACCTTCTGAAAACGTCGTTCTAAAGCTCCATCTTTCTCAATGGATTGGCGATATTCGTCCAAGGTGGTGGCTCCGATGCACTGAATTTCTCCCCGTGCCAAAGCTGGTTTAAACATATTTGAAGCATCTAAACTGCCTGTGGCTCCACCAGCACCTACAATGGTATGAATTTCATCGATGAACAGAATAATATCGTCATTTTTCTCTAACTCATTCATTATTGCCTTCATACGTTCCTCAAACTGACCACGATATTTGGTTCCCGCAACAAGCGAAGCCAAATCAAGAGTAACCACACGTTTATTATACAAAACACGTGACACTTTTTTCTGAATGATTCGAAGTGCAAGTCCTTCAGCAATAGCACTTTTTCCAACTCCTGGTTCTCCTATAAGCAGCGGATTATTTTTCTTTCTGCGACTTAAAATTTGAGAAACTCGCTCAATTTCTTTGTCTCTCCCTATCACTGGGTCTAATTTTCCTTGTTCCGCCAGTAAGGTCAAATCCCGACCGAAATTGTCAAGCACAGTTAATTTGCGCGTTCCTTTTTGAGTGCTACTTGGCTCGGAAGACTGCCCCTTGCCACGTTCGTAAGTGCTTCCCTCCTCTCTTTCCTCTTCATCAAATTCATTTGTAGGATTGAAAAACTTATCATCGCCAATTGGCTGAAATTTTGATTTAACCAACTCATAATCAACCCCAAGTTTATTAAAAACCTTAGTGGTTGGGTCGTTCTCATTACGTAAAATACTAAGCAAGAGATGCCCTGTGTTAATCACATCATTTTGAGCTCGTTTTGCCTCCAAATACGTAGCTTGCATTGCTCTTTCTGCCTGAACCGTAAAATGAATGGCATTATGATTTGGCGGATTTAACCCTCGAGCCGAAGTCAGTGCGTGAATGCTCTGTCTTAGCCTGTCCATATCCGTTTTCAAACTGAGTAAAACCTCAAAAGCCTTCCCTTCGCCCTCGTGAAGCATCGCTAATATGAAATGCTCTGTCCCTACTGTTGACTGCCCCAAACGGATAGCCTCATCCTTACTGTACGTAAAAATTCTTTTAACTCTTGGAGAAAAATTGTCACTCATAAAATAAATATGTTCTAAAAATGTGTTGTATGTAACAAAAACTATTCCTTTTACAATAATCTGAAATTTTGTCATTTAAAACAAAACTTCTTTCATCGGGTAAAGATAAATAAAATATCTAAAAATCAAAAATTAAGATATTTTTATTATCAAAAAATGGTTTTCAAAAATAAGTTTTGAAGCTAAAAAGGCAGAAAATCCTTGAAAAATTCTCTGCCCTTGCAATTAAGTATTTCTAAATTTCTTTATATGTGAATTACTTCGCCATAGGCGGCAGCAACAGCCTCCATAACCGCCTCACTCATAGTAGGATGCGGATGTACGGCTTTAAGTACTTCGTGACCGGTAGTTTCAAGTTTGCGAGCAACAACAGCCTCTGCAATCATATCGGTAACTCCTGCCCCAATCATATGACAACCAAGCCATTCGCCATATTTGGCATCAAAAATTACTTTTACAAATCCGTCAGCATTTCCGCCGGCTTTGGCTTTTCCCGATGCCGAGAATGGGAATTTTCCAACCTTGATTTCGTAACCTTTTTCTTTGGCTTGCTTTTCTGTAAGACCCACTGAAGCAATTTCAGGAGTGCAGTAAGTACAACCAGGAATGTTTCCGTAATCAAGAGGTTCTACGTGTAATCCTTTGATTTTCTCCACACAAAGAATTCCTTCAGCAGAAGCTACGTGAGCCAATGCTTGCCCCGGAACCACATCGCCGATAGCGTAATAACCAGGAACATTTGTTTGATAAAACTTATCTACTAAAATTTTATCACGGTCAGTTGCTATGCCAACCTCCTCTAAACCAATATTTTCAATATTCGTTTTGATTCCTACCGCCGACAAAATAACATCAGCCTCCAGAATTTCCTCTCCTTTAGAAGTTTTAACGAAAGCCTTAACTCCTTTGCCAGAAGTGTCCACTTTTGTAACTTCGGCAGAAGTCATAATTTTGATGCCTAATTTTTTGAAACTACGCTCCAATTGTTTTGAAACTTCCTCATCTTCAACAGGAACTATGTTCGGCATAAACTCCACGATAACAACTTCTGTCCCCATTGATTTATAAAAGTACGCAAACTCAATCCCGATAGCTCCACTTCCCACTACAATCATTTTTTTAGGTTGCTCAGGCAAGGTAAGTGCTTGACGATAGCCGATTACTTTTTTGCCATCTTGCGGAAGAGCCGGTAATTCACGTGAACGAGCTCCAGTAGCAATGATAATGTGGTCGGCTGAGTACTCAGTTACTTTGCCATCTTTGTCAGTAACCTCTACTTTTTTGCCGGGTTTTACTTTCCCGAAGCCATCAATTACATCAATTTTATTTTTTTTCATCAAAAACTGAACGCCTTTGCTCATTCCGTCAGCAACATCACGACTTCTTTTCACAACTGCAGAAAAGTCCTTATCAAACTCCTTTACAGAAAGACCATAGTCCGAAGCGTGCTTCAAATATTCAAATACCTGAGCTGATTTCAGAAGTGCTTTCGTAGGGATACAACCCCAATTCAGGCACACACCGCCCAAATTTTCTTTTTCAACTACTGCTGTTTTAAAGCCTAATTGAGAAGCACGAATTGCAGTTACATAACCACCCGGTCCGCTTCCCAACACAATAATGTCGTATTTACTCATCTTATATAATTTTATTTGTCAGTTTTATTCAGGTTACGAAAGTACGTAATTTTATTTTAATTTTAGTCCTTTTAAATTTTTTTCAATTTGAATATTCTGCAAAAAATTAAAAATCAATATTTTGAATTATGACTTTCTTACAGATTTTCAATCCCAATTTTTTCACTTATCTTGTATCTTTCTTCTTTATTTTTGGTTCTTAAAATAATTTCACCCAAAAATCCTGCGATAAAAAATTGAGTACCAATAACCATCGTTGTCAAAGCTATGTAAAATTCAGGACGACTGGCTATCAATCGGTTATGAGGATTAATAAACAACTTATCTATCCCTAAATAAGCAGAAAAAATAAAACCAATGAAGAACATCAGCACCCCCAATGCACCAAAAAAATGCATCGGTCTCTTTCCGAAATGAGATATGAAACTGATGGTTATCAAATCCAGAAAGCCATTGATAAATCGGTTCATTCCAAATTTGGTTTGCCCATATTTCCGAGCTTGATGCTGAACTATTTTTTCGGTAATTTTCTTATAACCAGCATTTTTAGCCAGAACGGGAATATAACGATGCATCTCACCGGAAACATCTATATTTTTAACAACTTCTTTTTTATAGGCTTTCAATCCGCAATTGAAGTCGTGAAGACGCAAACCCGAAGTTTTGCGAGCCGCCCAATTGAACAGCTTCGATGGCAAATTTTTAGCTATTTTTGAATCATAACGCTTTTTCTTCCAACCTGATACCAAATCGTATCCTTCTGTTGTTATCATTCGGTACAAAGCAGGTATTTCATCAGGGCTATCTTGCAAATCAGCATCCATTGTTATGATTACATCTCCTTCCGCTTGTGCAAAACCAATGTGCAGAGCCTGTGATTTGCCATAATTTCTGAAAAATCGTATTCCCGAAACACAACTATCTTTTTGCGATAACTCCTTGATTATCTTCCAAGAATCATCAGTGCTTCCGTCATCTACAAAAATTATTTGATAAGTGAATTTGTGTTCTTTCATCACCTGAACTATCCAATTATGAAGCTCAGTCAATGATTCTTCCTCGTTTAAAAGGGGGATTACTATTGATATTTGCATTTGCTTTAAGGTGCGTAAAAATTTTAAAGTTACAGTTAGTTTGCAAAAAATTCTGCATTAAATTCTGATTCCTGCAGGAAGCAATTCTTTATATTCCTTATTTCTCCTGAAAAAAGCAGTAGCTTCGGCACAAGTTGGCACTACTCTGAGCCTTCTGGAAGAAACTTCTTCAAGAACAGCTTTAATGAACTCATCTGCAAATTCTTTGTCAGCCACTTCAGGAATGTGTACTTTTGTGAAGAAGATTTTTCGTTCCTGTACGGAATACTCCACAAAGGCAATTTCTCCATTTACTTTTGTCTGAAATTGACGTAAAAACTCACTATCTGTTATTTCAACCATATCAGTATCAAATATTAACAATCTAAAAATAGGGTTTACTTTTGTCACCGTTTTTGTATTTAACAAAAAGGTTGTACCTTTACCCTGGTTTTATATTTGTTATTTCGGCACAAAATTACGAAATAATTCATTAATTTTCAATTTTTAAATGATAAATACTAAAACTCATATTTACCTAATGCCGGGGATGGCTGCAAGTCCCAAAATTTTTGATTTTTTAAAATTTCCTGATAATTATGAAGTTCATCTTTTAGATTGGATTCTCCCTCTGAAAGAAGAATCTTTGTCGGGATATGCTTTGCGTTTATCGAAGAATATAAAACACGAAAAACCTGTGCTTTTGGGAGTTTCTTTCGGCGGAATCATCGTGCAAGAAATCGCAAAACACATTGATTATAAAAAGATTATTGTAATATCAAGCGTAAAAAGCAAACACGAACTTCCTAAAAAAATGCTTTTAGCTCGATACACAAATTTATATAAATTGCTTCCCGTGAGCCTGATTAATTCTTTTGAATATTGGAAACAGTTTTCTTTCATAGATTCCATTACAAAACGCATCGAACTTTACGAAAAATACATTGGTATGCGTTCTCCTTTTTATTTGGAATGGTCTATTGATAAAATTGTAAATTGGGAACAAGATGCTCCTTTGCCTAATACTGTTCATATACAAGGAAGTAACGACAAAATTTTCCCTGTCAAATATATTTCTGATGCAATTATTATTGAAAAAGGAACACATATTATGATTATCAATCGGCACAGATGGTTCAATGAGAATTTACCTCGAATAATTGAAAATTAAGAATTCCTTAAAATTTTGCTAAAATCAAAAATTGTGTTACCTTCGCACGGAATATATAAAAAAACCAATTTATTAAGGGATTTAGTGATTTTTAATTTTTTTTAGATTTTATTTATCAATGAAGAAAATATTTTTTTTAGTTTCGGCTTTAACGCTTTTAAGTTGCTCAGAAACAGCTGATGAGAACACAATGATTATTGAAGGAAACATCGAAGGACTTAAAAAAGGAAAGATTTATCTGCAACAATATGACGGCGAAAAGCTAATCAATTTGGATTCAGTTGAAGCAAAGGGCGATGGCAAATTTACTTTCAGAAGAACGCTTGAAACTCCTGAAGTTTTTTACATTTACCTTGATTTAGACAAAAAAGAAGGAACTGACTTTGGTGACCGACTTCGTTTTTTTGGCGAGCCTACAACAATCAAAATCAATAGTAAACACGATATGTTTGATGTTCACGCAAAAATTGAAGGCTCTGAATCACAGAAACTTCTTGAGGAATACAATCGAAATATACGAAAATTTAGCAATCGAAATTTAGAGCTTTTGGAACAACAACTTAATGCTATAAAAGACCTAAATCAGAAAAAAGCCGATTCAATTAATCAACTTTCAGAAAAAAATACGCTTCGTCGTTACCTTTACACGCTGAATTTTGCCATCACGCATCCAAACTCTTACGTATCTCCTTACATTGCCTTGGCTGATGCTCCCGATGCAAACATCAAGTTTTTGGATTCCATACACAAGGTACTATCTCCGGAAGTAGCTTCTTCCAAATATGGTAAGGAACTGAAAAAACATATCGAAGAAGTAAAAAAAGAAAATTAAAAAATTCAACTTTTAATGAAGAAGATTGTAGCACTTACAGGAGCAGGCATTAGTGCCGAAAGCGGAATAAAAACATTTCGTGATTCGGACGGATTGTGGGAAGGACACAACGTAATGGAAGTTGCCTCTCCTGAAGGTTTCGCTAAAAATCCCAATCTTGTTCTGGATTTCTACAACCAACGTAGGCGACAACTTAAAGAAGTACACCCCAACTTAGCTCATATTATTTTATCAGAATTACAATCTGATTATGAAGTGGTTATAGTTACTCAAAATGTAGATGATTTACACGAAAGGGCGGGAAGCAAAAACATAATTCATCTTCACGGAGAGTTGTTAAAATCAAGAGGAATTGATAATGAGGAGCTTATTTTTGATTGTTTTGAGGATATTCATTTAGGAGATTTATCTCCTTCCGGAGTTCAATTGCGTCCACATATTGTGTGGTTTGGTGAGTCCGTACCTATGATTCCCAAAAGCATAAAAGAAGTAGAATCCGCTGATATTCTTTTGATTATAGGAACATCTTTACAAGTATATCCAGCAGCAGGACTTATGGATTATGCTCAATATAATACTCCTATATATTATGTGGATTTAAATCCTCAGATTCAGAGTAGAGGAAATTTAACAGTAATTAAAGAAAAAGCGTCTGTTGGTATGCAAAAAGTAGCTAATTTATTGAGAAAACATCAATAAATCTTCATCGATGGTGATAAGGTTCATTTTTCAATATTGTGAAAGCTCGATAAATTTGCTCCATAAAAAATAAGCGTATCATTTGATGAGAAAATGTTAATTTTGAGAGAGATAGCTTTCCGTTAGCCCTCGCGTACACCTCTTCGGAAAAACCGTAAGGTCCTCCTATTACAAACACGAGTTGCCTTGTACCTGCATTCATTTGCTTTTGTAAAAATTCCGAGAAACCAACCGAAGTATATTCTTTTCCTCGTTCATCTAACAAAATCAAATGATGAGAACTATCTATATTCTTCAAAATCAGCTCTCCTTCTTTTATTTTTTGTTGCTCCTCACTTAATGATTTACTATTTTTTACATCTAAAATGATTTGCAACTGAAAGTTCACATAATGTGAAAGTCTTTTTTCATAATCCGTGATAAGTTGCTGTAATGCAGAGTTATCCGTTTTTCCTATAGCTATTAATTTGATATTCATTTTCTTAAAAAACAAAATTTAGGGACTGATATTCCGCTGAAAACAAAACATCAATCCCTAAAAAATTAATTAATTTCTTTAAAAAAAGAATCTTTCTTTTTCTCCTTTTTCATTTAATAATTCTAATGAATTTCTTGAATTTGATGATAAATTTGACATTATTGTCTTTAATTCATCAACATCTTTTATTGATTTTCCGTTTACGGAAAGTAACACTTTTCCTACAACTCCGATATTATTATATTCATAAAACTGAGAAGCTCCTGTAATTTTCACTCCCGATTTGGTTTTGAATTTTTTGTAATCATTTTCTGACAAATTTTTCACCTCCAAACCAAGGGCATTAACCACATATGTAGTGTTTTTCTTAAGCGTGATGCTTGTTGTTTTTTCTTTTCCTTCACGCACGTACAGAACTTTGAGTGCATCTCCGGGACGTTTGGAAGCAATGTATCCGCTAAGGTCAGAATATTTGTGAATACGCACATTATCAATTTGTTTGATAACATCTCCTTTTCTTATTCCGGCAGAAGCAGCTCCTGAATCCTCATCAACTGAATCTACATAAAAACCTTCTGTTTCTTTTATTTTGAGTTTTTCCGCATAACTTGAGTTTAGTTCCGTACCTCTTACTCCCAAAATTCCTTTTTGAACATTTCCAAACTCAATCAAATCTTCAACTACTTTTTTGGCTATATTACTCGGAACTGCAAAAGAATAACCAACATAAGTACCTGTTGTTGAAGTTATTGCAGTATTTATTCCTATTAAATCTCCTTTCAAATTTACCAAAGCCCCACCGCTGTTTCCTCTGTTTACTGCGGCATCTGTTTGGATGAACGATTCCACCTTGTCGCTTGAGCGTTCGCTGATATTACGAGCTTTTGCACTGATAATCCCCGCAGTTACAGTCGAATTTAAATTAAACGGATTTCCAACAGCAAGCACCCACTCGCCTATTTGCGTATTATCCGAATCGGCAAAAGTAAGGAAAGGCAATTGCTCCTCCACATCAATTTTAAGTAAAGCAATATCCGATGAAACATCCGTTCCTACGAGCTTGGCCGCGTATGTTTTATTATTGTTTAAAGTTACTTCCAAACTTGTAGCACCAGCAATCACGTGATTATTTGTAACTATGTAACCATCAGGCGTTATGATAACTCCTGAACCTGTACCGATTTCAGTTTGCCCTTGTCCTCCACCATTTCCGTAAAGCAAATCAAAAATGGACATTGCTCCACCTTGCACCTTCGCCACATTTTTGATGTGAACCACGCTGTTTACCGTTTTGTTTGCTGCTTCAACAAAACTGTTTTCGTTAAATTCAAATTTTGTTCCTGCGACATAATTTGTCTGAACAAAATTAGGTTTTCCCATTTCAGCGATAACTGATTGGTTTGTTTCTTTTTTGTCAAAAAATAATTTGTATCCTCCTAATGTCAGCATTCCTCCTAAAAAAGCTGCTGAAACTGCACTTACATAATTTTTCATACTGTTTTTCTTAAAATAGTTATACTTAATATATTTTTTTAACATACTCCTTTTATAATCAGCAATAATTATGCCAAAAAAGAGAAAATTCACCTATAAAAAGAACATATTAAAAAATATTTTTTTGAGTATTTATGAATAAATTTTCTAATTCCGAAAAAATTATTTTTCTAAGGATTCAATTATTGCTTTTTTCATCTGTGTGTGAACATAATCTTTCACTTCTGCGTATGAAATATCATATTTTCTGTCAATATTTTTCATTTCTTCAGGAAAAGGCGTTAATATTTTGTCATAATAGGCATCCAAACGCTCATTTGTTGGAAGTTGAAAGTCCAATTTAAACTGAAAACGGCGAAGTAAAGCGAAATCTATGAAATCAATATGATTTGTAGCACAAATAAGCACTCCATCTTTGGGAAAATAATCAAAAAGCTGGATAATCGTATTCACCAAACGACGCATTTCCCCCACATCGCGTTCATCATCGGTTCGGGTTTTTCCTATTTGGTCAAATTCATCTAAAAACAAAACCGCTTTTTCCCTTTGAGCTTTATCGAAAACCGCCTTCAAATTTTTAGATGTTTCCCCTATTCTTGAATTTACCAAATTACTCAGATTCAATATAAAAGAAGGTTTATTTAACACTTTTGCAATTGCTTTAGCTGTTGTTGTTTTCCCGCATCCCGAAGCTCCGTGAAACAAAATTTTATTATCAGGGTACAGCCCATATTTTGAAAGTTCCGCAAAGTACTTGTGCTCCTTAATAACCTGATTTAAAGCCTTCTTATTTTCTTCAGATAAAAAAATCTCTTCAAAAGGAATAGATTCTCTATCTTGAATTACAAAATCTGTTGTAATCATAAATTTCTATTTGTACTAATTTTTCAAATTGATTATCCTAACATCACATCCAATGACATCATTATCACAAACCCGATGAGAAACCCAATTGTGGATACATCCGTATTCTTATTTTGCTGTGACTCAGGGATTACCTCTTCAACAACCACGTAAATCATTGCTCCCGCAGCGAAAGATAACGCATAAGGCAAAATTGGCGTGAAAAACAATACAGCAACCGCCCCCAAAACTCCTGCAATAGGCTCAACCACAGCAGATAACTGTCCGTAAAAAAAACTTTTCCTTCGGCTTAATCCCATAGCACGCAGAGGCATCGAAACCGCAATACCTTCAGGAAAGTTTTGCAATCCAATCCCAATTGCCAAAATCACCGCTCCCGCAATGGAAGCCTCAGGAACCCCGGCTGCAACACCACCAAAAAGAACACCTACTGCCAATCCTTCAGGAATGTTATGCAAGGTTATCGCCAAAATTAGTAAAGTGGTTTTCCTTAACCTTGATTTCACTCCCTCCGTTTGTTTGAAATTTGCGTGAAAATGAGGCAATAATTTGTCCAAAACAAAAAGGAAAAGAGCTCCCAACAAAAAACCAAAAATAGTTGGTGCTACCTTATAAAATCCCTCTCCTTCAGTCATTTCCATAGAAGGAATCAATAAACTCCAGATACTTGCCGCTACCATAACTCCTCCTGTGAACCCGAGCATTCCGTCAAGAAAAGTTTTATTCATTTCCTTGAAAAAGAAAACTACTGAAGCTCCCAAAGCCGTTACAAACCAAGTAAATAACGTCGCACAGAGTGCCGCATTTACAGGGTCAATACTCTCCAGATAAGCAATTACCGATTCAACCATAAATTAAAATCTAAAATTATTGAGTGCAAAAATAACGATTTATTTTAGATTAATCTAAAAATATTTTTAACACCACAATAATATTATTTAGATTCATTTTACGAACCCTTATTTATTCAAGTAATATTCATACATTGCTTCTTGTGACCTAACCTTAGGGTTGTTGTTACTTCGATACGCATTATCTTGTTTTTCTGAAATAATTCTTGCTTTCACATTATCCGACCAGCCAATTTCAAAGGTATCAATCAATTCTTTTTTGATATTAGAATCATAAATCGGGCAACCCACTTCAACTCGGTAAGATATGTTTCTTGTCATAAAATCCGCAGAAGAAATGTAAACCTTTGGATTTCCGTTATTTCCGAAAATAAACAAACGAGGATGTTCTAAAAACTTATCCACAATGCTGATGACTTCAATATTTTCGCTCATTCCTTCCACTCCCGGAATCAAACAACAAATGCCTCGCACAATCATTTGAATTTTAACTCCTGCTCTGCTGGCTTCGTAGAGTTTGTCTATCATCTTATAGCTTGTTAAGCTATTCATTTTCAGCTTTATATATGCTTCTTTACCTAACTTGGCATTTTCTATTTCCTTGTCAATGAGTTTCATCAACATTTTTTTCGTATAATGAGGCGAAACTATCAAGTGTTTATAACGCTGAATTACATAACTCGTTTCCAAGAAGTTAAATACTTTATTTACTTCTTTTAGAATATCCTGATTCGCCGTAAATAGGGTGTAATCCGTATAGATTCTCGCAGTTGATTCATTAAAATTTCCCGTGCTGATGAAGCCATAACGCTTAATTTCCTTGCCTTCTTCACGTTCAATAACACATATTTTACTGTGCACTTTTAGCCCGCGAACGCCAAAAATGAGCTTCACTCCTTCCGCTTTCAAAAGTTCTGCGTATTTTATGTTTGATTCCTCATCAAAACGTGCCTGAAGCTCAATTTGTACGGTTACTTTCTTTCCGTTTTTTACTGCATTTATCAGAGAATTAACCACTTGCGAATTCTTTGCCAAACGATAAATCGTGATTTTAACCGCTTTTACTTTCGGGTCTAACGCCGCTTCACGCAAAAACCAAACAATGTTGGAAAATGTGTGATAAGGAGTAAATTGCAAATAATCTTTTTCAGCTATTTTTTGGAGAAGGCTTCCTCCCGTAGCAAGTCCCTTAACCGGAAGTGGCTGAATGGGTTCATAGGTCAAATCACGACGCCCCATACTCGGAAAATTCATATAATCACGGCGATTGTGGTATCTTCCTCCTGGTATAATACTATCTGTTTCAACAATTTCCATTTTTTCAAACAAAAATTGTAACGTATCTTTTCCTATTTCCTTGTCGTACACTAATCGTACGGGTTCTCCGCTACGTCTGCCTTCCACACTTGAGGATATCTTCTCCACAAAACTTTTGCTCAAATCGTCATCAATATCAAGTTCCGCATCGCGAGTAATTTTTATCATATGAGCAGTAAGAGACTCATAATCAAATATATTAAAAATACGATGCATACAAAAACGAATGATATCATCTATCATTATTATATAATGCTTATTGCCTACTTGCGGAAGCTCAACAAAACGGTCTAACGTTGTAGGAAGCTCAATAAGAGCGTATTGTATTTTTTCTTTATACGCTTTTGATGAGAAAAACTTTTGCACTCCTTTTGTTTTTGTTTCCTCCTTGAGTGTCATTTTTATTGCCAAATATGCCACATCGTCTTTCAGCTGCGGAAAAGCCTCCAAATCATTTAAAATAATCGTGAATAATGCGGGGCGAACTTTTGCCAAAAAATATGTGTTTACAAACTGCTCGTGCTCAGGAAGTAATGTATTTTCGTTTACAATGAAAATATTTTCCTTTTCAAGTTCTTTTGTTACGGAATTAATTATCCTTAGGCTTTCCTCCTGTAATTCAATTACTTCCTTTGTTATTTCCTCGAGTAATTCTTTAGCGTGTACACCAAGCTCATCGTGTGCGTGATCATTCATCGCCACACGTTTCACTGTTGCATAACGCACTTTAAAAAACTCATCTAAATTATTGGAAAAGATACCTGCAAAACGCAATCTTTCCAATAACGGAACGTTTTTGTCTGCTGCTTCTTGAAGAACTCGAGCATTGAATTTCAGCCAACTAAGTTCTCTATTGATATATTTATTTTTATCTTTTGCCATTTTTAATTCATTTAGAAAAATCCGTGTAAAGATATAATTTTTTTTTGATAAGAACAAAAAACAAAATGTAGAATGTAACATTACACAATCCTTTGATAATGTGATAATAACAATTAATACGTTAATCAAATACAAAACATTGATTTTTTTGTTTTTAATTCAAGAAGAAAAACTTTTCTCCAAATAAATTTGATTTTCCCTAAATAAAACATTTAAAATTCATTTTTTTGAAAAAATATTTGCTTTTTATCTATATATATTGTAATATTGCACCGACTTTTCAGTTCCTTCTATTAAAAACATTCTCTAAACATTTCTTAATAAAGGAAATATCTATCTCAACGACATTCTAAAAACTGGAAAAAATCATCATTTTTTTATTTTAATAACAAAAAATTACCAATGTTTGACATTACTGATTTAAAATCTATGAAGCTTCCTGAATTACAGGAAATAGCTCAGGAGATGAAGGTTCCTAAATTTCGTAGCTTTAACAAAAGCGACTTAATTTACCAAATACTTGATTTTCAAGCATCAAACCCTCCATTACCTAAAAAACAACAAAACGAAAAGGAAACTGCTGAAGAAAAGGTAAATCCTGCAAAAAATCAAAATAAAAAGAAACACGCAACGCCCAAAGTAGCTTCTGAAAACAACAAAACCGAACAAGTTGAACAGACTGAAAAAGAAACTATTATTACTGAAGAAAAAAAACAGGAGCCAACTAAAAATCAAAACGTAAAAAAGAAAAATACTCCTGTCACAACCAAAGAAAATAAAAAAACAGAAGCCAGAGAAGTTTCCTCACAAGATTCCAACGAAGGAAGCAAAGAATCGAAGCAATTCAAAAAGCAACAAAACTTCCAGAAAAAAAACAACCAACAAAACACTCAGAATCAACAAAATAACCAAAACAACAAATCCAATTTCAATAAAAACGGAAATGGGAATGGAAACGGAAATAACCAAAACCACTCGAACAACAATCATTCTGAAAACTTTGATAAGGAGAAAAAAAATCGTTATCGTTCCCCTGAGTTTGAATTCGACGGAATTGTAGAATGTGAAGGTGTTTTGGATATAATGCAAGATGGTTACGGCTTTCTTCGTTCTTCTGATTATAACTACTTAGCCTCGCCTGATGATATTTACGTTTCACAATCACAAATCCGCCTTTTCGGGTTGCAAACAGGTGATACTGTGCTGGGTGCGGTTCGTCCTCCAAAAGAAGGAGAAAAATATTTTCCACTGCTTAAAGTGCTTAAAATAAATGGTCTTGACCCTCAAATTGTGCGTGATCGCGTTTCTTTTGAACACTTAACGCCTCTTTTCCCTGATGAAAAATTCAAATTGGCAGAAAAAGGAAGTACCATTTCTACTCGAATTATTGACTTGTTTTCTCCTATAGGAAAAGGGCAACGCGGAATGATTGTAGCTCAACCTAAAACAGGTAAAACAATGTTACTCAAAGACATAGCAAATGCTATTTCGAAAAATCATCCTGAAGTTTATTTGATGGTTTTGCTTATTGACGAGCGTCCTGAGGAAGTGACTGATATGCAACGAAGTGTGAAAGGTGAAATCATTGCTTCTACTTTTGACAAAGAAGCTTCGGAACACGTACGAATTGCTAATATCGTATTGGAAAAAGCGAAACGGCTTGTTGAATGCGGACACGATGTGGTGATTCTTTTGGATTCTATCACACGATTGGCACGAGCTTACAATACTGTTCAACCTGCTTCAGGTAAGGTACTTACGGGAGGAGTTGATGCCAACGCACTTCACAAGCCCAAACGATTTTTCGGTGCAGCTCGGAATATCGAAAACGGAGGTTCTCTTTCAATTATAGCGACAGCTCTCACAGAAACCGGTTCGAAAATGGACGAAGTTATCTTTGAAGAATTCAAAGGAACAGGAAATATGGAACTGCAGTTGGATAGACGCATCGCAAACCGCCGTATTTTCCCTGCTATCGACCTTGTTTCATCTTCAACACGTCGTGATGATTTACTGCTTGATGAGAAAACATTGCAACGCACTTGGATTTTGCGTAAATACTTGGCAGATATGAATCCTGTGGAAGCTATGGAATTTATGGAAACCCAAATGAAACAAACCCGAAATAATGAGGAATTTCTCATCACGATGAACAATTAGATTTTCCAAAATACAAAAAAAGCTATTTCCTCTCAGAAATAGCTTTTTTTTATTTTCAAAATAGATGAAATTAATTCTCTTCAACCATATCTAATTCCACACGGAGGTTATTTATGATGAATTCCTGACGATCGGGCGTGTTTTTACCCATATAAAACTCTAAAAGTTGATCTGTATGAATAGTTTTGTCCATCATTACAGGCTCTAAACGCATATCTTCACCAATAAAATGCTTAAACTCATCGGGTGAAATCTCTCCTAATCCTTTAAATCGAGTAATTTCAGGCTTTCCTTTTAGTTTTTTGATTGCATTTTGCTTTTCCTCTTCGCTATAACAATAAATTGTTTGTTGCTTATCGCGTACTCGAAAAAGAGGCGTTTGCAAAATATATACGTGTCCTTCTTTTATCAATTCCGGGAAAAATTGCAGAAAGAAAGTAATTAAAAGCAAACGAATGTGCATTCCGTCCACATCGGCATCCGTTGCAATGACGATATTATTGTATCTCAAATCGGAAATGGATTCTTCTATATTTAGTGCAGCCTGCAACAAATTGAATTCTTCGTTTTCGTAAACAATTTTTTTCGTCATTCCGAAGGTATTGAGTGGCTTTCCTTTAAGACTAAAAACTGCCTGCGTTTCTACATCGCGTGACTTGGTAATAGAACCCGAAGCTGAATCTCCCTCGGTTATGAAAAGAGTAGTTTCCAAATTTCGTTCTTTTTTGGTGTCCGTTAAGTGAATGCGACAATCACGAAGTTTTTTGTTATGTAAACTAACTTTTTTTGCCGTTTCCCTCGCCGATTTTCTAATTCCTGCCAACTCCTTGCGTTCGCGTTCTGCCTGTTCAATTTTCTTTTTTATTTCATCGGCAACAGCCAAATTTTTATGAAGAAAATCATCCAAATGTTTACCAATAAATTCATTGATGTAAGAGCGTATCGACGGCATTCCCTCACCCATTTCCACTGAACCCAATTTGGTTTTTGTCTGACTTTCAAAAACGGGCTCCACCACTTTGATTGATATTCCTCCAATAATTGACTTGCGGATATCCGCAGCGTCGTACGATTTATTGAAAAAATCCCGAATGGTTTTCACGTAAGCTTCTCTGAAAGCCAACAAATGCGTTCCACCTTGAGTAGTATTTTGACCATTTGCAAAAGAGTAATATTCCTCACTGTATTGCGTTCGGCTGTGCGTTACCGCTACCTCAATATCAGGTCCTTTTAAATGAATAATGGGATAAAGAAAATCTTCTTCGTTATTATTTTCTGTCAACAAATCTTTTAATCCATTTTCAGAATAATATTTCTCACCGTTGTAATGTATTGTAAGTCCCGTATTCAGATAAACGTAGTTTTTTAACATCCGTTCGATGTACTCTTTTCTGAACTTGTAATTTTTAAAAATACTTTCATCAGGAATAAAAACCACGGTTGTTCCTCTTCGTTTAGAAGATTCCTCAATGGGAGATTCTTCTTGCAAAATACCTTTTTCAAATGTGGCGGACTTTGATTTATTGTCTCGTATGGATTCTACCCTAAAGTAAGCTGACAAAGCGTTCACAGCTTTCGTTCCCACACCATTTAGTCCCACCGATTTTTTAAACGCCTGAGAATCATATTTCCCGCCAGTGTTCATTTTGGAAACCGCATCAATCATCTTTCCTAAAGGAATTCCCCGTCCGTAATCTCGTACCTCTACCCGATTATCCGTAATTTTAACCTCAATGGATTTTCCTGCACCCATAACAAACTCATCAATACAGTTATCCAAAATTTCTTTCAAGAGGATGTAAATTCCGTCATCTGGAGAAGAACCGTCACCAAGCTTCCCGATATACATTCCTGGTCGCATACGAACGTGTTCTATAGGGTCTAACGACCTGATATCATCCTCAGTATATTGTTGTATATTTTCCATAGTTTTAACTTTTTGAAATCCGTGCGAAGATACTAATTTTTGAAAAGAAAAAATATCCTCCACTGAAAAATTTATTTATTTTCAATCTGCTTTTTTATATCTAATAAAGATTTAAAAAGCTTTCCGTCAGACACTTGAGCTCCTTGACGAATTAAATTAAATATTTCCAATTTACGGTCTTCTTCCAATTTTTTTTTCCCCGTATAAAGCTGAACTTTATCAGAATGTATGTTATTTTCAAGCCAGTGAAATCCTTCCGAAGTTGTTAAATCAACAGTTTTGTTTGAAATTAAAACGGAAATCATTTGAGCATCATTCTCTCCAAAATAGAAACAATTAACAGACTCACTATCAATTCTTTCTAAAAATTTAACTTTTTCCAAACTCTTTTCCCAAACCAAATCGCTGAAGATATCAATTTCTTCCTCTGCTATGTGTGGTTTTTCTCTTTTTATGATTTCCCATTCATCGGAAGTAATTTGTTGTGAAGCCAAAAAACGAGCAAAATCGTGATGGAGTTCTTCCAGCTGTTCTTTGGTTAAACGTGTGTATTTCATTTATTTACAAAAATTAAAAGTTGAGAGTTAAAATGCTTTTACGCCCTAATTCTCAACTGTTAAACATATTTTTCTTTTGATAGAAACGAAAAGAAGAATTAATCTTCCAAAGATAAGTTTTTCAAAACATCAATAGCTTCATCATACTGATTTTCAAAAACATATACTTCCACTTGCATTGGAATTTCACTTGCAAATCCTGCCAATCTCCCTGATTCCGTGCGGTCTTTTATAATTGGCTCAATTCCAATTTCTTCCAAAGCCAACTTTATAAGATTAGCTTGAATTGAAGAACCTTCGAATATTTTCTTTAATTCCGGCATATTAATTTGTTTTTATTTATTTCAGAAAAGTCCATAAAGCAAGCCATCAACCTTGTTTATTATTTCGCCCAAATCCTCAGGATTATCCACGAAATTAATGTCATCCACATCAATAATCAATAGCTTTCCTTTATCGTAATTTTTAATCCATTGTTCATAACGTTCATTTAAACGATTAAGATAATCTATTGAAATAGAGCTTTCATAATCTCTTCCTCGCTTATGAATTTGCTTCACTAAATTTGAAATCGTACTTCGCAAATAAATAAGCAAATCGGGCGGTTGCACAAGCTTTTCCATCAGAAAGAAAAGCGATTTGTAATTTTGGAAATCTCTCCCGCTCATAAGTCCCATTTCGTGCAAATTGGGTGCGAAAATGTGAGCATCTTCGTAAATTGTTCTGTCTTGTATTATGTTATTTCCCTTTTCACGAAAATCTAAAACCTGACGGAAGCGACTATTTAAGAAGTAAATCTGTAGATTAAAACTCCAACGTTCCATTTGATGATAAAAATCATCCAAATACGGATTATCTACAACATCCTCATAATGAGCTTCCCAGTTATAATGTTTTGCTAAAAGAGCTGTTAGTGTGGTTTTTCCTGCTCCAATATTTCCTGCGACGGCTATATGCATCAGTATTAACTATTTTTAATAATGTATTTATAATTCGTTACTGTTTTTCAGTGTGTTATTGTATTCATATTCTGCTTCGTCACGTAAACATTTTATCATTGACGTATTTTTGATTTCCTTAATTACGAACGAACTTTGAATGTTTGCAATTATTTCCAATTTCGAAATTTTATGCACAACAAATCTCTGATATTCTTCCATATCGTTTAGCACCAATTTGAGCAAAAAATCATAACCTCCCGCCATATACGAGGCTTCAAGAACTTCATCTAACGTGCTTATATACTTTTCAAATTCTTCAAAAAGCTCTCCTTGATGACGCAACAATTTTACCTGACAGTACGCTACAAGCTTCTTACCTAATTGTTTAGGATTAACCACTGCGACATAATTTTCTATAATTCCGCTGGTTTCCAATTTTTTTATTCGCTCGTGTACGGGCGTGATGGAAAGCCCTACCTTTTCTGCTAACTTTTTGATGGACTGCTTTCCGTCTTTCTGCAATTCATCAAGTAGCATAAAATCTATATGGTCTAACATTTGCATAGTTATTGAGTTATTAAGATTAATGTCGGTAAAAATATTTTATTTTTTTGAGAAACACAAAAAAACAGAAAAAAATTTCTGTTTTCTTTTAATTAAATCCTTAAAAATAATATTATTATCACTTTTTCAGAAAAGCATAATAAAACACCTATCCTAAATGATTTCCAAACTTATTTTTAACCTCGTTTAGTATTTCTTTAATATTTTGTTCGTTTTGTTTCGGGCAAATCAGCAATACTTCTTCCTTATCCACAACTATGTAATCATTAAGACCCTCAATTACAACTGTTTTCCCCTTTTCGGAACGCACAATATTGTTAGTTGCATTTCTGAACAAAACTTGAGCATTTACCACTGCATTTTGCGTTTCATCCTTCGGAAGTTTTTCATATAGTGAACCCCACGTTCCTAAATCGTTCCAATCGAAGCGAGCAGGAAGCACATATATATTGGAAGAAGGCTCCAAAATGGCATAATCAACCGAAATATT
Organism: Capnocytophaga stomatis; assembly: GCF_002302635.1. Taxonomy (NCBI): domain Bacteria; kingdom Pseudomonadati; phylum Bacteroidota; class Flavobacteriia; order Flavobacteriales; family Flavobacteriaceae; genus Capnocytophaga; species Capnocytophaga stomatis. The sequence goes on from NZ_CP022387.1 coordinate 124,987, forward strand.
ATCGGCTTTGGGATAATTCTCTTTGATAAAATCTGGTTCTTGCTCCGTGTTATAAAAATCACTTCCCTTGTCAAATAGCTCATACATAACAGGTTGATATATTTTAAAAGCTTGCAAGACACTTCGTACGCTCCAAACAAAAATCCCTGCATTCCACAGAAAATTCCTCAATTGTAAAAATTCCTTAGCAGTTTGATAATCAGGCTTCTCCCGAAATTGACTTACTTTTTTTATTTCATCAGAAGTGTTTTTATCATACTGAATGTAGCCATATCCTGTATTGGGAAACGTAGGAATAACTCCTAAAGTCATCAGAATATCAGCATTTTGTGAAGCTTCAAAACACTTTTTCACATTTTCAGCAAAGACGGTTTCATTCTCAATCCAATGGTCACTTGGAGCAACAATCATCAGTGCATTGGGATTTCGTTGTTTTATTTTCATCGAAGCATACAATATGCAAGGAGCTGTATTTCTCATACAAGGCTCTAAAACAATGTTTTGACTATCTATTTCGGGGATTTGCTCCTTAACTAACTCACCATATATTTCATTGGTCAAAACTAAAATATTTTCCTTTTGAATGAAGTTATTAAGTCGGGAAAAGGTTCTTTGAAGCAATGTCTGTCCCGTACCCAACATATCGTGAAACTGTTTCGGGTAGCTTTCGGTGCTGATAGGCCAAAAACGAGAACCGATTCCACCCGCCATAATTACTGCATAATAGTTATGATTCATAAATAAAATATGATAAGTTTTTCGCAAAGGTAGAAAATATTTGAATTAAAATCAATTTCAAACAACGGAAAATATCAATTGCGACAAATGTTAATAAATAATACCTTAAAAGAATGTATAATAATATTTTTTTTACTATGTTTGTGGGCATTTTTAACCGTACTACATAATTTCAGGTGTAATAACAATTAATTTGAAAATCATCACATTAACTACAGATTTTGGAGAGCGAGACTACTCCGTCGGAGCTGTGAAAGGTGCTATTTATAGCAATCTTCCGCAGGCTCACGTTGTTGATATTTCACACTTGGTTACTCCTTTTGATGTTCTGCAAACGGCTTATATCCTCAAAAATGCTTACATACATTTCCCGAAAGGAACCATTCACGTTATTGGTGTGGATTCGGAGCGAACTCCCGAAAAAAAGCACTTGATTATGTATCTTAACGGACATTATTTCATTGGGGCTGACAATGGTATTTTTCATTTATTATCTGAAAATGAGAAAGATGTAGAAGTTTATGAAATCGGAGAAAATGAACCTGTTACGCTATTTCCGGCACTTGATTTCTTTCCGAAAATAATAGCCAAAATAGGCAATGAAATTCCTCTTGATAAAATCGGAAAAAAAACAGATAATTACCTGAAAATAAACTACTTAAAGCCTGAAATTTCACGAGATAAATCTTTCATTTACGGAAGTATCATCTATATAGACCATTACGGAAATGCAGTGAGTAACATTAGTCGTTCGCTATTCGATGAAATCGGGCAAAATCGTGATTTTGAAGTGATTTTCAAAATGTATTCGTTGGGCAAAATACACAATTTATACACTGATATAATCGATTTTAGAATTCCAAAAGAAAACAGAGCACCTGAAGGAAGAGATTTACTTTTATTCAATAGTATTGATTTACTGCAAATTAGCATCTACAAAAGTGATTTGAGTTCTTTAGGAGGAGCTTCCACCCTTTTGGGAATAGAATGTCTTGATAATGTTACAGTGCATTTTTATTAAAAAATAAAAACGAACATATTTAATCATAAAAACATAAGAATATGACATTAATTAAATCTATTTCAGGAATTCGGGGTACAATCGGCGGAAAACCCGAAGACAATTTAACTCCAATCGACGCTGTAAAATTTGCCGCTGCTTACGGAACTTGGCTAAAATCAACCTTAAAAAAAGAAAATATCCGTGTGGTTTTGGGACGCGATGCCCGAATTTCAGGCGAAATGATTCAGAATTTGGTTGCTTATACGCTTGTAGGCTTGGGAATTGAAGTGATTGACACAGGTTTGAGTACCACCCCCACTGTGGAAGTTGCCGTACCAATGGAAAAAGCTGACGGAGGTATCATCTTGACTGCCAGCCATAACCCAAAACAATGGAACGCCCTGAAACTTCTCAACAATAAAGGAGAGTTTCTAAGCGGAAAGGACGGAGAAGAAATCCTGAAAATTGCTGAAAAGAATGATTTTAGTTTCTCTTTGGTCGATGATTTGGGGAAAATTACCAAAAACGACACCTACATTGATAAACACATTGAAGCTGTTCTTAATTTAAAAGTTTTAGACGTTGAAGCTATTAAAAAGAAAAAATTCAAAGTAGTTGTCGATGCTGTAAATTCAACCGGAGGAATTGCAATTCCTAAGCTTTTGAAAAAATTAGGAGTAGAAGTTGTGGAACTTTATTGCGAGCCAACGGGGCATTTCCCTCATAATCCGGAACCTCTGAAAGAACATTTGGGAGATATTTCTGCCAAAGTTGTTGCCGAAAAAGCTGATTTTGGAATCGTAGTTGACCCAGATGTGGACAGATTAGCGCTCATTTGCGAGGATGGAGAAATGTTTGGAGAAGAATACACTCTCGTAGCTTGTGCTGACTATATTTTAGGAAAAACTCCGGGAAATACTGCCTCCAACCTTTCTTCATCAAGGGCTTTGCGTGACGTTACCGAAAAACACGGCGGAAAATACTTTGCTTCGGCTGTGGGAGAAGTAAACGTTGTTGAAATGATGAAAAAACATAACGTTGTTATCGGTGGTGAAGGAAACGGCGGAGTAATTTATCCTGAATTGCATTACGGACGTGATGCTTTGGTGGGTGTTGCTGTGTTTTTGTCGCTTTTAGCTACGAAAAATTGTTCTGCAAAACAACTTCGTGAAAGTTATCCTGCTTATTTTATGAGCAAAAACAAAATTGAACTGACGCCCGATGTAAACGTGGATAACATTTTGAAAAAAATGGCAGAAAAATATGCTAATGAAAATGTGAACACTATCGACGGAGTGAAAATTGATTTTGCCGAAAGCTGGGCTCACTTGAGAAAATCAAATACTGAACCTATCATCCGTATTTATACAGAAGCCAAAAGCCAAAAAGAAGCTGACGATTTAGCTTTGAAAATCATTGACGATATCAAAAAGTTATAAATCAAAAAACTAACACTTTTATAATACATTTTGAAACTTCATCAAAGTTTATTTTTTGGTGAAGTTTCTTTCATATAAATCTATTTCAGTAAGAAGTATTCTTTAAAAATAAAAACTAAATTTTAACATTTTATTTGTACTCATATTTCTTATAAAAAACCTGTCTAAACTTTTTAAGAGGAAAATTAAAAGTTCCAAGAATTTTTAGCATTTTTGTTTTGCATAACAAAATGAAAATCAAGGAACTTTGAGCAAAGATATAATAAAAAAATGGATTATTTCCCATTTGAGTATTGGAAAAAGAGGATTTAAAACAAAATTTGATTTATCATTAATTTTTCTTCTGATAGTCAAACGATTAAAAACAGGTTGCCAGTGGAGGGAACTTCCGGTAGAAGTGTATTTTAAAGACCAAAAAATAAGCTATCAAACAGTCTATTATTATTTCAATAAATGGAGTAAAGATGGTAGTTTTAAGCGAATTTGGCTTAATTTGTTGCTTGAGAATCGGAGAAAATTAGATTTATCAAGCGTCCAACTTGATGGTAGTCATACTCGATGTCGAATGGGAGGACAATCTGTTGGTTATCAGTTAAGAAAAAAGTCAAAGACCACGAATTCTATCTTTCTGTGTGATAATTTGGGGCAAATTTTAGCAATGGGTAGTCCAAAATCCGGTAATCATCACGATTTGAATAATATAGACTTTGTTTTAAAAGAGATTTTGAATCTTTTGGAGGAAGCGAAAATAGAGCATAAAGGCTTGTTTGTCAATGCAGATGCAGGTTTTGATAGCCGAGACTTAAAAAGTTTTTTACAGGAAAAAGAAATAATACCTAATATCAAACAAAATCCCAGAAATGGACAAAATGAAAATATTTATTTTGACGAAGAATTATATAAAAATCGGTTTAAAATAGAGAGAAGTTTTGCGTGGCTTGATGGTTTTAAAGGATTGATTATAAGATATGAAACCCTAAACACAACTTGGATGGCTATGTTGTATCTAGGGATTATACTAACATTTATTCGAAAAGTTTAAACAAGTTTAAAGTTTACTTTTGCATTATTAACAATTTAATTTATTTAAGAAGATGAAAAAAATTATTTTATTATTCGGATTATTTGTGTCTTTCACGGCAGCTATGTCGGCTCAAGGTTCATTGGAAGTTAATAATTTCCAAATAAACGGAGGTTTTGGCTTTTCCGGTTGGGGTGTTCCTGTTTACGTGGGTGTTGATTACGGTATTGCAGAAGATTTCACCGTAGGAGGCGAAATTTCGTTCCGTTCCAGCTCTAAAGAAAATGTAAAATATTCAGGATTAGGAATTATGGCAAATGGTAACTATCACTTTAACAGAATACTAAGAATTCCTTCAGAATTTGACGTTTACGCTGGTGCAACTGTTGGGTATTTCCATTGGTCACACAATCACAAACATCCATACTTACAACCATATTACTCTTCTGGATTAGGTTGGGGGTTGCAAGTAGGCGGACGTTACTTTTTCAATGATAACTTCGGGGTAAACCTTGAATTAGGAGGCGGAAATACTGCCGCAGGAAAAATAGGAATCACATACATTTTTTAACAATCCGAAAAGGTTAGGAAAAAATGTACATTGAAAATGCATATCGCGGTAAAAGCCCAAAATGGCTATACGTAATCTGTCCGCTGTTATTTTTTGGTGTCACTATATTGAGCTTTTTAGCTTTTTTGGTGGTTGATTCCAGCGAATTGATAAAAGCATCTATCAAGCAGAAAGGAGAATTGCGTTTTTTTGCAGAAAATTTAATTTCTTTTGCGTTTTTTTGTGGCATTTTGCTACTTTGGGTTCGTTATGTACATCAACAGCCGTTGTTACATTTTCACACTTCACGAAATAAGATAGATTGGAAGCGTTTTTTCTTTTCTTTTTTTCTGTGGGGCGGAATTGTAACTGCGATGGTTTTTGCAGACTTTCTAATATTTCCCGAGGATTTTGAGTGGAATTTTCAACTCGAACCGTTCTTAATCTTGTGTATATTATCCTTATTACTTATACCTTTTCAAGCAGGATTTGAAGAGTATTTTTTCCGAGGGTATTTAATGCAAGGAGTCGGAATTTTTGTTAAAAATCGTTGGTTTCCGCTGCTTTTCAGTTCCGTAACCTTCGGATTAGTTCACGCTGCCAATCCCGAGATAGGAAAATTAGGCTATTGGTTATTAGCATATTACATCGGCACAGGATTTTTCCTCGGAATAATTGTTCTAATGGATGAAGGCTTGGAATTGGCTCTGGGTTTTCACATAGCGAATAACATTTTCTCTGCCCTTTTAATAACAAGTAGTTGGTCTGTCTTTCAAACACCTTCGTTATTAAAAGACATTTCCGAACCTTCGCTCGCGGCAACCATATTACCATCTTTATTGGTTTATTTCCCAGTAATGCTATTTATTTTTGCAAAAAAATATGGTTGGACAAATTGGAAAGAAAAACTTTTCGGGCGAGTATTATCTGAAAAAGAATTCCTTGAAAATCAATAACAAAAGAGAGCTAAAAGCTCTCTTTTTACTTTTATAAAATGCAATAAAATCGCACTTAATTAAAACGCTCAATTCATACGAATATATCAAAAAAAATTGTAACTTTGTCCTTTGATTACATTAAATAGTTATGGCGAATACTACCCAAGAAAATTTAGAAATCGTTAAAAAGGTTTTCACCAAATACTTGGAAGAAAACGGACACCGAAAAACTCCTGAGCGTTACGCAATTGTTAGGGAAATTTATGAAAGTGGTGAACATTTTGATATTGAAACGCTTTATATCAAAATGAAAAATAAAAAATATCGTGTGAGTCGTGCTACGCTTTACAACACTATTGAGCTTTTATTGGAATGTGGTTTGGTTCGCAAGCATCAATTCGGGCAAAATCAGGCACATTATGAAAAAGCATATTTTGATCGCCAACACGACCACGTAATCCTTACCGATACCGGCGAAATTATGGAGTTTTGCGACCCTCGAATTCAAGCTATTAAACAAACTATAGAAGAAATATTCGACATAAAAATCAACAATCACTCGTTGTATTTCTATGGTGTAAAAAACAAAAAAGAGGAAGAAAAATAGTATTTATCACTTTCTTTTTCTCGGATTTTAATTTGCAAATTAAAATCGATAATTCTTAAATATTTTATTTAAATAATCAAGTTTATAAGTCTGAAATAAAATAATTTATAAATAAATTGTAAAAAATAATTTTTCAACATAAAACAAACAAAAATGGCAGTAGATTTACTTCTTGGGCTTCAATGGGGCGATGAAGGAAAAGGAAAAATCGTAGATGTACTTACACAAAAGTACGATATCATCGCACGTTTTCAAGGAGGTCCCAATGCTGGACACACTCTCGAATTCAACGGAATCAAACACGTTTTACATACCATCCCCTCAGGGATTTTCCACAAAAATGCAATAAATATTGTTGGAAATGGCGTGGTTATTGACCCCGTTATTTTCAAAAAAGAAATTGACGCTTTAGGAAAATTCAATATCGACCTGAAAAACAGATTATTAATATCCAGAAAAGCACATCTTATCTTGCCTACACACCGATTGCTTGATGCTGCTTCCGAAGCCTCAAAAGGAAAGGCAAAAATTGGCTCTACCTTAAAAGGAATAGGACCAACTTATATGGACAAAACGGGCAGAAATGGGCTTCGTGTGGGCGATATCGAACTGGCTGATTTTGAGACAAGATATCGCAATTTAACAGACAAGCACGAAGAAATGATTTCGCACTACAATGTGGAAATTCAATACAATCTGTCAGAATTGGAAGCAGAATTCTTTGAAGCTATCGAATCTCTGAAAAAACTTCAATTCATTGATAGTGAAGAATATATACATCAAGCTATTAAAAGCGGAAAAAAAATATTGGCAGAAGGAGCTCAAGGTTCATTGTTAGATATCGATTTCGGAACATATCCTTTTGTTACTTCTTCAAATACAACTGCCGCAGGAGCTTGTACAGGTTTGGGGGTTGCTCCAACACAAATTGGCGAGGTTTTAGGTATTTTCAAAGCTTACACTACACGTGTTGGAAGCGGACCTTTCCCAACTGAGCTTTTTGATGAAGATGGCGAAACAATGGGACGTGTGGGGCGTGAATTTGGTGCTACTACAGGACGTAAACGCCGTTGCGGATGGTTAGACTTGGTTGCACTGAAATATGCCGTGCAAGTGAATGGAGTGACGCAACTTATGATGATGAAAGCCGACGTTTTAAGTGGGTTTGAAACATTGAAAGTGTGTACTTCCTACAAATACAACGGCAAAGAAATCAATCATTTACCATATAATATCGAAGAGCAAAACGTAACTCCTATTTACACAGAAATGAAAGGATGGGCGAAAGATTTAACACAAATCACTGATACAGAAGAACTTCCAAAAGAATTAAATGATTATATTTCATTTTTAGAAAAAGAATTGGAAGTGCCTATCACACTTGTTTCAGTAGGTCCCGACCGAACACAAACCATTGTTAGATAATTATCTATTTATTTGAAAATTAATATGTCTGTTGCAAAAAAAGAATACAAACGTGTAACAACAAAGTCGTTAATTGATATGAAATCTCGCGGAGAGAAAATTTCAATGCTTACGGCTTACGATTATACATTTAGCAGAATCATTGACGGAGCGGGAATTGATGTAATTCTTGTAGGTGACTCTGCGAGTAACGTGATGGCAGGGCACGAAACCACTTTGCCAATTACCTTAGACCAAATGATTTACCACGCTTCATCGGTGGTTCGGGGGGCGGGACGTTCGCTGGTAGTTGTTGATTTACCTTTCGGTTCGTATCAGTCTAATCCCAAAGAAGCTCTCCGTTCAGCCATTCGTATTATGAAAGAAAGTGGCGGACACGCAGTAAAACTTGAAGGTGGAAAAGAAATCAAGGAAAGTATCAAACGCATCTTAAACGCCGGTATTCCTGTGATGGGTCATTTAGGATTAACTCCGCAATCAATCTATAAATTTGGTTCTTATACAGTTAGAGCTAAAGAAGAGGCGGAAGCTCAAAAACTAAAAGAAGATGCCATTATGCTGGAAAAAATGGGATGTTTTGCAATCGTTCTGGAAAAAGTTCCGGCAACTTTGGCAGAAGAAGTAGCCAAGAGTGTTAGTATCCCCGTTATAGGAATTGGAGCAGGAAATGGTGTTGATGGTCAAGTACTTGTACTTCACGATGTTTTAGGAATGACTAATGAATTTCACCCGAGATTTTTACGTCGTTATGCCAATTTGTATGATGAAATAACTTCGGCTGTTTCTCGTTATGTGGAAGATGTGAAAAACCTTGAATTTCCCAATAAAGAGGAATCTTATTAGAATTTTTCAGAAATTTCAGATTCAGAGTAAAATCCTGAATCTGAAACTTTTGAATATTGCATTCGTGTAATGTTTCGGCATCAGGGAAAAAATAGAACAGCAAAAAATAATTTACAAATTGCTGTGGTACTTTCGTTTGTAGCGGGAATTGTTAATGTGGTTGGTTTCTTGTTTTTAGGAAAGTTAACTACCAATGTAACAGGGCATTTTGCTCTTTTTATTTACGACGTTTCCATAATGGAATTCTGGAAAGGAACGATTTACTTTTTGTATATTTTTTCCTTTTTAGTAGGCTCATTTACATCGGGTTGGCTTATTGAAACAGCAAATCATTACAAAAAGCACAACGTTTTTGTTATTCCTACTTTGGTGGAGTGTTTTTTGTTGTTTACTGCAATGGTACTCAATCATTTTTTTACCGATTTCCCAACTGATATTACCGCCTGCATATTGCTTTTTGCTATGGGAGTACAAAATTCATTCGTAACGAAAATTTCTAATTCCATAGTCAGAACCACGCACCTTACAGGTTTATTCACAGATTTAGGAATCGAACTTTCTCAATGGATTTACCTGAAAAATAATAACTTAAAGACTCAGTTAGACAAAGTAAAATCAAACATCAAATTACGTTTATTCATCATTATTTTCTTCTTTTTAGGAGGATTAAGCGGTGGTTTTTTCTTCGTAAAAATGGAAATGAATCTGAAAGCTTTAACTATTCCCATCATTGTTTTGCTTTTAGGGCTTTTTTATGACGATTTTCGTTTTGTCTATCTTACGAAAAAAAGAAAATATGAAAATAACATCAAACGCAGAAAACCTACAAATACTTTACGAGGACAATCACCTGATAATCATAAACAAAAGGGCTGGAGACATCGTCCAAGGCGACAAAACGGGTGATTCTCCTTTAAGTGAAATTGTTAAAAAACACTTAAAAAATAAATACAATAAACCCGGTGAAGTTTTCCTCGGCGTGGTACATCGTTTAGACCGACCCACCACAGGAATTGTAGTTTTTGCAAAAACTTCCAAAGCCTTATCCAGATTAAATGCCTCATTTGCAGAGAAAAACACTATCGAAAAAACATATTGGGCAATTACAGAAAACTGCCCCTCTCCCACCGAAGGTTCTCTAACACATTGGCTTACAAGAAATACGGAAAAAAATAAATCCACAGCTCACAAAAAAGAAGTAAAAAATAGCAAAAAAGCGGTACTAAATTACAGATTACTGAAAAAATTAAATAATTACTATCTGCTGGAAATTCAGCTAATTACAGGAAGGCATCATCAAATTAGGTCGCAACTTTCTGCCATAGAATGCATTATAAAGGGAGATTTAAAATATGGTGCAAAACGCTCAAACCCAGACGGAAGCATCCATCTTCACGCACGAAAATTAAGTTTTATTCATCCTGTGAAGAAAGAAAAAATTGAAATCACAGCTCCTGTTCCTGACGAAAAGTTGTGGATTGCTTGTAACGATGGAATTTAGGAAATTTCTTCCTTCTGTTAAAAAATCGCTCCAACCCCGAAACTAACGCCCGAAGCCTTGCTTCCAGCCAAATTAACATATTGATATTTAACCCCTATGTTGTAATTTCTGAAATAAAACTTTGGTCCAATCGAAAAATGATAAACATCACTATTCCTAAAAGCACTGTACTTCAAGTCTGTATATAAAGAGAATGGTTTAATGAAGATTTCGTTTCCTAATTCGGTTGCAAATCCTAACTGATTGATTTCATTGCCTATATAACTTGCTCCGAGTCCCCAATGGAGAGAAACTCTCGGCGTTCTTATACGAAAATATTGCCCCGTAAGCGTGAATATATCCAATTTGCTGTTTTTGTTTGCTAACAATTTTTCCCAAAAATGCAAATATTCGGCTTTTAAAGCAAAGCGGTTTCCCAATCTGATTTTCAAGTTCAAATCATTCATAAAAAATTTACCTTTTTCAGAAAAATAGTAATTAGAACCTTCCAATCTCCAAAAAATATAGTCGTCCGAACGCACATAATTATAATCTCCTTTAGCTCCTGCGTAAAACGGATAAGGACTTAAAGTAGAATTATACATCTGACTTTCTTGTTCCAAAGGAGTTTCAAAAGCCACATAATACGCCAGAAATATAGTCAAATCCAACAAAATTCCTGCAAAAATCCCTTCACCAGAATAATGAGAACTGGAAGAAGAACGAGATGAATTTCTGTTAGAATTTGAAGCATTTCCGCCTTGAATTTGCAAATCTTGAGATAAATTTTCCTTTGCCTTTTCTATTTTACTCTGCCCTGAAACAGAAATAGTTAGCATTGAAAAAAGAATTATATAAATAAATTTCATCACAGTCAATTTTTTGAGATTGCTTCTTTATTCTGTTTCAAAATTCATCATCTTCGCTCGAAATTTCTTTTTTAAATGATTCCCAAGTACTTGGAGAAATTATTTCTGTAAACGAAACTTTTGCATTTCTGGCTTTTTCCATTATGTATTCCTCTCGTTCTTTGGACATTGGATGTGACTGAATCCATTTTAAAGCAGAAAATTCTCCCTTCCCAAAGGTTTTCATTAGCTCCGCAAAAGGCTTCGGATTTACCTGACTTTCAATAAGATAATCCACTCCCAGAAGGTCTGCCTCCTTTTCCATTTCTCTGCTAAAAGCCGACGAAGAAACCATTTGAACAATTTCTGTTGCGATTGATAAATCGGACTGACCTGAAATTAACGAAAGTAAAACGCCCAAACCCAATTCTTTTATGAGCGATTCCATAACGTGTTTGCGTTCGATGTGAGCTAACTCGTGTGCAATTACTCCGCTGAGAGCCTCCGGTGTTTCAGTTTTTTCAATCAATCCTGTGTAGATAACTAACTGACGGTCAGGAAGAGCAAAGGCATTAACTATCGGACTTTTGAATATGTAAACTCGAATACTTTCTGAATCAATCTGATTTGGTTTGCAAATTCTTGTAACTAAGCTATCAATCGTTTGAATAACATACGGATTTTCAACACTTTCAGCTTCAGACTTAAATTCGGAAATCATCATCTTTCCAAGCTCTTTTTCAAGTTTTTGAATATTTCGATTCTCTTTTATATCATTTATATTAACAAGCCCAACCCAATTAACTTGTTTTAACAAAAACCAAGTTCCTAAAAATGAAACAAGAATCAAAATTCCTCGGATAGCTATTTTACTCATCATTTTTCACTAATAAATCCGTAATATCTCCGTAAAACCACCAAATTAAGTGTTCTCCCTTACGCACTTTGGTTGCCGTATAAGCTGTCCCGATAAATTCCACAAAGTTGAACAGAAAAACAGTTATCAAATAAGCTATATAGCTATTAGTAACTTCCCATTTTCCAAAAATAATTGAGATTGTCCACCAAAAGCCAATCACATTTATCGGAAAAACAGACAGTTGTGATATCAACGCTTGCGTGCAATGCCAACGCACAAAGTAAGAGCTTCTTCTGTAAGCAAAAAAGAATACAAACGTAGCTAAAAGATTGACTATCGGGAAAGGCAACCCTACAATAATCGCCATCACGGACATCAAATAACTATTTGAAGCTCTTTCCTTATCGCTTTCGCTGATTCTGTAGCCTAATTTTTTGATTGTTATCATAATCCTTTTTGTATATTCCAAATCCAATTAAGTAATATCAAGAAAATCAGAGGAATATAAACATATGCTTTTTTCAAATACTCTTCCAATTTTATGTACATTTGATAAAATAAAGTTTTACGGAACACTAAATCATACAAAAGTACAAGCGGAGCTATCAATAAAAATAAAGAAGCCAATATCCCTAATGGATTCAAATAGAAAGATTTAACAAAATTCCCTTCAAAAAAAGAAACCACGGAACGAGTTGTCCCGCAAGAAGGACAAGGGATATCAGTTATGTGTTTGGACATACAGACCGTAAGCCCCACATCACTCTTATGAGTTAAAAAACTGATAATCAACCACCCCCAACCTACAACACAGAATATTGTAAAAAACGTATATGTGTTTTTTGCTGTCAATTAGAAAAGTGCTGCTTGTAAAATTTCTGCATTTTTATCACGTGTAGCATCCATAATCAAGAACCAATCGACGATTGTCCAAATCCCTAACCCTCCGCAGGTTAATAGTTTAGCTATTCCAAGCCCCGTATCACCGATATAGAAGCGATCAATTCCCAATTGTCCCACGAAAAATGAAATGATTAACGATGTGGTAGGATCTTTTAACTGAAGTGACTGTAAAGCAACCCAATGAGAGTCATCCAATTCAAGTAAACGCTGACGGATTTGAGGTACTAATTCACTTTTGAAAAATTTTGCGTTAGTAATGATAAACATATCTACTTTCTGAGCATCCATAAAAATATTTTTTAAGAAATAATGTGCAATATTACCATTTTTTTCTGAATTCTCATAATTTAGAAATACAAATAATCGTATATTTTCAGCAGTAAAACTCAGCCAATATTTTGTTCTTATGCCTTTTTATTGTACATTTGTAACCGAATTAAAAAGAAATGATTATGGCAAGCATCAGAAATTTAAAAAAAGAAATTAACTACGTTTTCGGAGATATTATTGACAGTGTTTTTCATTGGGAGTACACAAGCGGAAATTTTGGTGAAGGTTCGGAGCTTACCCTAGAAATTTTGGTAGCTTATGATGAATTAATCGAAAAAATTTATCACCGAAATGTTGAAAACAGAGGTGCTCATTTAAAGCAAGTTAGAAAAGATTTTGAGCAAAAAGCGGGAGCTTTCATCGGAAAATTGAACAAGTTGAGTTAATTTTTTTCGGAAAATAGTTGCAAATTAAAAAAAAGTTCTTACATTTGCACCCGCAATAACGCCGATATAGCTCAGTTGGCCAGAGCACGTGATTTGTAATCTCGGGGTCGTGGGTTCGAATCCCTCTATCGGCTCAAAAAACAAAGCCATCTTTTTAAAAAGGTGGCTTTTTTCATTTCCTTAACTTACAAAATTTTACAACCACACAATGACAAACATTCAGTACATTCAAAATCAGAATAATACGCTTCAAAAAAATCAGATTGAAAACACATTATTACTCCTTTCCGAAGGCTGTACAATTCCGTTTATTGCACGTTACAGAAAAGACAAAACACAAAATTTGGACGAAATAGCCATCGAGCAAATCTCAAAATGGCAAACAGAATATGAAAATATTCTCAAAAGAAAAGAAACTATTTTGACAGCCATTGAAGAGCAAGGAAAGCTATCCGATGATTTAAAACAAAAAATAGAACTTTGTTTTATTCTCAACGAACTGGAAGACATTTACTTACCTTACAAAAAGAGAAAAAAAACACGTGCCGATGTTGCCAAAGAAAAAGGATTGGAACCTTTGGCTAAAATCATTATGTCACAAAAAATCAATGATTTAGAATTTACTGCGTCAAAATATATTAATAAAGAAGTTCCCACAGAAAAAGAAGCTTTGCAAGGAGCTTCTGACATTATTGCCGAATGGATTAGCGAAAATATTTTTATCCGAAAAACTTTGAGACGTATGTTTCAACGCAACGCAAATATTATTTCGCAAGTGGTCAAAGCAAAAGCCGAAACTGAAGAGGCTCAAAAATTCTCAATGTATTTTGATTGGGAAGAAAATCTTTTGAAAACGCCTTCACATCGTATTTTAGCAATGCTTAGAGCTGAAAGTGAAGGTTTTGTACGATTAAAAGTAGAAATTGATTCGGAAGAAGCAATCAACTCTATAAGTAAGAACATCATCAAAACAAATGGAGAAGTTGCTGATTTTCTGAATGATGCGATTTCAGATAGCTATAAACGTCTTTTAGCACCTTCCATTGCAAATGAAACTTTACAAGAAGCTAAGGAACAAGCTGATAATAAGGCTATTCAAATTTTTGCTGAAAATTTGAAACAATTGTTATTGGCTGCTCCTCTTGGGGAGAAAAGAATTTTAGCCATCGACCCCGGATTCAAAACTGGTTGTAAGGTTGTGTGTTTGGATGAAAAAGGAGATTTATTACACAACGAAACTATTTTTCCGCATCCTCCGCAAAAAGATACCACAATGGCGATGAAAAAAATCAAATCAATGGTTAATTCCTACAAAATTGAAGCTATCGCCATCGGAAACGGAACAGCCTCACGCGAAACGGAATTATTCATAAAAAACGTAGCTTTCGGCTCTCCTTTGCAAGTTTTTGTAGTCAATGAAGCGGGTGCTTCGGTGTATTCAGCGTCAAAAATAGCACGTGATGAGTTCCCCAACTATGACGTTACAGTACGTGGAGCCGTATCGATAGGCAGACGCCTTTCTGACCCCTTGGCAGAATTGGTGAAAATTGACCCTAAAGCAATTGGAGTGGGACAATATCAGCACGATGTAAACCAAACAAAACTAAAAGAAGAACTTGATTCTGTTGTAATTAGATGTGTAAATTCAGTAGGTGTAAACCTCAATACGGCAGGAAAATCTCTTCTTTCATATGTATCCGGAATTGGAGAAAAAATGGCGGAAAACATTGTAAAATATCGTTCCGAAAAAGGAGCTTTCTCTGAAAGAGAGGAACTTTTGAGCGTTCCAAGATTAGGAGCAAAAGCTTACCAACAAGCGGTTGCTTTTTTACGTATTCACGAGGGGAAAAATCCGTTGGACAATTCAGCTGTACATCCTGAGGCTTACCCGATTGTTCAAAAAATGGCAAATGACTTAGACATTTCACCAGAGAAACTTATCGGTAATAAAGAAGCTATAAACAAAGTAAACATCCAAAAGTATATCAATGATAACGTGGGAGTTATCTATTTGAAAGATATTCTAAAAGAATTGGAAAAACCCGGATTAGACCCGCGTAAATCTGCTAAAATCTTTGAGTTTGACCCCAATGTAAAAACTTTTGATGATGTAAAAATAGGAATGATTTTACCCGGCATTGTCAATAATATCACGGCTTTTGGCTGTTTTGTTGATATCGGAATAAAAGAAAGCGGACTTATCCACATTTCACAGCTAAAAGAAGGTTATGTGGCTGATGTAAATGATGTTGTGAAAATGCATCAACATATTACCGTAAAAGTAGTTGATGTTGATTATCAGCGAAAAAGAATCGGGCTAAGTTTAGTCAGTTAAAAAATAAAAATCTCCAGAAATCATAAATTTCTGGAGATTTTTTCACTTAGCATTTTTATAATGGTTCATTAGTTTCCTATGAAACTCTTTCTCTGCATCTTTTAGTAAAAGCAGCTTCTTAGCGGAAATTATCTTCAAAAGCTCTTTATCCTTTTCTTTGCTCACTTGCCGTATTTTATCACCAAGTTCACTGTCTCTTTTTAAAATTTCCAATGCTTCCTTTTCCGTCAAATCTTTTTTTCTTTCACAACCTTTTTTTCTGCAACTTCTCGCTTGGTCGTGCAAATTATGCAAAGTTTCGCTATATTTTTCATATATAGGCCAAAAAACCTTTGCTTCATCTGGCGTAAGGTCTATTTTTTCAGTAATATACCCTATTTTTAGCGTTTTTATTCGTTCATAATTGTCTTCTTTCTGAGAAAAAAGCGAAAAATTGACAAAAAAGAACAAAATAATAGTAAAAATAACCCTCATAATGTATTTTTTTAGTAATTCTCTTCTATATTATAATCATATTCTCGTAAATAATCATCAAGATTTTCCATATTTTGACTCTCATTCACGATAGAACTATTCAGACTCACAGTTTCCAATTGTTCTAAAATCAAGTATGTTTTATCTTCTCCTAAATAACTATTATTCAGATAATTTTGTATTTCTACGGAAGTTAAATCTGAAAACTGAACACTTTTCAAAGAATTTTGAGAAACATAAATCCAAACCGACGAAACAAGCAATACAGCCAAAACGGAAGCCACCGCATACTTAACAATTGGCAAATAGAATGTTTTTGTTTTTTTGGTTGTGGCTTTTAAAATCGACTCTCTTGATTGCTCAAAATAAGCCTCCGGAACTTTAAACTCTTGTTTTTTTGGTATAACAAACTCAATATCAATCCTATTTCTAAGATTTTTCTTAAAATCATCGAAATACGTTTCCGGAACTTTCATTCCTGAGTTTATATTTAATTTATCTTGTTCCATATCTAAGCGTAAGACGATAAAATTTGTAAAAAGTTTAATGCGTTTCCAAATAATTTTTAATTTTCTGAACGGCGTGGTGGTATGATGCTTTCAAGGCTCCTACCGAAGTATCTAATATTTCAGATATTTGTTCGTATTTCAATTCTTCAAAATACTTCATATTGAACACAAGTTGCTGTTTTTCAGGAAGTGTTGCAATTGCTTTCTGAAATTTAATCTGAATTTCATCTCCTTCAAAATAAACATCAGCCTCCAAGTGCATACTTCTGCTATATTGCAAATCTTCGATAGAACAATTTCGTTCGTTGGCTTTTTTCTTCAAAAAATCAAGAGCTTGGTTTGTAGCTATTCGGTAAATCCACGAAAATAAAGAACTTTCACCTCTGAATTTATCAATATTGCGAAAAATTTTAATAAAAGTTTCTTGTAACACATCATCGGCATCGTCGTGCGAGATGACCATTTTTCGGATATGCCAATAAAGTTTCCTTTGGTATGTATCTACCAGAAATTCAAAGGCTTTTGAACGTGTTTTTGAATCTTGAAGCAGCGTTATGAGTTCTTTTTCTTCCAAATTTATGATTCAAAAGATTGCATTTCAACTAATTTTTTGTACATACCTTGCCTTTGTAAAAGCTCATTGTGCGTACCTTGTTCCACTATGCGTCCTTTTTGCATAACTACTATCAAATCAGCTTTTTGAATGGTTGAAAGACGGTGAGCAATTACAATGGAAGTTCTATTTTTCATCATATTTTCCAACGCATTTTGTACCAAACGCTCGCTTTCGGTATCAAGTGCAGAAGTTGCTTCATCCAAAATCATAATTGGTGGATTCTTCAAAACCGCACGGGCAATGCTCAATCGTTGTTTTTGTCCTCCACTTAGCTTACCTCCTGAATCTCCGATATTTGTATCGAACTGTTCTGGCAAATCTTTAATAAATTCATAAGCATTCGCCACTTTAGTAGCTTCTAAAATTTCTTGCTCATTTGCGTTCTGCTTTCCAATAAGTAAGTTATTTTTAACAGTGTCATTGAACAATATTGAATCCTGCGAAACCACTCCTATCAAACGACGTAATGAGCTTATTTTTAAATCTTTAACATTAACACCGTCAATTTCAATACTCCCTTCACTTACATCATAAAAGCGTGTAATTAAATTGGCAATAGTACTCTTTCCACTTCCTGACTGCCCTACTAAAGCAATTGTTTTTCCTTTTGGAATTTCTAAAGAAAAATCAGTTAAAACCTCCTTATCATCATAACCGAATGTAATATTTTTCAATACAATCGAAGATTTAAATTCCTGTATATCAACAGCATTATTTTTTTCCTGAATTGGGCTTTCGTATTCCAAAACCTCAAATACACGTTCGGCGGCGGCATTTCCTCTTTTCAAATCATAAGAAGCTTTACTAATTGCCTTTGCCGGAGTTAAAATATTGTAAGCCAACCCCATAAAGGCAATAAAAGCAGCTCCGTCCAAGGTTTTGTCAACCAAAACCATAGTTCCTCCAAACCACAACAAAACAGCAATCATCAGGATACCAAGAAATTCACTCATTGGTGAGGCTAAATTCTGTCTATTCGCCAAGTTATTAGCCAATTTAAAAAAGCGTGAAGTAGAATCCTCAAATTTATTCTGAAAAACTTTTTCAGCATTGAAAGCCTTCACAACTCGCAGTCCGCCAACGGTTTCTTCTATGAGAGATAAAAATCGTCCTTGTTCTTGCTGTACTTTGGTGGATTGCTTTTTTAAGGATTTCCCAATTTTAGAAATAATCCAGCCTGATACCGGAATAAAAATAAAAGTGAAAATTGTTAATTTCACACTGATTCCCAGCATCATAACAATCGAAAAAATAATTGTAAGAGGCTCTCTGATAATTAGTTCCAATATCGAAAGAAAAGAATGTTGCACCTCCCCTACATCACCCGCCACACGTGCGATTATATCACCTTTTCGTTGCTCGGAAAAGTAAGAAAGTGGCAAATTTGTTATTTTTTTGTAAAGTGCATTTCGCAAATCCTTTAGTACGCCGTTACGCAGATGTGTGATGAAAAACACTGCAATATAATTGAATGCGTTTTTAAGCAAGAAAAGTACAATTACAAGGGCAATAACAATGGTTAAAGCAGAAACAGAATCTTCTCCTACAATATTTGATATTCTGTAATTTAGCAAATTTTTACCATAACTTACCAAATCCGAAACTTTGCCTGAAAAAACAGGTTCTTCGGTTATTTTTTGGGCGTCTTTTCCAAATAAAATATCCAACATCGGGATAAGTGCCACGAATGAAATAGCACTAAAAAGTGCGTACAAAATATTAAAAAAAACATTCAGAAAAGCGTATTTCTTATAAGGAAGTATGTAAGGTATAAATTTCTTTAAATACGGACTCATTGTTGATTAAATTGATTAAAGCTCAAAATCATCATTTTTTATATTGATTTTGAGCTTTTAATTTCTATCCTTTGTATTTTTTTATGGTTTCTTTACGTTGAATTTTTCCGTTGCCAGTGAGTTCAAACTTAGGCATAAAATAAATGGCTCTGGGAACTTCATACTTCAGGATTTCCTTATCCATATACAAATCGTGAGCCAAATTCGGATAATCTTCCTCGCTTCCTTCTACGTAAAGCACAGCTCTTTGCCCGAGTTGCTCATCTTCCTCACCTACAAGGAAATAATTATTCTTAATATATTTCTTGATTTTGCGTTCAACACTTTCAGGGAACACCTTAAATCCTCCCGAATTAATTACATTATCCAAACGCCCTAACCAAACAAATTCAGTGTCTGAAATTAATTTGACAATATCATTTGTAATAATCTCGTGGTCAGATATTTGAGGAGCATTTATAATCAAACATTTTCTCTCGTCTTGATGAAATGTTACATCCGGAAGAGCTTTGTAACTTTCTTCGTGGGATTTCGTGTGGTTAACGTGTCGCATTGCAATGTGCGAGATAGTTTCCGTCATTCCGTAAGAAGAATAAACTTCTGTTGAAACATTCTGTAGCTTGGCTTCCAATTCATTATCAACTGCAGCACCTCCAAGAATTAATTTTTTTACGCGGTGCAAATCGTACAGCGATTTTGAGGCTTGTAACGGAATCATTGCAGTAAAATCATAATCTTTATTCGTTAAAGCCAATGGCATCGATGAAGGCTGAATAATATCCAAATGCAATCCTAATACAATAGAACGAATTATCATCATTTTTCCTGCGATAAAATCAGCTGGCAAACACAACAAAGCCGTGTTTTTAGGTGATAAATTCAGGTATTTTCCCGTAGCCAAAGCCGAATTTACCATATGTTGCTTTTTCAAACGAATTACTTTGGGAATTCCTGTTGAACCTGAGGTAACTGCCTCAATATAATCATTATCATCAAGCCAATTCAACAAAAAATTTCCGATAGACTTTCGGTAAGGCTCTCCATCTTTGATGTATTCCATAGCCAAAACTACCAAATCCTCTCTATCAACAGAAAAACCATTGATTTTCAAATGTCTATCTACAAAAGTATAATCTATTTTATCCATTTCCTTTTCTTGCATCTTTCTAAAACTAAAACAAGTTGCAAATGTACAAAAAAGATTTGAAGTCCGATAAAAATTTATATTTTCAAAAACAGATTTTAACGAATTATCAGCAATCATTTTCAGATTAATTTTAACAAAAGGTAAGGATTCGGCAATTTTCAAGAATTGAATTTTTGCAATAATCTAAAAATCAAACCATAAAAAATTAATTTCAAAAAACAGTTCTTTTTGTTTGAAATTTGAAAAGAAAGTTATTAAATTCGCAGAAAAAATAATATTATGGAAAATTTGGATTTCAATTTAACTATCGAAAAAATAAAAGAAAGCCGTATCAACCAAGTAGATTTCTCGAAATTGGCTTTTGGGCAAACTTTTTCTGACCATATGTTTGTATGTCATTACAAAAACGGACAGTGGCAACAACCTCAAATTAAGCCATATGCACCGATTTCTTTGGAGCCTTCCGCAAGTGTTTTTCATTATGGACAGGCGATTTTTGAAGGAATGAAAGCATATAAAGACGATAATGACGACATTTTCCTCTTCCGTCCGGAAGAAAACTACAAACGTATGAACAAATCGGCTGTGCGTTTGGCTATTCCTGAATTTCCTGAAAAATGGTTTGATGAAGGGCTGAAAACTCTTTTAAAAATTGATAAGGATTGGATTAAAAAAGGAGTTGGAAATTCGTTATATGTTCGTCCTTTTATTATTGGAACTTCAACCGGAATAATGGCTTCTCCTTCAAAGGAATACATATTTTTCATTATTACTTCTCCCGTGCAAGCCTATTACGGAGGCGATGTAAAAGTAAAAATTGCGGACTATTACAGCCGTGCTGCCAATGGAGGTTTCGGGGCGGCAAAAGCAGCAGGAAACTATGCAGGACAGTTTTATCCTACACAATTGGCAATTCAAGAAGGATATCAGCAAATCATTTGGACGGATGATACAACTCACGAGTTTTTGGAAGAAGCCGGAATGATGAATCTTTTCTTCCGAATTGATAATAAGCTAATTACTTGCCCTACCAGCGACCGTATTTTAGATGGTGTTACGCGTAAAAGTGTGCTTGCTATCGCGGAAAAATTAGGCATAGAAACGGAAGTTCGTCCTATAAAAGTTCAGGAATTGTTATCAGCCGCTGAAAAAGGCACGCTTCAGGAAATATTCGGAAGTGGAACTGCTGCTGTTATCAGTCCAATTTCAGGATTTGGTTATAAAGAGAAGGATTATGTAGTTAATCGTCCTGCTGACCTATATGCCTCAAAAATCAAAGAAGCTATCTTAAATATCCAATACAACAAATCGGAAGATTCTTTTGGCTGGAGAGTGAAGGTTGTTTAAATCATTGATAATAAAGACCCAACAAAAAAATTTAAATATTTTCTTAAAAAAAGTATTGAAAACATTTGGAGTTTTAAAATAAAGCTGTATCTTTGCAACCGATTTAGAAAATAGCTGGCCTCGTAGCTCAACTGAATAGAGCACTTGATTACGGCTCAAGAGGTTTCAGGTTTGAATCCTGACGAGGTCACAAAATATAAAAAAACTCACTGTAAAGCAGTGAGTTTTTTCGTTTTAATAAAATTTTATAATCGAAATATATCTTCAAGATTATAGATGTCTCAACACTTTTTAAGATTGTAATCAAAAAATCACACATTATGTTTTTCTTTCTTTTTCAGGTAATTCTCCCTGAAGTTTCTTCCTTGCCGTTTGTACAATTTATTCCGATTCTTTCTGTCATTCCAAAAAATAAGCAAAAAGAACACAGGAATAATCAACAATCCCCATAACCACCACATATTATTATATTTTTAAAATCATTTTTTTCTGAAATCACTGTCTATCAATCCGTCACGCAAACGAATGATACGATGTGCGTGCTGAGCAATATCTTCCTCGTGTGTTACCAAAATAACTGTATTTCCTTTTTGGTGAATTTCATCAAAAAGTGCCATAATTTCGTACGAAGTTTTCGAGTCCAAATTTCCGGTAGGCTCATCTGCTAAAATAATGGAAGGATGATTCACCAAAGCCCTTGCCACAGCCACCCTTTGCCTTTGTCCGCCCGATAATTCATTAGGTTTATGCATCATTCTATCTCCAAGTCCCACAAGTTCAAGCACTTCTTTGGCTCGCTCTCGTCGCTTATCTTTTCCTATTCCCGCATAAATCATCGGCAGAGCTACGTTATCGAGTGCAGTAGTTCTGGGCATCAGATTGAACGTCTGAAAAACAAATCCAATTTCCTTGTTACGAATATCAGCAAGTTCTCCATCGGAAAGTTTGCTAACATCTCTTCCATTAAGAATATATTCCCCTGAGGTTGGCGTGTCCAAACAACCTAAAATATTCATCAAAGTTGATTTTCCCGAGCCCGAAGGTCCCATAAGTGCCACATATTCACCTTTTTCAATTGACAAAAAGATGCCTTTTAACACGTGCAAAACTTCGCTCCCTAATTTAAAATCACGTTTGATATTTCTAATCTCTAATAAACTCATATTTTTCAAAAATTAAATGTTTTGACAGTTTTTACAACATTTCAAATGATAAAACTTCAACTATTTTTTTGCGAATGTACTAAAAAATCATCATACTTTAATATAAAAAACTTCCTTTTTTTGCTCCCTACGTATGAAAACATATCCTTGCGTGAAGGTATTTATGCAAGCAGTGGTTTTGGAATAATTTATCAATTTTTGCCAATGAATTTTATTACAATTTTTATTTATACCATTAATTATCAACACACTATCGTTATGCATTCTTTCCAGAAAAGATGTAATGTCTAAATTTTCAGCTTCTTTATTTATAAAAATCAAATCGTATTTCTGTTTATCAAAATCAGAAGAAATTTTTGTTTCAACGGAAATATTTTTTCCTGTGAACTGCAACGCTTCTCGAATATTTTTATCATTTACAAAAATATGTTTTGCATCAAAATATTCAATAAATTGCAATAACATTTGAAATTTTCTTTCAGAAATTCTCATTTTTTTGAAATCGTACATTTCTTTATTCTGAATTTTGCTTTTTACACGCAAACAATTGTTATTCAATCCAAAAACAAACGGAGAATGAACTCCGTGAAGATGAATTGACTTAAAAAAAAACAAAATATAATCAAAAATAAACTTCATCGCCTTTGTATAATTCAATCACAAAAATAGAAAAAACAATTCATAAATTTCTCGTATCCGAAAAAAGTTATATATTGCGGGGTTAATCAGAAATATAAAAAACAATTCTTTTTATTTTGACTTCGTTATGAAAAAAAGTACAAAAATCGCATTACATTGGCAAATTCTTATTGGTATGTTAGCCGGAGGTTTGTTAGCCCTCTTGATGTTACAATTTTCGTGGGGAAAAAATTTCGTGTTGGATTATGTAAAACCTTTCGGAAATATTTTTATTAAGTCATTAAAAATCATAGCAATACCTTTAATTTTGGCTTCTCTTATCAAAGGAATTTCCGATTTAAAAGATATTTCCAAATTCTCCCGAATCGGTACGAGAACAATCGTCATATATATGCTGACAACGGTTTTGGCAGTTTCTATCGGGCTAACAGTGGCAAACATCGTTAAACCGGGAAAAATGCTGAAAGAAGAAACACGTATCGAATTAATGGAAAACTTTAAATCACAAGCAGATAGAAGCATAAGTATCGCTCAAAAACAAAAAGAAGCCCGACCGTTGGACGCCATAGAAAACTTAGTACCGGACAACCTCTTTTTGTCGGCAACGGACAATGCCAATATGCTTCAAATCATTTTCTGTGCGATATTATTCGGATTTGCAATGATTCTAATTCCTGAAGAAAAGACCAAACCCGTAAAAGATTTCTTCAACAGCCTAAACGATATAATACTGAAAATCATCGATTTGATAATGAAATTTGCTCCCTACGGAGTATTTGCCCTCATTGCCGGATTAATCGTGGAAGTACCTAATTCTGAAGTACTTTCTGCCCTGCTCGTTTACGCCCTATGTGTGTTTGCCGGCTTAACAATCTTGATGGGAATGTATTGTATTTTAGTGTGGACTTTCACTAAAAGAACCCCGAAATTCTTCTTGCAAAAGATGGCTCCCGTTCAGCTTTTAGCTTTTTCAACAAGCTCAAGTTCAGCAACAATGCCTCTAACGATGGAACGTGTGGAAGATGAATTAGGTGTAGATGAGGAAGTTGCGAGTTTTGTAGTTCCTTTAGGGGCAACTATAAATATGGACGGAACAAGCCTATATCTTGGAATTGCAACTATTTTCATTGCTCAAGCCTCTGGAATGGATTTGAGTTTCACGGCTCAGCTTGGAATTGTTGTCACTGCAACATTGGCTTCTATCGGGGCGGCTGGCGTTCCTGGTGCCAGTATTGCTATGCTTGTGATTATTTTGGAACAAGCTGGCATTCCTGAAGCAGGCTTGGCATTAATTTTCGCTGTTGACCGTCCGTTGGATATGATGCGAACTGTCGCAAATGTTACGGGAGATGCCTGTGTTGCAATGATTGTAGGAAAATCCGTAGGAAAACTGCACGAGGTAAAAGAAAAAGAATAATTCAATATATTTATCTGTATTTTAATTATTTATGAGAAATACTATCTCTCGAAGAGTTTGCGATTTTTTAAAAAAATATCCTCCTTTTGATATTATTGACGAAAACAAATTACTCAATTTATCGAAAGAAGTTGTTGTCATTTACTTAGAAAAAGGAAAAATTCTTTTCAAAGAACACGAAGACGCTCACGAGTTTCTGTACATCGTTAAGGAAGGAGCGATTGAGATGAGACAAACGGTAAATGATAATTCCGAAATGGTAGATATTTGCGATGAAGGTGATGTTTTCGGGGTCAGACCTATGATTACAAACACACCTTATTTGATGACTGCCGTTGCTCAGGAAGAATCCATCATTTACGGAATTCCAGCAAATGAATTTCGTCCACTTATTGAAAATGATACAAAAATAGGACTATACTTAATTGAAATTTTTGCTTCAAAAACAAGAAATCCGTATTCGGTTGATTACACAAAATTTTTGTATCAGAATTTTGACCGAAATATGCTTCAAAAGGATTTTTTTGAGCTACAACCAGCAGTTTATGTTCGTAAAGTAGTGAGAACCAATCCAGAAGAAAATATTCAACAAGCAGCGTTTCTGATGACCGAGAAGCGTGTTAGTAGCATCGTCATAGTTGATTCGGAAAAGAAACCTTTAGGCATTGTTACCGACAAAGATTTGCGAAAACAAATTGCAACAGGCTGTTTTTCATTAGATATGAAAGTGTCGCAAGTGATGAGTAGTCCCGTTAAAACTTATCCCAAAAAAATGACGATAGCCCAAGCCCAATTTGAAATGATTAAAAACAATATTAATCACCTGATAATCACGGAAGACGGGACAGACAAAACCTCTGTTTGTGGCATAATGACGCAACACGATATTGAAACGGTAAAAGGCGATAGTATCCCAGAATTGATGAAAGCCGTGAAGCGTTCAAAAAAATCAAAACACTTAAAACGCATCCGAAAGCAATCACTTAACTTATTGAAAGGATACGTATTACAAAATATTCCTTTAGGATTAATTACTGATTCATTTCATCAGCTGTTTGAAGCTATCATTTCCAAAGCTATTGAAATATGCATCAAGCGAATGCCCACTCCCCCACCCGTTCGGTTTGCTTGGGTTAGTTTGGGTAGCCACGCCCGAAAAGAGCAATTCTTAGTAACCGACCAAGATAATGCAATTGTTTTTGAGAATGTTACAGAAGAAAATTATGAAAAAACACAGCAATATTTTCTGCAATTAGCCGACAAAATCAACACAATGCTGAATAAAATTGGGTACGATTACTGCCCTGCGGATATGATGGCAAGAAATCCTAATTGGTGTTTGAGTTTGGAAAAATGGGAAGAGCAGTTCCAAAAATGGATTTCTGATGCAAACGACGCTGATCTTCTGATGTTTTCTATCTTTTACGATATGGCTTTTTCTTTTGGAGAGCCTACTTTGGTAGAAAAACTAAGTGAAAAAGTATTTGAACTCACACAAAGCAACGAACGTTTTATGGCTTTGCTTGCTAAAAGTGCGTTGGAAAATCCTTCTCCCCTCGGATTCTTCAGAAATTTTATCGTTGAACACGATGGAAAATACAAAGACCAATTTGATTTGAAAGCCAGAGCTCTGACAACAATCAGTGATAGTGCAAGATTACTTTCTCTTTCTTACAAAATTAAAGGAGTTACGAATACTTCCGAACGATTTGAGAAATTAGCAGAACTTGAACCTCAAAATAAGGATATTTATTTGGCAAGTGCTTACGCAGCAAAAGCACTTTTAAAGTTCCGCATAAAAAGTGGCTTGAAAAATGACAACAGCGGTAGATATCTTGATCTCAATAGTTTAAGTAAAGAAGAAAAAACAAAATTAAAACGTTGTTTCAAAGCTATTGCGGGAGTGCAGGAATTGATAAAACTAAGATTTAAAGTAAGCCTTACCTACGTTTAAAATTACTAAAAATTGATATCCTAAAAAACAAAAGAGAGAAAACATCAGCTTTCTCTCTTTTTTAGTTTAATATAAATTTGTGTATTATGAACGTTCTTATTTTAGGGAGAATTCTGTTTCTCCTACAGATTTTAATTTATCATCAAAAACAACAACTTTGTATGTTCCTTTTTCAAATCTGTCACCTGATTTTGCAACAAAATCACAAACATCAATGTTTTTATTTTCGTAGATAAATTTAGTTACCACGCTGTAATTCACAGTATTATTTCCTACTGAAGTTGTTCCGTTTTCTCCTAAAGTAACACCACTAGGATCTACTAACTGTACGTAGAAGTATCTTGTTCCTGACTTAGCAATTCTGTTTGCTGTAACTGTGAAACACACACGGATTTTGTCCGCAGCTTTTGATCTGCTCGTTCCAACTAACTTACCACTTGAACGTTCTTTAACAGCTTCAGTAGTCAATTTGTTGATTTGTAGCTCTTCACCGCTTTCAACCACTTGTCTGAGTTTCGTGTTTTGTTGTACCAATGAATCAGCATACGAAACCGTTGTTTGCAAAGCTCCCGCAACGCTGTCACGTTCCTGACGAATCAACGCATTCGACCTTCTTAGTGAATCATTAATAGCCAACAAACGCTCACGCTCTTTGGTTAAGGTAAAAACTTGATTTCTGTACTTGGTTAAGGCTGCCATTGAAACCTTCATCGTTTTTAAAGAATCGATGTACATACTTACCTTGTTACGAGCATCAATAAGTTCCTGATTAGTAGTCTTGTTCTCCTCTACAGCTTTATCATAGCTGGTTTTCAAAGCACTTAACTCCTTAATTATCTGCTCTTTCTGCTCATTCAATTCAATCTCATTTTTATCCTTTTGCTCACGGAGTGAATAGGCGTGATACCCCACAAAACCTGTTGTGATTGCCAAGATTCCTATCAAAACTTTGGAAACTATTCCACCTCCTTTTCTAGGTTCATTTCCGTAACCCTCTTCAAATGTAAATTCTTCTTTTTGAGAAGAATTGTCAAATTTTTCTGAATTTATCATAGCTTTTTTCTTTTTGTTTGCTGGGCAAATATATATAAAACTTTGATATTCTCATAATTTTTTATGTTTTTTTGCATTTTTATCTCATATTTCATAATTTTAAAACTCTTCTAATTTTCTTTTACTCAATTATTTATGAAATAAATATATTTATCTGTGTTTTTTCACTTCAATTCAGAAAGAAAATATATTACAAAAATCCTCTCTATTTTTACAAAAACGGAGTACTTTTGCAACAAATTTCATCATATGTTAGTTAGGTATTGTGCCATCATTTTCGGTTGTTTAGCCTTGGGAGAGCTATTTATTTTTCTTACCAAAATACAATTTCCCTCAAGCATCATTGGTATGTTCTTTTTGACTTTTTTTCTGCAAATGGGATGGATTAAATTACATTGGGTTAAAGCCATTTCGGACTTATTATTAGCCAATTTAGGGCTTTTTTTCGTTCCTCCCGGCGTAGCTATTTTGGTGCATTTTGACCTGATAGCTGCCAATTTTTGGTCAATTGCTGTTACCGTTATTATTACTACAATTATAGTAATTGTTGTCACAGGACATAGTTATCAATTTTTACGAAAGAAGATAAAAAAATAATGAATTCATTTTTAGAAAATCCTTTACTGCTATTAGGGCTTACTTTTGCTGTTTATTACCTAACTCAAATGCTTCAAAAGAAGTACAAATCTGCTTTATTAAGTCCGGTTTTGGTGACAACTGCTGTTCTTATTGGATATTTATCTATTTTTAATATCTCTCATAGCAAATACGAAGAAGCTGGAGTTTTTATCGAATTCTGGTTGAAACCTTCTATTGTTGCACTTGGCGTGCCACTATACTTACAGATTTCAAAAATCAAAAAGCAATTGATTCCGTTGCTTGTTTGTCAATTTATTGGCAGTTTGGCTGGGATTTTTTCAGTATGTTTAGTAGCAAAATTATTTGGAGCAGACAAAGAAATCATATTGTCATTGGTTCCCAAATCAGTAACAACCCCCATTGCAATTGAAATTTCAGAAGTAATTGGAGGAATCACTCCTCTTACGGTGGCTTCCGTGATAATCACTGGAGTACTTGGAAGCGTTTTCGGATTCAAAATCCTTGATTTTTTCAGAGTCAAAAGCCCTATGGGCAGAGGAATTGCTATCGGAACCGCTTCCCACGGATTGGGCGTAATGGCAGCCTTCGGGCTTAGTGAAAAACACGCCGTTTATGCCAGTTTAGGAATGATACTTAATGGTGTATTTACCGCTATCTTAGCACCTCCAATAATTCAATTAATTGAACCTTGGCTATAAAAAAAGCCTTGCTAATCGCAAGGCTTTTTGTTTTTTATAGATAACTTCTATTCTGCAAAAGCGTGTCTGTATTTATTAACTTTGTTCCAAGCTCCGCGAGTGAAATCAGGAATTTCAACAGGAGCACTTCCGTTTTCCAAAGAAAGTTTTGAAAGAGGAACCAAGCAAGACCATTCAGCCAAATCATACACGTCCATATCTAACGGAAGTCCGTTTCTTAAACAATATACAAGTCGGTAATCCATAATGAAATCCATTCCTCCGTGTCCTCCTACTTGTTTGGCTTTTTCTTCCAATTCAATGTGAATTCGGTGTTTGTATTTCTTCATCAGAGCTTCTTTCACTGCTTTCGGAACAAATCCGTGAGAGCTTAAATTCTCGTGATTAGGAACATCGTCTTTCGAAATATTTTCAGGTTCTACTGTGTACCCTTCTGTTGGATATTTATTTGCAAATCCTTTTGTTCCGGTAAGTTGATACATACGTGAATAAGGACGAGGAGTCATTACATTATGCTGAATTTGCATTGTTTTGCCTTTTTCGGTCTTAATCATCGTCATTGTGTGGTCTCCATTTTGGAAATTATCTCCGTTTTTACCTGTAATTTTTTCATACAAATTTTTCCCTTTGAAAGGCTTTGTATCAAAAGAAACCAAGTAATTCATTTTATCACCTCGGTGAATATCAAGTGCTTGACAAGCAGGACCCATACCGTGTGTTGGATACACATCTCCGCGATGTTTAGCATTATAGTCCAATCTCCAATTATTCCAATATGCTTTCCAGAAATCATCTAAACTATGAATATACGAACCCTCTGCGTGAATGATTTCACCAAATAATCCTTGTTGAGCCATATTTAATGAAGTTAATTCGAAATAATCGTACACACAGTTTTCAAGCATCATACAATGCAAACGTTTTTTTTCTGCCATATCAATCAATGACCAAATTTCATCCATAGTCATTGCTCCCGGCACTTCAATTGCTACGTGTTTGCCTTTTTCCATAGCATATAATGCCATAGGAACGTGTGATTTCCAATCAGTTACAATATACACTAAATCAACATCATCTCGCTCACAAAGTGCTTTCCAAGCGTCTTCCGAGCCACTATAAGTTGCTGCTTTTTCAGCACCTGCTTTTTCTAAAATTGCTTGAGCTTTCTCAACTCTTTCCGGACGAATATCACAAAGAGCAGTAACTTTGGCTCCCGGAATATGTGTAAAACGCTGTACAGCACCCGGTCCGCGCATTCCCAGCCCTATAAATCCTACACGAACGGTTTCTAATTTTGGAGTTACTAAATTCACTACATCTTTCTGACCAGCAGCACGTTTTGGCGTAGGAACCTTAATGTGCTGATACATCATTGTTTTTTCGGCGGTGGGAGTGCTGGCTTTTTGTACAGAATTGCAAGCCACAAAACTCAAGCACAACATCCCTCCTAAAAGTACTTGGTTAATTTTTCTTAACATATTATTATGTATTTAGAGGTTAATTACAAAATTCCGAGCAAAGGTATTGATTTTAGGATTAATTAAAAAATATTTTTTACAATTTTTGTAGAAAAATATTTTCACCAAACAACCTATGATATATCAATGATTATTTTTCGAATTCTTACAAAAAAATAAAAAATAAAACATTGATTTACAAACATCTATAATAAATAATAAGAACTTCCTACATTACAAAAGGTACTTCCTAACTTTAATTTCCTGAATGCAAACATTAAAATCTGAAATACTTTTTATAAATTTGCAACTTTGACAAAATTACGAGAATAGCAATTTTACGAGATTAATAAAAAATGAGTAAAAACTTAACAAAACGCGGAGAAGATTATTCAAAATGGTATAATGAATTAGTAGTAAAAGCCGAATTAGCAGAAAATTCCGGAGTGCGTGGCTGTATGGTAATCAAGCCTTACGGATATGCAATTTGGGAAAAAATGCAGGCAGAACTTGACCGAATGTTCAAGGAAACAGGTCACGTAAATGCTTATTTTCCGCTTTTCGTACCAAGAAGTTTTTTTGAAGCAGAAGAAAAAAACGCCGAAGGATTTGCCAAAGAATGTGCCGTTGTAACACATTATCGCTTAAAAGCTGACCCTAACGAAAAAGGGAAATTAATGGTTGACCCCGAAGCGAAATTAGAAGATGAATTGGTGGTACGTCCTACATCGGAGGCTATCATTTGGAATACATATAAAAACTGGATTCAATCGTATCGAGATTTGCCAATCCTCATTAATCAATGGGCAAACGTTGTACGCTGGGAAATGCGTACTCGCTTGTTCTTACGTACTGCTGAATTTTTATGGCAAGAAGGACACACAGCACACGCTACCAAAGCCGAAGCTATTGAAGAAGCAGAAAAAATGATGAACGTATATGCCGAATTTGCTGAAAATTTTATGTGCGTACCCGTTATAAAAGGTTTTAAAACCGAATCGGAGCGTTTTGCCGGAGCCGATGAAACTTACTGTATCGAAGCTTTAATGCAAGACGGAAAAGCCTTACAAGCAGGAACTTCGCACTTCTTAGGACAAAATTTTGCCAAAGCTTTTGACGTAAAATTTGCTTCAAAAGAAGGAACTCTTGATTATGTTTGGGCAACCTCTTGGGGAGTTTCAACACGATTGATGGGAGCTTTAATTATGACTCACAGCGACGATAACGGATTAGTACTTCCTCCGAAATTAGCTCCTATTCAAATAGTTATCATCCCTATTTATAAAGGAGAAGAGCAATTGGAAGCCGTAAGACAAAGAGTGTTACCTTTGATGGACGAACTGAAAAAACGAGGTATTTCAGTAAAATTTGATGATCGCGACACTCAAAAACCGGGATTCAAATTCAATGAATATGAGCTTAAAGGTGTTCCTGTGCGTTTGGCGGTAGGGCAACGTGATTTGGAAAACAATACGTTTGAAGTAGCTCGTCGCGATACACTAACCAAAGAAACTATTTCAGGTGATGCAATTGTAGCACATATCGAAAAGTTATTAACTGATATTCAAGAAAATATCTACAAAAAAGCTTTGGATTACCGAAATTCTCATATTACGGAAGTCAATTCATACGATGAATTCAAAGAAGTTCTGGAAACCAAAGGAGGATTCATTTCTGCTCATTGGGACGGAACTCCTGAAACCGAAGCCACAATTCAAGAGGAAACCAAAGCCACCATTCGTTGTATCCCTTTGGACGCAAAAGAAGAACAGGGAGTTTGTATTTTCTCAGGAAAACCTTCTACCAAACGAGTTTTATTTGCTAAGGCATATTAATCAAAAAAATTTGAACCATATGATGAGATTTGAAATTACATAATTTTTCAAATCTCATTTTTTTGTTTCAGGAGGATAAAAAAATTATCAAAAAACTATTTTATGTCTGCCAAATTTAATAACTTTGTAGAGTTTTAAAAACTTGAGAAAATTGTTTAATAACATAAAAATAGAATAAAATGAGTTACAGAATTGAAAAAGACACAATGGGCGAAGTGAAAGTTCCTGCTGATAAATATTGGGGAGCTCAAACTGAGCGTTCACGTAACAATTTTAAAATTGGAGCTCCTGCTTCAATGCCAATCGAAATCGTACGAGGGTTTGCTTATCTGAAAAAAGCAGCTGCTTATGCCAACTGTGATTTGGGCGTGCTTTCAACCGAAAAAAGAGATGCTATTGCACAAGTTTGTGATGAAATTTTGGCTGGAAAGTTGGACGACCAATTTCCGCTTGTAATTTGGCAAACAGGTTCAGGAACACAATCAAATATGAACGTTAATGAAGTGATTGCCAACCGTGCTCAGGTACTTGCCGGCGGAAAAATAGGCGAAGGAGAGCCCGTTCTGAAAGCCAACGATGATGTAAATAAATCACAATCTTCAAATGATACGTTCCCAACAGGAATGCACATCGCTTGCTACAAAATGGTGGTTGAAAAAACAATCCCGGGAGTAGAACAACTTCGTAATACACTAAAAGCCAAAGCAGAAGCTTTCAAAGATGTAGTGAAAATCGGACGTACGCACCTTATGGACGCTACGCCACTTACTTTGGGACAAGAAATTTCAGGTTATGCAGCTCAGTTGGATTACGGCTTGAAAGCCTTGAAAAACACCTTGACTCACTTGTCGGAATTGGCGTTGGGCGGAACTGCCGTAGGAACAGGACTTAACACCCCAAAAGGATACGATGTGAAAGTTGCCGAGTACATCGCTAAGTTTACAGGGCATCCGTTTGTTACCGCTCCAAACAAATTTGAAGCATTGGCTTCACACGATGCTATTGTGGAGGCTCACGGAGCTTTAAAACAATTAGCAGTTTCATTGAATAAAATTGCAAACGACATTCGTATGTTGGCTTCTGGTCCGCGTTCAGGAATTGGAGAAATTTTAATCCCTGAAAACGAACCAGGTAGTTCAATTATGCCAGGAAAAGTGAATCCTACACAGTGTGAAGCACTTACAATGGTTGCCGCACAAGTTATGGGGAACGATGTGGCTATTTCCGTTGGAGGAGCTCAAGGTCACTACGAGTTGAATGTATTCAAACCATTGATGGCTTCCAATTTCTTGCGTTCGGCAGAATTATTAGGAGATGCTTGCGTTTCGTTTGACGAACACTGTGCTCAAGGTATCGAACCTAACTACAAGCGTATCAAAGAATTGGTTGATAATTCACTGATGTTGGTTACAGCATTAAACACTAAAATCGGATATTACAAAGCTGCCGAAATTGCTCAAACAGCTCACAGAAACGGAACTACATTAAAAGAAGAAGCCGTTAGATTGGGTTACGTAACTCCTGAGGATTTTGACGCTTGGGTAAAACCTGAAGATATGGTAGGAAGTTTAAAATAAATTTTTCACAAAGAAAAAGGCTGTTTTAAAAACAGCCTTTTTTTATTTTTCTATTTTTGAGATTATTATCTTTTCTACTTCAGAAATTTGATTTTGAATATTTTCTGTTTCAATTTTTATTGGTTTGTGAACATAAAAGCTGATTTTATTTCCAATTCCTACAGGAAAAGAGCCATATTTCAAAATTTTCCAAGAATTATTTATGGTAATTGGCACTACGTAACCATCTGGCATATTTTTCATAATAGCCTCCAATCCTTTAGTTTTGAATGGTTTAGGAGTATTTCCTCTGCTTCGGGTTCCTTCCGGAAAAATAAGTCCCGCATCTTTATTCTTTTGTAACGACCTTCCAAATTCTTCTAACTGAGGAATTGCATCTTGGGGTCTGCTACGGTCAATCAAAACAGAGCCGTTATGTCTCAAATTGATAGTAATACTTGGGGTACCGTTGCCTAATTCCTTTTTTCCCACAAAACGAATGCTATACTTTCTCAAATACCAAATAAGAGGAGGAATATCATAAACACTTTGATGGTTTGCAGCAAAAATTAAGGGAATATTTTCAGGAATAGAAGTTTCAAAACTGAATTTCACCCGATTTCCTGTAATTAACAAAGATTTAATAAGCAATATATTCAGAAAATCAACTACTTTTTTATGCGTTTTTCTTCCTAAAAAGTGAATAGAAATCCATTGTAAAGGATGAAAAATCAATAACAAAGAACTCAAAACAACATAGTGAAGTATGCTCAGAGGATATGCGAGTATTTTCATTAGATATTTCGTATGATTAAAAATTTTGCCAAAGTTCACACTTTGGCAAATTAAAATATTTTAGCAAAATTCATCGTAAGCTTGCTGAAGATTTTCTGCGATTGTTTCTGCATATCTTCCTTCAATGTGATGACGCTCAAGCATATGCACTAACTCACCGTCTTTAAAAAGAGCTATACTTGGAGACGAAGGAGGAAAAGGAAGCATAAAATGACGAGCCTCCTCAGTGGCTTCCCTGTCAACACCTGCAAACACAGTTGTTAAATAATCCGGTTTTTTTGCATTTTGAAGGCTCATAATTGCCGCAGGACGAGCATTTCTGGCAGCACATCCGCAAACCGAATTTACAACAACTAAGGTCGTACCTTGCTTCTTAATTGCCTCTTGCACAGCATCAACTGTTTTTAATTCTTGAAAACCAACGGCTGTTAGTTCTTCTATCATAGGTTTTACCAATTCTGGTGGATACATAATATTTTGCATTTTAGTTAAGTGGCAAAGATAGAAAAAAATAATTAACGAATAATAAAATGAGATTAAAAAACAAAATCAAAATAATACTTTTAATATTCAGAAGATTATTTTTCATCATAAAAGCCTGAAAATTTGGAATTTCGAAAAAAAAATGTAACTTTGAAACCTATAAATACATATTTTCTTAAATAAGAACTAAATTTTTGAGCATATGGCTAAATACGTAACCGCAGAAGAGGCTCTGAAAGTAGTAAAGAGCAATGATTTTATATACATACAAGGAGGTGCAGCAGTTCCAACACATTTGGTAGATGCGTTAGTGGCAAAAGCCTCTGATTTAAGAAATGTAACCATCGGACATATTCACGTTGAGGGAGATGCTCCGTATGCTGACCCAAAATATAAGGATAATTTTTTCGTAAATTCTTTCTTTCTGTCAAAAAATGTCCGACACGTAATTTCAGCCGGAAATGGGACTTATACGCCTGTTTTTTTGAGTGATGTACCTCTCTTGTTCGACAGAAAACATATATCTGTTGATGTGGCTTTGATTCAAGTTTCGCCTCCTGATAAGAACGGATGTTGCTCAATGGGTGTTTCTGTAGAGGCTTGTAAGGCGGCTGTACGAAATGCGAAATACGTTATAGCTCAGGTAAATAAGCACACGCCTCGTATTTTCGGAGACGGAATGCTTCACATAAGCGAAATTGATTATCTGGTTGAATACGACAGACCTTTATTTTCTGTAAATGCTATCATTACTAACGAAACGGAAAATCAGATAGGGCGACACATCGCAGGATTAATCGAAGACGGAAGCACAATACAATTAGGAATTGGAAGCATTCCCGATGCAACACTCTCGCAAATGTCACATTTGAAAAATTTAGGCGTTCACACAGAATTACTTACTGATGGAGTTTTGGATTTAATCAAAAAAGGCGTCGTAAATGGTTCGCAAAAAGGAATTGATAAAGGAAAAATTGTTGCTTCTTTTATGATGGGGTCACAAGAATTTTATGAATTTGTTGATGATAATCCGTTTGTAGAACTCAGAGAATGCTCTTACACGAATGAGGTATCAGTAATACGGCAAAATCCAAAAATGATTTCTATCAACTCAGCCATTGAAGTTGATTTAACGGGGCAAGTTTGTGCGGATTCCATTGGAACTCAGATGTATTCCGGAGTTGGCGGTCAAGTTGATTTTGTGAGAGGAGCTTCACTAAGTGAGGGGGGAAAATCCATCATCGCCCTTCCATCCGTGACCAAAAGAGGCGAAAGCAAAATAGTTCCCTTCTTAAAAAAAGGAGGAGGAGTTGTTACAACCCGTTCGCACGTTCAGTATGTAGTTACGGAATATGGTGTGGCTCAATTACATAGCAAGAATATTCATCAACGAATCAAATCAATGATTGATATTGCTCACCCTGACCACAGAGAGAACTTAGAAAGGCAATTTTTTGAAGAATTTCGCAAAAAGTAGAATTTATTTTTCTATTTTTGGCATAAAATTGAATTAAAAATGGGAATACAAGAAGTTATTGCATACGTTTTAGTCCTGATTGCTGTTTTTTTTCTGGTGAAGAAGTTTTTTTTAACAAATAAAAAGAAAAAATCTTGCGGAAAAGACGACAATCAGTGTAAATGTGGATAAAAATAAAAAGAGTATTGCATAACAATACTCTTTTTTATTTTATGAGCCTGACAAATATTCAGTATAAAATCTATTTCACAACCATTCCGTTGGCAATACTTTCATTATCAGGATTCAAGAAGACAAATTTCCCTTCTGAATTTTCAGTCATCAGAATCATTCCGTGACTTTCAACTCCTCTCAATTTTCGCGGAGCAAGATTTGCTAAAACAGTAACTTGCTTTCCTACAATATCTTGCGGATTGAAACTTTCTGCAATTCCTGAAACTATGGTTCGTACATCGATTCCTGTATCTACCTTCAAAACAAGTAATTTATCTGCTTTTGGCATTTTTTCAGCTTCCAGAATTGTACCGATACGAATATCCATTTTCATAAAATCGTCATACGAAATCAACTCTTTTTGAGTTTCTACTGACATTTTTTCTTCTTTTTTGTTTTCAATTTTAGTATTTTCCAATCTTATAAGTTGTTTTTCGATGGCTTCATCTTCTATTTTTTGGAAAAGAAGCTCTGATTTTCCGATAACGTGACCACTTGGAAGAATTTTATCGCATTTTTCTACATCATTCCACTGTATTTTTGCTTTTAAATCATCAAATTGAAGCATTTTCTTCAATTTTTCGGAAGTAAAAGGCAATAAAGGTTCACTAAGTATTGCTAACGCTCCCGCAATTTGCAAAGCCACATACATTTGTGTTTTTACGCGTTCAGGATTTTCTTTGATGAGCTTCCAAGGTTCCTCATCAGCCAAATATTTGTTCCCGAGGCGAGCCAAATTCATCAATTCTTGTGAAGCTTCACGGAATCGGTAACGTTCTATTGAATTGGAAATCAGCTCAGGAAAAGCTTTCATCAAAGCCAATGTTTGCAAATCTGTTTCAGTAAATTCGTTAGGTTCAGGAGTGATTCCGTTGTAATATTTATGAGTCAAAACCGTAACCCGATTGATAAAATTTCCAAAAATGGCTACCAATTCATTATTATTTCGAGCTTGAAAATCTTTCCAAGTGAAGTCATTATCTTTGGTTTCAGGAGCATTGGCTGTCAAAACATATCGCAACACATCTTGCTGATTAGGAAAATCTTGCAAATATTCGTGTAACCAAACCGCCCAATTTTTGGATGTAGATAATTTATCTCCCTCCAAGTTCAAAAATTCATTGGCGGGAACGTTATCGGGTAAAATGTAACTTCCTTCGGCTTTAAGCATCGACGGAAATATAATGCAGTGAAACACAATGTTATCCTTACCGATAAAGTGAACCAATTTTGTATCTTTATCTTTCCAATAAGGCTCCCAATCTTTGCCCTCACGCTCAGCCCATTCAATTGTTGATGAAATATATCCGATGGGAGCATCAAACCAAACGTAAAGCACCTTTCCGTCAGCACCTTCAACTGGAACAGGAATTCCCCAATCCAAATCACGCGTAACGGCACGAGGCTTAAGTTCATCATCAAGCCACGATTTTACTTGACCATAAACATTTGGTTTCCAATCTTTTTTATGTCCTTCTAAAATCCATTCTTCAATAAATTTTTGATAACGGTTCAAAGGTAAAAACCAATGTTTGGTTTCTTTAAGTGTGGGTTTGGTTCCCGTAATGGTTGATTTTGGGTTTATTAAGTCGGTGGCATTCAATGACGTTCCGCATTTTTCGCATTGGTCTCCGTAAGCCTCTGTATTTGAGCACTTAGGGCAAGTTCCGGTAACGAAACGATCTGCCAAAAATTGCTGAGCTTGTTCGTCATACAATTGCTCGGAAACTTCTTCAATAAAATCGCCTTGTTCGTACAATTTTCTGAAAAAATCGGAAGCCGTTTTATGATGAATAGGAAGCGAAGTTCGTGAATAATTATCAAACGAAATTCCAAAATCTTCAAAGGATTTTTTGATGATGTTGTGATATTTATCGATGATTTCCTGTGGCGTAACTCCTTCTTTTTTAGCTTTGATAGAAATAGCAACACCGTGTTCGTCACTTCCGCAAATAAAAGCTACATCGTTGTTTTTCAATCGCTGATAACGAGCATAAATATCCGAAGGCACATAAACTCCCGCTAAGTGACCGATGTGTATAGGTCCGTTGGTATAAGGCAAAGCTGCCGTAATGGTATATCTTTTTGACATTTTTTAGAAAAATAAATAGGTTGCAAAGATAAGGTCTTCTTCGGAAATTTGAAAGTTATAAAAGTTGTTTTCCTTTTCAAAAATGAATAATTCCAAACTCGGTAAACTATTTCATCAGACAAACATTTTTCAAAAACAAAATAATATATTAATAATCAAAAACATAAGAACAATAAACAACTTTTTTTTCTGTTTTGTTTGATCTGCGTAATGAGATAGACTTCAACAAATTTTCGCTCATAAAAAATTATTATCTAAAAAAAATGAATTTTTAATTTGAAATATAAGCTGATAAACATTGTTTGGCACAAATATTGTGCTTTAAAATATGAAGATTCACAATGAAAAAAATCTTCCTAACATTACATCACTCCAAAGTATTGAGAAGATGTTTGAAGAATTAATTAAATTTTTAGAATTAAAAATTATTTAGCTATGAAAACGAATAACAAACTCAAAAGAAATGTGGCAAAATTTTTAGGTATATTCGCATTACCTGCCTTACTTGCCTCCTGTGGGTCGTACTATGCTTATTACAGCGACGGAATTTACGGCGAAGTTCCTCCTGAGAGAGTGACTGTGGTTGAGCATTACGATAGTTACCCTTCAAGAAATGTTCCTGCTCCGCGAAATAAATATAGGGATTATTTCAGAGAAAAAGCAGAACAATACGGCAACACCGAAGAAAGTTTCACACACTTTACCGATGTAGATGCCTATACTTCTGATTTTTACACTAATCCGGAAAGAAAAGCTTATGCCGGATGGGGAAGCAATCCTACTCAGGTAACTGTAAATGTATATGATAACCATTGGAATTATCCATATTATGGTGGATATAATTCATATTGGGGTTACGGAGCTTGGTATCCTTATGACAATTATTACGGATATGGTTCGTATTATCCTCATTACAGAAATCGCTTAAATTGGGGATTTTCAATAGGTTGGGGAGGTTACTACAATCCTTATTGGAATTGGTATGACCGCTACGGATATGGATATTATGGCAGAGGTTATTATCCTCATTACGGATACGGCTATTATCCTCACTACTATGGTGGAAGATATTATTCCAGAGATTATTACTATTCTCCTAATAATTCGTATAATCGTGGGTACAACAACAATTATTATGACAGAAGAGGACGTGCAATAGTAAGAGATAATTCACGAAGAGGTGATGCAAATCGTTATTATAACTACGAAAATTCAAGAAACGCACGAGGGCATTACAATCGTGAAACAGCTCCTTCGGGAAGATATGAAAATCGTTCCGGAAATTATAGTAATCGCAATAACAATAACTATAATAACTCAAGAAATGACTTGCCTACACGAGGTTATGAAAACCGAAATTATAACAACTCTTCAAGAAGTTATGAAAGTAATTCTTCAAGAGGACACGATAATTCAGGCAGCAGAAATTCAGGAAGCTCCGGAAGTGGAGGAAGCCATCGAAGCTCTAACCGAAGATAATATCAAACGATATTTACGCAGATATTAAAAACATATCAATAAGAAAGAAATATGAATAAGTTAATATACTCATTAGTTTTGGGTACTTTGTTCACAACAGGTATTCAAGCACAGAATTACACCGATGCTTTGCGTTATTCAACCGAAGACTTAAACGGTAGTGCTCGCTTCAAAGGAATGAGCGGTGCTTTTGGAGCTTTGGGAGGTGATATGTCCGCAATAAATATAAATCCTGCAGGAAGTGCCATTTTTTCAGGTACGGAATTTTCCTTCTCTATAAGAGATGACAACCACAAGAAAAATGTTTCCTTCCTAAATCAAGAAACAATCAACAAAGATTCCGATTTTGATTTGAATCAATTTGGAATTGCTTTCGTTGTACCTAATGTTTCGGAAAATTGGAAAAAAATTAGTTTTGGATTTAACTTTCAACAGACCAAAAATCTAAGTAATTCAGGATTTACTTATTTCGGAGATAACAACATCGGTATTGATGATTATTTCCGCCACTTTGCACAAAATGGAAATGTTAACGGAAGTGGCTTTCCTCTGTCCACGTTTGCCGACGGAAATCTTCCTATCGTTAACCAAAATGCAATTGGAGAGTTTTACTTAGGATTAAACGACTGGAATGCAAGAAGTGCTTATTTGGGAATAAAAACCGAATTAGTGGTACCTGAGTCGCCCAATGCTTCTGAAACAAACTACATAGCAAATGCTGACAGAACTTTAAGGCGACAAAAATACGAAGTGATTCATAATGGGCAAATCAATAAGTACAACTTCAATTTTGCATCACAATTCGGAAATAATATTTATTTGGGTGTAAACCTTAACTCACATCCGATTAATTCCAGCTCTTTGTATAGCTTGCGTGATGACAATTTTGAAAGTACTTCATTAGTAAGATATGCTAATCATCAAGTGAGAGTGAATACTACCGGAAACGGCTTTTCTTTTCAGTTAGGAGGTATCGCGAAAGTTGGTAATCAGATTCGTTTAGGATTAAGTTACCAGTCTCCTACTTGGTACAAACTTGAAGAACAATCACGAGAAGTGTTGTATTCCACAATTTTTAATAAACAAGCAAATCAAAATGAGGATAAAGACGTCGATTTGCTAAACCAATACGGTGATGAAATTTGGTTCGAGCGAGATTATAAATTCCGTACGCCAAGTTCTTGGGTGGGAAGTGTTGCTTACGTTTTCAGTAAAAAAGGGCTAATCAGTTTTGATTATATCTATAAGAATTACGAAAATATCTATTTTACCAGCAACAATTTGAAAGGTGAAAATACCATTATTCAGAATACTTTGAACGGCACTTCATCAATACGTGTAGGTGGAGAGTATCGTATAAAAGCGTTAAGTTTGCGTGCAGGTATGCGTTATGAGCAAAGTCCTTACAAAGGAAATTCCAAGTACGTAGGAGACCTTAACGGATACTCTTTCGGTGCGGGTTATTCTTTTGGTGGCGTTCGTTTGGACGTTTCATACGATATTGCAAAACAGGATAATATGTTCCAAATGTATGAAGCCGTTTTGACCACTCCGGCAAAAATTTCATCCACAAGAAGTAATTTATTGTTCACCTTATCAGCAAAATTATTCTGACAAATTCTATCTACTAACCTATAACAATTTAGGCTATCCGCTTTCCGGGTAGCCTATTTTTTTTAGATTTTTCAGAAATAATATTCTATCTTTGTGGCAATTCTTTTTAACTAAAATTTTATTTCTGATGGAATACAATTCTTTTTATAAAAAAGCAGGAAAAGGCAAAACATTAATTCTATTACACGGATTTTTAGAGAGTTGCGAAGTATGGAACGAACTTATTGAAGTACTTGAGAAGGATTTTCACCTTATCGTTCCTGACCTTCTCGGACACGGAAAAACACCCGCAACTTCCAAAGTTCATACGATGGAAATGATGGCGGAGCAAGTCTTTTCTATTCTGGAAACCGAAAAAATAGAAGAATGCATCTTGGTTGGGCACTCGATGGGTGGTTACGTAAGTTTGGCTTTTGCAGAAAAGTATCCGCAGAAAGTAAAGGGAATCGTACTGATGAACTCAACTCCCCTACCCGATTCTGACGAGAAAAAAGCTAATCGAGAGCGAGTTGTGACTGTGGTTGATAACGACAAAACTTTTTTCATTCGTAGTTCTGTGACTAATTTATTTAGTGAAGAAAACAAACAATTGATGAAAGTAAAAATAGAAGAAATCATCAATGTTGCTTCAAAAACTCCTAATGAAGGCATCAAAGCAGCTTCTTTAGGAATGAAAGAAAGACCCAACAGAACGCTCATTTTAAAGTCGTTACCTGCTCCGAAGCACTTCATCATCGGGAAAAAAGATGCGTTAATTCCTTATGAGGAATTGGTTACTTTGGCAAACGAAATCGGGGCGACTTATTCTCTGCTTGAAGGAGGACATATGTCATACATCGAAAATAAATCGGAAACTATCAGCATTTTAAAGAATTTTATCAATGAAGTTTAAATATTTCCTCCCGTTATTCCTCGCTTCTCTTGTCGTTGGTTGTGGCGAAAATTCTCCAAAATCTGAGAAGAAGAAAAGCGTTACTCAATCAGCCGAAAGCCAAGAAAAAATATCTGAAAAGGAAGAAAAAAAAGAAAAGCCCATTGAAACTCTGAACACACAAAGCGTTATTCCTTTTTTGTTTAATTATGAAAAAGAAAATAAAGAGCGGTACGTTCGTATCATTACTGACTACGGAAATATTGATATTGAACTATTTAACGAAACTCCGTATCATCGGGCAAATTTCATTTTTCTAACAAAGCAACAATATTTTGACGGCTCAGTTTTTCACCGAGTTGTAAAAGATTTTGTAATTCAAGGAGGAAATTCTGATGGCTGGGATATTCGTAAAAAACGCCAAAAGATAGGCTATTATTTACTTCCTCCCGACACCAAAAAGGGATTTAAACATCACCGCGGAATTGTTTCGATGCCAAGCAGCGACATTGATAACCCGCATCAGTTTGCTTCGCCTTATGAGTTTTTTATCGTGGTACAAAGCCCCGGTGCTTATCATCTGGACGGGAATTACACCGCTTTCGGGAAGGTTATTGCAGGAATGGAGGTTGTTGATAAAATCAATCAGGTGGAAACCAACGAAAAGAGCGAGTGGCCTAAACGCGATGTGAAGATGAAAGTTGTTCTTCTCGACAGATAATCTTCAAAGCAAAAAGCGACCTTCTGCGGAAGTTCAGTAGCAAAAATTTTCTTCTCCCGAACACATTATAAAAAAACTGACGTCAAGCCGAAAATTTCTTGACGTCAGGAAATTTATTTTCTCACGGGAAGAAATTATTTTTCTCCCGTCAGAAAATTTCTGTGCTTCCGCATAAAATTATTCGGGAACTATAACTGCTTTTCTGAGGCTTCGTTACAGTGATTTTTACCACTTGAATTGAACCAAAAATTCGTGCGAGTTGCGTGCGTACAAATTCAGTTGTGATTTTGTAACTCCCTCATAACCATAGCCCACACCTACGAAGTACTTCGGAATGAAGAACAATACGTAACCTCCCAAAGCACTATCAGTGCGGTATGTTAATCCTACTTCGCTGTTTTTCAGGTACACGCCTGCCAAAGTAAAGTTAAACGACGGG
This sequence comes from Capnocytophaga stomatis, assembly GCF_002302635.1. Classification (NCBI taxonomy): domain Bacteria; kingdom Pseudomonadati; phylum Bacteroidota; class Flavobacteriia; order Flavobacteriales; family Flavobacteriaceae; genus Capnocytophaga; species Capnocytophaga stomatis. The sequence continues at coordinate 169,137 of NZ_CP022387.1, forward strand.
CTTATATCTTTTGCAAAGCGTGCTTGCATCACCGGTTTTAAGGTAAGTTCGTTTGAAATATTCCAATAATATCCTCCTAAGGCATAAAAATGAAGTCTCTCAGCCACTGAAGTTACCACGTCGTCCTTCAATTTAACTTCCTTGGAAGCCAATAAATTAGGAATAGAAACTCCAAAATAAAACTTGGGATGCTCATAGAAAAAACCGGTTCCCATATTCACTTGAAATTTCCCTGAAATCGTCTGTAAATAAGGGTCGTAACGCGTGTTATGTGGGGTTGTGTAAGTGTGAATGCGGCTTCCGTCTATGTTGAAAAAATCTCCACCGAATTTCAATCCTGCATAAATTTTTGTGCTGTCGCTTATCTGCAAAGAGTACGAAAAATCGGCATAAATTCCTGCCTGTTTTTGTATGAAAACTTTATTATTTGCTATGGAAAATCCTAAACCTATACGGTCATTAATTTTGTGCGTGGTGAAGAAGGTTTGCGTTTGAGGAGCGTCAACAACTCCCTGCCACTGATTGCGAATATCCACAGAAATCGTGTGTCCTTTTTCTGTTCCCACCGCAGCCGGATTTACTAAATTCTTATGCTGATTGTAAAATATATAGCTTGGTTCTTGTGCCTTTAACTGATTCGAAACCAAAACACTCAGCCCTATAAATATGATATTGCAGATATATTTTTTCATCTCTAATAATTGATAAATATCCATCCTTGTCGTTTGTAAATTTCCGTATTGTCTAACGTAAAAATATAGTAGTAAGAACCTTGCGGAACTTTATTACCGTTGGTGCTCGTTCCATTCCACTGATTTTTATATCCTTTCATCTCGTAAACCAATTGCCCTAAATGATTGAACACCCGAAGCATATTTGCCGGATAATTTTCGGCTCGCACAATTGAAAAGTAATCATTAACCCCGTCATCATTCGGACTAAAAGCATTGGAAATCAATACATAATCAAATGATTTATCGTTAGAATTCGCAATTCCATCACCATCGATATCACTATCACAGGCATCTCCTATTCCATCACCGTCCAAATCTTCCTGATTAGGATTATAAACCATCGGGCAATTATCTTTTTCATTTAAAAGACCATCGCCGTCCATATCATCATCGCAAGCATCACCCACTCCGTCTTTGTCCAAATCGGTTTGTTCTTTATTTTCTTGCTTAGGGCAATTATCCTGATTGTTAGGCACATCGTCTCCGTCCCAATCGTCATCACACACATCGCCGATTCCATCGTTGTCCAAATCAAGTTGGTCAGGATTTGGAATTTCAGGACAGTTATCCTTGCTTGACGGAACGCCATCGCCATCGGTATCTTCATCTTCTTTAATTGTGATTATACCCGCATTTACGGCTAAAAATATATTGTCTTCAGCCTTAACCATATATCTTCCTTGAGTGGTTCGAAGCGACTGCGGAACGGAAACTCTCGCCTTTCCATTATTGTCGATTCCCTTTGCCAATGTATGCGGAAAAGTGACTCCTCCGTCGGTTGAAAGTAAGATAGTTACCTTTTTTGAGTTTATATTTCCTGCATTGGTGTTGGCTACGTCCCAAGTAATTGTTTGATTTTGCCCTGCAAACCAACTTGAATTTTCAGTATGTGAAGTTACCCGAAAAGGTCCTGCCGAAGCATCTACAACTACCTGAATTGTTTTATAAACAGTGCTTCCCATTGCATTTGTTGCCGGCTTTCTGTCCAAAACCATAAGCGACCAATTGAGCGTTCTTCCAACATTCAGAACCGTTTCCCATTCCGAGCCGATGGGCGGGTCGGTCTGCGTAAGTTTTCCTGCAACAATACGGCTTAATCTGGGAATATAACGCTTTGGTGAATCGGAAGGAGGAAGCGAACGTGCCGTAGCTCCGCTTTTTAAAGTGGGTGAAAATACATAATCTCCACTCGCCCTACTATCCGATTGTTCCCAAGCGTATAGCAATTTATCTCCGTCAGCATCCGTAGCCGAACCTTCCAATAAATAAGCCGTTCCGTGCGGAATCGTGTAACTTCTCAAATCGTTTATGTCAGGCGGATTATTTGAAGAAGGAAGAACCTTTGCACATCTCTTTCCTTTAACCGACTGCATAATATCATATATACTTCTGTGGTGAAAATACGCATCTGTCTTTTTCTGTACATTCTGATTATCAATAACTCCCGCATATCCCATTATAGTTGAACCACTTCCGGGTTCCACCTGAGAGCTTGTGTTTTCATATTCATAGGAAAAAGTGTGATACGCTCCCAATTGGTGTCCTATTTCGTGAGCCAATATATCCACGTCAAAAAAATCCATATCCATATTTCTCCTGAAACGAACCGAAGAAAAGGCTGTTGCTTTCCGTCCTGCCTCACACACGCAACCTATGCAACCTGCATTTCCTCCTAAGTTTTTATTATGGAACAAATGCCCAAGGTCATAATTCGCCGAACCTACCTTTGCATCTAACGTTTTTTGCAATACGCTTGATTCCGAATTGTACCAATTATCGTAATTAACATTTTTGAAAGGGTCTTCTGTGGCATCGCCAAACAATGTAGATTTATCCGAAACTATCTGAAATTGAATTGATAATTGTGCTCCGTAAACTTGATTTACCCGATTTATTGTGCTAACAACTTGAGCAAAAGCTCTGTCTTTTCCTCCGAAATACTGAGTGTACTGATACGTCGTTGCAATCGCAATTCTGAAAGTTCTTACCTGATTATCAGTTTGATAAGTAACTTTTCGGGTTTTATTACTTTGTTGTATTTTTAGTTCTTCAAAAGTTTTACACTCAAAATGCTGATGTTCTGAAGATTTTCGTTGGTAAACTTTATATTCAACTCCCTCATCATCAGTTGATTCTATGAAAGAAAGTTCAAAATTTTCTCCCATAATCGCATTTAAACCAAATGGCGACCACGTAAAACGAATTGTTTTTGAAGGATTTTTGGTTGAAAATCCCACATACGTTTTTATATCCGCATATTTCTTTGACAAATCTTCCGAAAGTACTTGAGTTTGCTCAATGCGGTAATTCTCAATACCTCCATCACTATCAGGGATTTGAATTAAAACTTCTTTTTTGCTTGCCAAACTTTTTGTAACATTTAAAGCCTTATCAAAAGCTTTTTTATCTAACGTATAATACTGATATCCTGGCTTTTGCTCTTTCTTTTCTGTCAATCCTGTGCGTTTCCAATATGTTTGTGCGGGCATTACTCCAAAACCCAAAATAAAAAATAAAATATATAATTTTCTTATAATTCCTATCATCTCATATAATAATTGAAAGCCTTATAAATCAATTCATTTTCTATCAAACAATCCAATTTTGGTTTGGCAATATCCTCCAAAAGAACAAAATTAATATTTCCGTGTGAGTTTTTCTTGTCAAACTTCATCAAATTAATGATTTCTTCAATTTCGTTTTCAGTAAAATACTGTTTTTCAAAGTACTGACCTAAAACCTCCTTAATTTCAACACATTTCTCTTTCGGAAAATTTAATTTTTCAACTGAAAGAAATGTTGCCAGAATCATTCCGATAGCAATAGCCTCCCCGTGTAATAATGTCTGTATACCAGTATTTTGCAAGCAATACGATTCAATGGCGTGTCCCAAAGTATGCCCAAAATTCAATGTTTTTCGCATTCCTTTTTCCGTAGGGTCTTGTTTTACCACACGATTTTTGATAAGCACAGATTCATAAATCAAATCGTCCAAATCATCTAAGGTCAAACTACTCAAATTAAGCATTTTACACCAATAACTTTCAGATTGAATAAGTCCGTGTTTGAACATTTCAGCCATTCCGCTGCGTAATTGTTCGGCAGGAAGCGTAGCCAAAAAACGACTATCAATAATTACCAATAAAGGATTGTTAATCAGTCCTATTTGGTTTTTCAAAGCTCCCAAATCCACCCCCGTTTTCCCTCCAACAGAGGCATCAACCATTGCCAAAAGGGTTGTCGGAACATTCACAAAATCAACCCCTCGCATATAGGTTGAAGCTACAAACCCACCCAAATCAGTTACAACTCCACCTCCAAGATTGATTATCAAACTCTTACGGTCTGCACCCAATTCCGATAAAGCGTACCACACTTGCGTACAAGTTTCTATGTTTTTAAACTCTTCTCCTGCCTCAATTTCAATGACTTCAATAGGTATTTCCATTGCCAATTCTGGCAAAAACAAAGGCGAGCAACACCGATTTGTGTTTTCGTCTGTCAATATAAATACCTTTGAATACTTCTTCTCCCGTAACAATTCATTCAAAGATGAAAATCCGAGTTCATTGAAATATACTGATTCTATATTTTTCATTTGCTCTGATATTCTGTGTGTTTGGTTTCAATCTTTTTTGAATATTCTTTCAAAAACAAAATTCGGGTAAAAATAATCAGAAAAAATGAGATACAGACAAAAAATTACATATATTTGCGATGCTGAAAACCAATCGAACATTATCGGATTTGTTTTCGTTTTTTGTTTTCACTATAAAAAATACTGAATTTTAACGCATTAAAAAAATTTTCAATGGCTACACGATTTGGCGATACAAAAACCGCATTCGCACTAAAAGACAATTTTGAATTGGGAAGAGCTTACTGGCTTTTCCGTTTTATCGGGAATAATACACTGATTGGCATCGGTACGGCTCTGACGAACTTTTCCCTGAAAATGCATCTGCCCGTAGAGTGGCTTATCCGAAAAACCGTTTTCAATCAATTCTGCGGAGGTATCTCCGAAGAGGATTGCAAGCCTGTTATTAGAAAGATGCACGAAAAGGGCGTAAGTTCCGTTTTAGATTATTCCGTAGAGGGAAAAGAAGACGAGACCTCATTTGAAGCCACCTTTAACAAAACAATGGAAATCATTGATTTCGTACATCAAAACCGAGATACAGGAACTCCATTTGCTGTTTTCAAGCCCACAGGATTCGGAAAAATCTCAATATACCAGAAAATATCGGAAAAACAGCCTCTTACCGAAGAAGAACAAAAAGCGTGGGAACGCATCGTGGAACGCTTTGACCAAGCCTGTGCAAAAGCAGCTACTTACAAACTCCCTATTATGATTGATGCCGAAGAAAGCTGGATGCAAACCGCCGCCGATGATTTAATCGAACAAATGATGCAGAAGTACAACAAGGAAGAAGCCATCGTTTACAACACATTACAAATGTATCGCCACGACCGATTGGATTACTTAAAAGGTCTTCACCAGCGTGCCATAGCCAACGGATTCCACATAGGTGTAAAAGTCGTTCGGGGAGCGTATATGGAGAAAGAAAACGAAAGAGCTGCCGAGAAAGGCTATCCCTCTCCTATCTGTGCTTCAAAACAAGCCACCGATGATAATTACAACGCCGCCATTACCTACATTCTTGACCATACTGACCGCATTTCACTCTTTGCCGGAACGCACAACGAGAAAAGTTCAGCCTTAGTAATGGACTTGATGGACAAAAAAGGACTAAAACACAACGACAAGCGTGTATGGCTTGCTCAACTCTACGGAATGAGTGACCATATCAGCTTTAATGCCGCAAAGCTGGGGCATAACGTGGCAAAATATCTCCCTTTTGGTCCCGTGCGTGAAGTAATGCCTTACCTGATTCGTAGGGCTCAGGAAAACACCTCAGTAGCAGGGCAAATGGGACGCGAACTTTCCCTACTAATGCAAGAACACAAAAGAAGAAAAAGAGAGAAATAACAATCGTGATATTGTTTTTTGTTGGGAAAACCAGATATTTTGTAATTTCAGAAATGTCTGGTTTCTTTTTGCCGAAAATTTGAAACACGAATTAACCTATTATCAATCAATTATCAAATGACAAAGTACAAATAGAATGGAGAACAAAAAAGACATTTTTGTAAAAACAAGTTATGACAAGTTAAAGACCGCCATTGAGAATATTGCCAACGAAGAAGATATAAAAGATGTATACGCCCTGTCCTTCTGGTTTTACTGTGATGACGACGACCAGCGTTATCCAAAAATCACGCTGGGTTATAACACACTTTCCAACTTTAAGGAAGAGGCATACAACGCCGACACTAAGGAAGAAGCAAAATGGAACTTCGCCTACTGGCTTCAAAATGAAATCGAAACTGTCGGGGGTGAAAATGACTCTCTTTTAAGCAATTGGTTTGCAGCATCTCCTTATTTCTACACCGAAGAAGAAAACGAAAAAGCTATGGAGGAGGACGAAGCACTTTACGAGAAAATCTTAAAGAAAGGTGAGAAATTTCAAAAAGAGTTCATCAGTGAGATTATCGCCATCGCCAAGAAGCTCTTTGAAGAAAAAGTAATAGACAAAACCTTCGGGAACGACATACCCATTATCATACACAAACTGGAATACTATGACGAGCCCATACGATGGACGAAAAAAGCAAACCCCGCAAAACTCATCAAAGAATTCATCAAATACTGGGACGACGAAAACTAAGCAATACAAAATCAGGAATCCGAGCAATCAAGCCGATTCCTGATTTATTTTTTACCTCCATACACATTTCCAAGTCACTATCATCTACGGAAGTGATATTTTTTATTTTTTTCATAAAAATATGTTTTTTATTTGAGAAATATTCATTATCTTAGCACACAAAACAACAGGATTTATGGAATTGTTAATTTACATCGAACTCTTCGTGGTACTGACTGCTATCTTCATTGGTGCTCGTGTAGGAGGCATTGGGCTGGGTATCTTCGGTATGATGGGGTTAGCCGTTTTGGTTTTCGTATTCGGGCTGAAACCAGGCAGTGCTCCTATTGACGTTATGCTTATGATTGTAGCCGTAATCACTGCGGCATCGGCATTGCAATCGGCGGGCGGGTTGGACTATCTGGTACAAGTGGCAGAGAAAATCTTACGTAAGAATCCATCTATGGTTACTTTTCTCGCCCCTGTGGTGTGTTACTTCTTTACCTTCTTTTCTGGTACAGGACACGTGGCATATTCACTTCTGCCTATTATTGCCGAAATTGCTACTGAAAGCAAAGTACGCCCAGAACGTCCTATGAGTATTTCGGTGATAGCCTCCCAGCAAGCCATCACAGCAAGCCCCATTTCGGCGGCAACTGCGGCACTACTGAGCAAAGACCTGCTCGGTACGCACGGCGTGGAACTCAGTGATATATTAATGGTGTGTATCCCAGCAACACTGATAGGGGTTATCGTGGGGGCTTTCGTTGTCAATTTTGTAGGAGTACCTCTTGAAAAAGACCCTGAATATCAACGCAGGCTGGCAGAAGGAATGCTTGGCAATTCACAAGACAAGAAAAAGACACTCGACCCACAACAACAACGCAAAGCCAAAACAGCAGTATGGATATTCCTACTCGGGGTACTCTCCATCGTGCTATTCGGTTCAGTTGCTTCATTACGACCTGCATTTGCTGACGGAAGCCGATTGGGAATGCCTGAGATTATAGAAATTGTGATGATGACGGTGGCTGGGCTTATCTTTATCATTGCAAAAGCCGATGTTACAAAAGCCGTGAAAGGAAGCGTTTTCTTAGCGGGAATGCAAGCCGTTATCGCTATATTTGGGATTGCTTGGATGGGCGACACCTTCTTTCAAGGCAACTTAGAGTTCTTTAAATCAAGTATTGAACATATTGTAACCGAATATCCGTTCTTGTTCTCATTGGCCTTGTTTGTAATGTCCATTTTGTTATTTAGCCAAGCAGCTACCGTACGGACGTTATATCCGCTGGGAATAGCATTAGGAATTCCGCCAATGACAATGGTAGCAATGTTCCCTGCTGTAAATGGATATTTTTTCATTCCCAACTATCCAACGGTAGTGGCAGCGATAAACTTTGACCGTACGGGAACCACCCGCATTGGCAAGTATGTGCTAAATCATTCATTCCAAATACCAGGCTTTGTAGCTACTATTGTTGCCCTTGCCGTAGGATATGTTATTGTACTGACAATGGGATAACACCAAACTAAATGCCTAACACAATATCTATCGAAATACATTTAAAATAATTAGTATATGCAAAAAACTTTAAGGAAAATTGCCCTTGCATTATGCTTAATGATGTCTGTGGCAGTCTTCGGGCAGAAACCGAAGATACGTATTATTGCAACGGGAGGTACCATTGCCGGAGTGAGCAAATCATCTACCGAGAGTAGTTACAAGGCGGGTGAGCTCGGTATTTACCAATTGTTGCAAGCCGTTCCTGAGGTAAAGAACCTTGCAGAGGTGAGCGGAGAGCAACTCGTTAAAATCGGGTCGCAAGATATGAACGATGACGTATGGCTAAAATTGGCAAAACGCATCAATGAACTCCTTAATAAGGAAGGTTATGATGGGGTCGTTATCACACACGGTACTGATACAATGGAAGAGACGGCGTACTTCCTAAACCTTACCGTTCACAGCAACAAGCCTGTGGTGATGGTAGGGGCAATGCGTCCAGCTACGGGTATGAGTGCTGATGGTCCTGCCAATCTATACAATGCCGTAGCAGTAGCAGCAAGCCCAAGTGCTTCCGGCAGAGGCGTTATGGTATGTATGAATGACATTGTACTGGGGGCAAAAGACGTGGTTAAAACCAGTACTACCGCAGTAGAAACCTTCCAAGGAGCAAACTATGGTAAGTTGGCTTACTTGCACAACGGAAAACCCTTCTTCGGGGCAACACCTCAGAGCAAGCATACCACGCAATCCGTGTTCAACGTGGACAACCTCAAATCATTACCAAAAGTAGGCATCGTGTACGGATATGCCAATATGTCCGAATTACCTATGAAAGCCTTCATCGATGCGAAGTTTGACGGTATCGTATATGCAGGAGTGGGGAATGGAAACTTCTACCACACGTTGTTTGATTTAGCTGTAAAAGCTCAGCAAAAAGGTATTCAAGTGGTTAGGTCTTCTCGTGTACCGTTTGGAGGAACCACTCTTGATGCAGAAGTGGACGATGCTAAGCATCATTTCGTAGCAGCACAGAACCTCAATCCGCAAAAAGCACGCGTATTGCTGATGCTCGCACTTACTAAAACGAAAGACTGGAAACAAATACAACAGTACTTCAACGAGTACTAAAACAATGATTTATCCTTGTTATCAGAATGATAGTAATGTATGCCTAAAAAATATACTTTCTATACGGAGAAATACTACACCTATATAATATATATGGTATAAAAATGTTTTCTGAGGTAAGAAACCAACATAGAAAGAAGTATTACAAAGACATACACACATCATAGAATTAACATCGTAACTTTAAAATTCAATTCATATGAGCAAGATGAAAGCGTGGCTTAAACCCAATCTTTTGACAAAGGGCGACACGACTGACTTTATAGCGGTACCTGTTACCGTTGGGAGCATTTCGACTCAGGACATTATCCAACGCCTTAAAGAAGAAGGTATGGAGATACGTACAGAAACGGCTCAGGACATTATCAGCCGATTTAATCGTAAAGTAGCGGAAATGGTATTGGAAGGCTACAATGTGAATACTGGATTGGTGTATATGCGCCCCACCATACGAGGCGTGTTCCGCGACAAAACGTGGAATCCAGAAATACACAACGTACAGATAAGCATTACACAAGGTGCTGAACTACGCAAGGAAGTAACACAAACCTTAGTAGAAATACTTGGTGTACAGGCCGACCCGATGACCATATTAAGCATCACTGATAGTGCTACAAAGAAGACTGATGGTTCTATCACGAAAGGGAAAAATGTAGAAATCAAAGGAGCTTATCTCAAAATTGCAGGAAGTTCACCCACTAACGGAATTTACCTACGAAATATCGACACAAGCCGAGAGACAAAACTCCCTGAGGAAGACATTGTACTGAATGAACCTTCACGACTTTTGATTCTTATCCCACCTGATTTGGAATCAGGGTCGTACGAACTGAGTATTGTTACTCAATTCAGTCAAGGGAAATCTCTGCTGAAAGAACCAAGAAAGACTGTCTTTGAAGGGACTATAACTGTTAGTTAAAGCAAGATACTCCCACTCAAACGAGTGCGATAGCAACACTCACCCGAGCAATGGTAGCACACTCACCCGAGTGGGAGATTATCTATAATCCTTTTTATGAAGATTGTATAAGCACGTTTAAGCAAACAAACCTATCTTTACAATGCAAAACATACTGACGATAAAAAACAAAAGCACAGCAGTTTTACAATTGTAATGAAATACTAAACCATTATTATATTTAATTCTACTAATTATGAAAAACATATACACAGCAATGGCTTTCTTGGCAGGAAGCGTTGTATTTGCACAACAGGGCTTTCAGGAGCAAATTGATGAGCTGAAAATGAAGTCCGATAGGTTCAACGTGTATCTGAATTTTCAGTCGAGTTTTGATGCTACGACTGTAAAAGATACAGATACGCACTTTGGTTTTATGGCGAGACAACTTCGGTTGGAGTTCAGAGGGAACATTAACGAGCGTATATTCTATCGTCTTCGTCATCGTCTAAATCGTTCGAGCGGAGGGGCTTCTCTTGATAACCTTGCCCGTGCTACCGATATGATGTATGCAGGTTTCCGTTTGAACGAAAAGTGGACGGTTACCGCTGGGAAAATGTGTCAGGCGTGGGGTGGATATGAGTTTGACCTCAACCCGATGAATATCTATGAATACTCTGACTATGTAGAGCATATGGATAATTTTATGGTGGGTGGAATGCTTACCTATACCCCTGATGAAAACCACGAATTGAACTTTCAGATAACAAACAGCCGAACAAATAGATTTGATGACCTTTACCCTGATAACAAGGATATAAAAGCAACTAATGCACCGCTTGCATATATCTTCAATTGGAATGGCTCAATGTGGGACGGACTTATACAAACGCGTTGGGGTGTAGGGTACGAGCAGGAAGCTAATAACCACAGTAGCTCCAAAGTGATGCTTGGTACTATGTTAAACTTGCCTAAGTTCCAGATGTTTTTTGATTATATGTTGGCTAATCAAGGTCTCGACAGATTCGGATACGCTGGAATCTATACAGATGCTATTGGTATCAAACACACAGGGGCTTTAAAAGGAACCACCTATAATTCCTTTGTAACCAAAGCCGAGTATCAGCCACACGAAAACTGGAATGTATTTGGCAAATTTATGTACGAGACAGCCCGTGTAGGTAAGGATATTCCTGCTGGTTTTATGGATAGTAAGCGTAACTCCTTTGGTTACTTCTTTGGGGTTGAATATATGCCTTTCAAAGACCAAGATTTGCGTTTCTTTGCAACCTATGTGGGTCGTAAGTACAGCTATGCAAGGGATTCGTTTAACACACATTCCAACCGATTCAGCATCGGAATGATGTACCGAATTAAAGCATTTTAATTGATACCTACATATAAAAAACCTTTGCTTTAACAGAATAAAGCAAAGGTTTTTTCCCGTTTAAGTTGCCTGATGTAGGGAGTGCGAAACATTTAGCTTTAGCACAAATGCTCTGTTTCCCATATTTTTTCATACCTTTGGCACGCATAAAAAACAGTATTTATTATGAATAAAATAGTATTCCTCACTGCCTGCTTACTTACTGCCTGCAGTTCCAAATCAACAGACAATAGTAACCGACCGCCCAATGCCTTTGCCATTAGGGTAACCAATGTTACTCCCAACGTGGCAACAATTGCCTGGACGAAAGCCGTTGATCCCGATGGCGATTATGTTACGTATTCCATCAAAGGTGATAATATTGATGTCAGAGGCGTGGAAGCCACACATTATACGTTCTCCAAACTAAAGCCCAACACCACTTATAACATTATCATCACCGCACACGATGGCAAAGGAGGTGCAACTGACCTTAAACACCATTTCACTACTGAAAAAGAGCCTACCAATAACACCTCTTTTAACATTCCTCCCGCCTTGCAGAATTATTACAAATCGGTGGATTTTACCAAAGCAGGACGGGCTTTATATGATGAATTGGCTACACTGACCATTGCAAAACACTCGCCTTTTCTGGAGTATGGCAGTCGGCATCAATATTTACCCAAAGCCGACCGTTCGGCAAATGATGCTAATAAAGTGGTATTAATCTACACCGGCGAAGTACGCAGCTCCCGAAGCAAAGATGTGAACACGGAACACGTTTACCCACAATCCAAAATTGGCAACACTGCCAAAGGCGACTTGCACCATTTGAGATATTGTGATTCAAAGGTAAACTCAAAACGTGGGAACTATCCGTTCACCAATGGCAGTGGCGAGGCAGCGTTAGTCAACGGCGACAGCTGGTATCCCGGTGATGAGTGGAAGGGTGATGTAGCCCGAATGGTACTATATCTGAACCTACGCTACAACGAGGATTTAGGAGAAGATATCTCGAGAGAGGGTGTTGATTTGCTCCTGAAGTGGAATGCCGAAGACCCTGTGTCTGCTATTGAAATCAACCGCAATGATGTAATTGAGCAAGCACAAGGCAATCGCAATCCGTTTATCGACAATCCTTATTTAGCCACTCTGATATGGGGAAAAGCTAATGCTCAGAATCGTTGGTAAATATTCTGGCAACAAAGAGTTAAACGAAGTATTTTAAATTTTGGCACAAAGTAGTATCTTTGCCCAATTATTTCCTATAACAAATGAATAAAACTATAGAACAGTATAACAACGTTATCAATACGTGCAAAAGTATGTTTGTCAATAAGATGAACGATTATGGAAGTGCTTGGCGTATCCTCAGATTACCTTCACTCACCGACCAGATTTTCATCAAAGCACAACGTATCCGCAGTTTGCAACAGAATGGCATTCGTAAGATAGACGAAGGTGAAGTGTCTGAATTTATTGGCATTATAAACTATTCCGTCATAGCTTTAATCCAGCTTGAGAGAGGCGTTGCCCAACAGCCCGACCTAAACACCGAACAAGCTCTTGCCCTTTACGAACAGAAAATTGAAGAAACACGCTCGCTGATGGAAAGCAAAAACCACGATTATGGTGAAGCGTGGCGAGATATGCGAGTAAGTTCACTAACCGACCTTATCTTGCAAAAAGTGTTGCGTGTCAAGCAAATAGAAGACAATCAAGGCAGAACACTCGTTAGCGAAGGCGTGGAGGCAAATTATCAAGATATGCTTAATTACGCAGTTTTTGCATTAATCCACCTAACTGAATCGTAACGTTACATACTCAATCATCATCATTAATCATCATCTAAATATGAGATATATTACACATTTTGTCCGTTTTGTTGTGGGCGTACTATTCATCATCAGCGGGCTTATCAAACTCAATGACCCCATCGGGTTTTCATTTAAGTTGGAAGAATACTTCAGCGAGCCGGTGCTGAATCTTCTCTTCTTGGAGCCGTTCGCCCTTTGGTTGGCAATTGTGGTTTGTATAGCAGAAGTTCTTTTGGGAGTGATGCTTCTTGTTGGCTACAAAGCGAAATTTACGTTGTGGTCACTACTGGCAATGCTGGTATTCTTTGGCTTCCTTACCTTCTACTCTGCTTATTTTAATAAAGTTACGGATTGTGGCTGCTTTGGCGATGTTATTAAATTTACTCCTTGGCAATCTTTCGGAAAAGATGTGTTCCTACTGGTTTTAACTTTAATTCTCTTTGCAGGACAGAAATATATTACTCCCATTTCAAAAGGAAACACTCCTCTAATTGTCAGTGTGTTATCACTAATAGGCTGTATTGGTTTTGTGTACCACGTGTACAATCATTTGCCCGTGGGAGATTTCAGACCTTACAAAATAGGAGTAAACATCCCCGAAGGAATGATTGTTCCCGAAGGAGCTCCCCTACCTAAGTACGACTATCATTGGAAATTCAACGTAAACGGGAAAGAGGAAGTATTTGTAACACAAGGCGATTACCCAAAAGTGGACGGAGAGTTTGTTTCCTTTGAAACGAAATTAATAGACCCGGGTTATACTCCACCTATACACGACTTCTTCATAGAAAAGAACGGAGAAAGTTATTTCGATGAAATGATGGATAAAGAAAAATTACTTGTTGTGGTTTCTTATCGTATTGATAAATCTGATAAAGAAGCATTTAAAGCCATTAAAAAGGTAACAGACAAAGCCTTAAAGCAAGGATATACAGTAATAGGTTTGACTTCTATCGTTGAGCAAGCAGAACAAATTAAAAAAGATTATGAACTGAACTTTGATTTCTACTTTAACGATGAAACAACCTTGAAAACGATGATTCGTTCCAATCCTGGGGTTATGACGCTTCAAAAAGGAAGTATCAAAGATAAAAGGCATTTCAACGATGTGGATAAACTAAAATTACACTGATTTTACAGCGAATTGCAAACATCTAAATCAAGATATAAAGGGGAACAGTTACAAAATTGTTTCCCTTTTCTATTTAAAATACAAACAACTAACTATCAATACATTACACACCATATTTGTTAATTTATTTAACATATTCGGAAAGAAATTTTGTTTATATTATTTTTAATTCTTAATTTGCGTTGTAATTTAAAATGAAAAAGCTATGAACGCTGTTACACGTTTGTTTGACATTCCTTATTATCAATTGAAAAATTTCCCGTCGGAAGCGGCTTTCGTTACAAAATACAACGGAAAATGGGAAAAAACTTCCACGCAAGAATATATCAATAAATTCAATCAGGTTAGCCGTGGATTGTTGCGATTGGGTGTCGAAAAAAACGATAAAATTGCAGTTATCTCATCTAACAATCGTACGGAATGGCACGTGCTTGATATGGGAATTCTGCAAATTGGAGCACAAAACGTTCCTGTTTATCCTACTATTTCTCTGGAAGATTATGAGTATATTTTCAATCACGCCGAATGCAAATACTGCTTTGTTTCTGATAAAGAATTACTTGATAAAATAACTTCAATTCAAGATAAACTTCCACATCTTAAAGGCATATATACTTTTGATGATGTTCCTTACGCTCACAGCTGGAAAGAAATTTTGGATTTAGGAGAAGATAACAGCAATCAAGAAGAAGTGGAAAAGCTCAAAAACAGTATCCAACCGAATGATTTGGCTACCATTATCTATACCTCAGGAACAACTGCTCGCCCTAAAGGAGTAATGCTTTCACACAACAATATTATTTCAAATGTAATTAACTGTCAAGACAGATTACCTGTTGCCAAAGGCTCTCGTTGCTTGAGTTTTCTTCCTGTTTGTCATATATTTGAACGAATGCTAACGTACTTCTATCAATACAATTTTATGCGGATTTATTTTGCTGAGTCTATTGATAAAATGGGAGAAAACATTAAAGAAGTGAAGCCCAATTTGATGACTGTTGTTCCCCGATTGGTTGAGAAAGTTTATGACAAAATTTACGCAAAAGGAACAGAACTAAAAGGAATTGCAAAATTTTTATTCTTTTGGGCAGTAGACTTAGGACTTAAATATGAACCATACGGAGCCAATGGGTGGTGGTATGGTTTCAAATTGGGAATTGCACGAAAATTAATCTTCAAAAAATGGCAAGAAGCCCTTGGCGGGGAGCTTGAAATGATGGTATCGGGAAGTGCTGCCTTACAACCTCGACTGGCAAGAATTTTTTCGGCTGCGGGAATTAATATTATGGAAGGTTACGGACTTACAGAAACTTCTCCCGTAATTGCAGTAAACAGAAAATCAGGAAGATATTGGAAAATAGGGACTGTTGGTAAGCCTATCAAAAATTTGGAGGTTAAAATTGCCGAAGATGGTGAAATTTTATGTAAAGGACCAAATGTAATGATTGGATATTATAAAGACCCTGACCTTACAGCGGCTTCAATCACAGATGGTTTCTTTCATACCGGAGACATCGGAGAAATTGATTCCGAAGGCTTTTTGAAAATTACAGACAGAAAAAAAGAAATTTTCAAAACCTCCGGAGGAAAATATATCGCTCCGCAAACCATTGAAAATCTGTTGAAACAATCGCGATTTATTGAACAGGCAATGGTTGTAGGCGAAGGAGAAAAAATGCCGGCTGCTATCATCCAGCTGAATTTTCCTTTCGTTAAAGAATGGGCGAAAAGACGTGGCATCAACTTAGGTGAATCAAACGAAGAAATTATCAAAAATCCGGAACTTTTCGCAAGAATTGAAAAAGAAGTTGAAAAAGTAAATAATAATTTGGGACAATGGGAAAAAATTAAGCTTTTTGCCTTTACCCCCGATGAATGGAGCATTGACGCAGGGCAACTTACCCCAACATTAAAACTTAAACGCCGTAATATCAAAGAAAAATACATCAACATTTACAACTCATTCTATAATCATTAATTGAGTTCGATTAAAAAAATCGTTTTATTTCATAAATAAAAATGAAAGAAATTACAGATATTTTCAATTTTACGGCAGAAAAAGGCAGTGTAATTACCATCGGCACATTTGACGGAGTTCATTTAGGTCATCGGAAAATAATAAAAAAACTTGTAGAAACGGCTAAGAATCAGGATTTACTGACCACTGTTTTCACTTTTTTCCCACATCCGAGAATGGTGGTTCAGCAGGATAACAATCTGAAACTAATTCACACACTTGATGAAAAAAAACAAGTTTTAGAATCACTGGGAATCAACCAGTTAGTTATCTGTCCTTTTGATGATTCTTTTTCAAAAATGTCAGCGGAGGCTTTCGTGGAAGATTTGCTTGTAAAACGCCTGAAAGCTAAGAAAATCATCATCGGATATGACCATCGTTTCGGGAGAAATAGAACTGCTGACATTAGCGATATGCGAAAATTCGGAGAAAAATACGGTTTTGAAGTAGAGGAAATTCCCGCACAGGAAGTAAATGAAGTATCGATAAGTTCAACAAAAATACGAAATGCAATAAGCGAAGGCAATGTCAAAACCGCGTGGGAATATCTCGGAGTTCCTTTTTGTATCAGCGGAAAGGTAATTCACGGGCTAAAAATCGGAAGAACAATCGGTTACCCGACTGCCAATATTCAAGTGAAAGAATCTTATAAACTAATTCCAAAAGATGGTATTTATCTGGTTTATAGCTTCTTCAGCGGAAAAAAAACGTATGGAATGATGAGCATCGGAAAAAACCCAACCATCGAAGGAAAAGGAGCAACTATTGAAGTACATTACTTTGATTTTAAAGAAGATATATACGAAAACAATATAACAATTCATTTTTTGGAACGCCTCCGCGACGAACAAAAGTTTGAATCGGTTGAAAAACTAAAGGAACAATTACAAATTGATGAAGCCACCTCAAGAGAACTTATAAAACAAATCGGATAAAAGGAAAATTTCTCGAAGTTGGTCAGTCATTTGGTGGAAAAAATATACTTTTGAAATAAAAAAATAGTTAATAACCTTCTGAATAGCAAATAATTTTCTATTCACTAAAAAACAAAAGCCTATGAAAACAACTTACGTAGTAAAGGCATATCGTACAGCTGTAGGGAAAGCTCCCCGCGGACTTTTACGCTTTAAACGACCCGATGAATTGGCTGCTGAAACCATCGCTTATATGATGGAGCAACTACCTGATTTCGACAAAAATCTGATTGATGACGTTATCGTCGGTAATGCAATGCCCGAAGCCGAACAAGGTTTGAATGTTGGTCGCATAATTTCACTTATGGGGCTTCAAACAGACCAAGTTCCGGGAGTAACCGTGAACAGATATTGTGCTTCAGGATTGGAAACTGTCGCGATTGCAATGGCTAAAATACAATCAGGAATGGCTGACTGCATCATTGCGGGAGGTGTTGAAAGTATGAGTTTTATTCCTTTCGGGGGGTATCGTCCGTCTCCTGATTATAAAGCAGTTAAAGAAGGAAACGAAGATTTCTACTGGGGAATGGGACTTACAGCCGAAAAAGTAGCTCATCAGTTCAAAATTTCGCGTGAAGACCAAGATTTGTTTGCTTTTCAATCTCACCAAAAAGCATTAAAAGCCATTGCAGAAAATAAATTTGAAAAGCAAATTGTTCCGATTGAAATTGAACAAGTACTGCTCGAAAACGGAAAACGTACAACTCACAAATACACTTTCAAAACCGATGAAGGACCTCGTGCTGATACTTCCTTGGAGGCTCTCGCAAAATTAAAACCTGTATTTGCGCAAGGCGGAACCGTTACTGCCGGAAACTCGTCACAAACCAGTGACGGAGCTGCTTTTCTGCTTTTAATGAGCGAAGAAATGGTTAAGAAACTCAACATCGAGCCTATCGCACGATTAGTAACCTACGTCGTGGCAGGAGTTCCGCCCAGCATAATGGGAATAGGACCGGTGAAAGCCATCCCGAAAGCACTTGAGCAATCCGGACTGACACTAAATGATCTTCAGCTAATAGAACTAAATGAAGCTTTTGCTTCGCAATCTTTAGCCGTTATTCGTGAATTAGGCTTGAATCCTGAAATAATCAACGTAAACGGAGGAGCAATAGCTTTAGGGCATCCGCTGGGTTGTACCGGAGCAAAATTGTCTGTGCAACTTTTCGACGAACTTAAAAGACGCGGACAAAAATACGGTATGGTAACAATGTGTGTGGGTACAGGACAAGGAGCAGCAGGTATTTACGAAGTATTTTAGTCAATATTAAAACTTACAGAACGAGCAGATTTCAAAAATTTCGCTCGTTTTTTTATTTATTCTCATAATTCAAAAAATTCTTCCTTATAAAATCCTTAAAAATGCACTCGTAATAATATTTTTTCATACGAAGAGCTATTTTTCTTATTAATTTTTTATATTTTTGCTCTTTGAAAATAATTTGATTATAAGATGAAGAAGCAATTAGTAGCAGGAGCCATAGCCGTATTTTTTTCATTTACATTTGCTGTAAATGCTCAAGAACAAAGTTTAGATACTGTAAATGTTCAAGTTAAAAAGAAACAAAACACACTCAACGAACAGTTTGAAACCTTAGTTGAAAAGGCAAACTCTTGGCAAAGTTATAAAATTATTGACAGAGCTAAACTCGGAAATTATCAGAAAAACGTAATTGACAGTTTACAAAGTATCAAATCAAAAATACAAGCTCAACAAGATATCATTAACGGGCACGAAGAAGAAGTTAAGCAACTTAACGGAAAAATAGCTGAGTTACAGAATAATCTCGAAAGAACTCAAAATGAGAAAGATAGTGTTAATTTTTTAGGAATTTTACTTCCAAAATCAACCTATTCATTAATGGTGTGGAGCCTTGTCTTGATTTTGACCTGCTTGCTGCTTTTCTATGTCTATAAATATATAAACGGAAGTGCGGTTACCAAAAAATCTCTTCAAGATTTGCAAGAACTTCAAGAAGAGTACGAAAATTACAGAAAATCGGCTATTGAAAGAGAACAAAAAGTACGTCGCCAGCTTCAGGACGAAATTAACAAACATAAATAATCAATGCGGATTGATATTATTTCGGTAGTTCCGGAACTTTTAGAGAGTCCTTTCAATGCTTCAATTATGAAACGAGCAATTGAAAAAGGATTGGTTGAGGTTCATTTCCACAACTTGCGAGATTACAGCACAGGAAGCTATCGGCAAGTAGATGATTATCAATTTGGTGGAGGTGCCGGAATGGTACTGATGATTGAGCCTATTGATAAATGTATTTCCGAATTGAAATCACAACGAAATTATGATGAGGTGATTTATATGACCCCTGACGGTGAGACTTTCAACCAAAAAACTGCAAACCGAATGTCCCTTTGTGAGAATTTGATTATACTTTGCGGGCATTACAAGGGCGTTGACCAACGTGTTCGCGACCATTTTATCACAAAAGAAATTTCTGTTGGTGATTATGTTCTTTCCGGTGGTGAATTAGGAGCTATGATTGTTTGTGATGCTGTTATCCGTCTGATTCCCGGTGTATTGGGAGACGAAACTTCGGCTTTAACTGACTCATTCCAAGATGATTTGTTAGCTCCGCCTGTTTACACACGTCCTGCTTCATATAACGGATGGGATGTTCCGGAAATATTGCTTAGTGGAAATTTTCCTGAAATAGAACAATGGCGAGAAGAAGAAGCCTACAAACACACCAAAACACGAAGACCCGATTTACTAAAAAAATAAATTAGAAAAGGCTATCTTATTTAGATAGCCTTAATTTTTTTCTGTTTTACTTGTTTACCGCATCAGAAAGCTCAGAACCCGGTTTGAATTTCACCACGTTTTTAGCAGCTACTTTAATCACTTCATTGGTACGAGGGTTTCTTGCCTCACGAGCCTCTTTTTTAGTTACCGACCAAGAACCGAAGCCTACAATCGAAACTTTATCCCCTTTTTTTAGAGTTTTCTCTACATTTGAAAAGAAAGACTCCAACGCCTTCTTTGCATCTACTTTTGTAATTCCTGCATCAGCAGCGATAGCATCAATTAATTCTGTTTTGTTCATAGTATTGATTTTAATACAATTAATAAAGACAAAGGTAGTAATATATTTAATCTGAGCAACAAATCTCTGTAAAAAAGCAGATATTTTAAATAAAAATTAACATCATTCCCGAAATTCGCTAAAATAATTATAAAAAACACATTACTTTTCCTTTATGCTGATGGCAAATCCTCCGCTGGGGGCCAATCGTACTTTTAGCTTTTTCTTACTATCAATAATTTTCTTCTTTATAACATAACTTTGCGGATTGGTTTGCCAATGAGCATTTTCTGCATCAGAATAAATAACAGCCTCATACTTTTTCCCAAATGGAAGAAAATCAAAACTTACGATTGCTTCACGTGAATTTTCATCCGTAATTCCTCCTACAAACCATTCATTTTTGCCCTTAGCTTTACGAGCAATGATTATGAAATCTCCGGGTTCTGCTTCCAAAACATACGTTTTATCCCAATCAACCGCTACATCTTTTATAAACTGAAAAGCATCAGGAAAGCGTTCATAATTTTCAATCAAATCGGCAGCCATTTGTAAAGGACTGTACATCGTTACGTAAAGAGCTAATTGCTTGGCAAGTGTGGTGCTTAATTTGGCTTTATTAGTGCCGTAAACGGATAAATCTCCTTGAAAAATGCCTGGCGTATAATCCATAGGACCTCCGACCAATCGAGTGAATGGCAAAATCGTGGTATGTTCGGGATGATTTCCGTTGAAAGACTCAAATTCTGTTCCACGAGCTGATTCTTGTGCTATCCAATTCGGAAAAGTGCGACAAAGCCCCGTCGGACGAACTGCCTCGTGAGAATTCACCATAATTTTGTATTCCGAAGCCGTTTTCGCTACATAATTGTAATGATTTACCATCCATTGCCCATCGTGATACTCACTTCGCGGAATAATTGGCCCCACATATCCCGTTTTTACGGAATTATATCCATTTTCTACCATAAATCGGAAGGCTTCGTGCAATTGACGCTCATAATCTGCCACTGAAGAAGTTGTTTCGTGATGCATAATGATTTTAACTCCCCTATTTTGTGCATATTCTTGCAATTCTTTTACGTCAAAATCAGGATATGGCTTGGTAAAACTATAGATTTTTTCCTTTTTGTAAGCCACATTATCTTCCCAGCCTTCATTCCAACCTTCCACTAACACAGCATCGAATCCGTGTTTTGCAGCAAAATCTATATATTTTTTTACGTGTGCTGTATTCGCTCCGTGATGTCCGTTCGGTGGAAGTTTTGAATAGTCGGTTTGCCCGATAATAATATCTTTATGGTCGGTATAAGCCCAAGTTGAACCTCCTCCCGTAAAATATTCCCACCAAACACCAACGTATTTCATTGGTTTTATCCAAGAAGTGTCTTCAAACTTGCAGGGTTCATTTAGGTTCAGTATCAGATTAGAAGCCAAAATATCACGAGCATCATCACTGACAATAATTGTACGCCAAGGAGTTACGTTTCCTGTCTGGAAATATACTTTATTGCCATTTTTATCCGGAGCCAAATGAGCACTTAAACAGAATTTATCTCCTTCAACATTCAAAAACATTGCAGAATAATTTACCAAAGCCGCCTCGTGGATGTTTATGTACAGATTTTCTTTCGTTTTTAACATCAAAGGCGTTTGAACTGCCACATTGGGTGATGGTGCTTTGGCTGCCAATGGCTCTTTACGAACTTCATCAATGAGTTTACCAATATCAGACAAACGAGAGGTAGTAATTGGAAATTCATTAGTATCATAATCAGCTGGAATCCAAAAAGATTTATGATTACCAGTAAGATTAAATTCCGTAAGTTCTTCTTTTATTATGAAATGACGAAGTTCTTTTTGTTGAGGAAATTCATATCGAAATCCAAGTCCGTCATTAAATAATCTGAATCGGATATTCAATTTCCAGTTAGTTGCCTGATGTACCAACTTCACTAACAATTCATTATGATTATCTCTTATTTCGCTATTTTCTCCCCAAACGGACTTCCAAACGCTATCCGAAGTATCATTTTGCGTTTCAATAATTGAAAATCCTTCCGAAAAAGAGAAAAAATCATTCAGAATAAATCCTAATTTACTTTCTTCAAGTACCTTTTTCCCTTTATAATCAAGCTGATAAACAGGCGTTCCATTATCTTTCAACTTAAAAGAAAGCACTAAATTTTTGTCGGGCGAATGGAGTTTCTGTGCAGATAACGCACTCACAAACAAAATGACTGTCAATGTAAGAAATATTCTACTCATAATATCTTCATTTAAAATTATTTATCTTTTCTGAAGCTAAAATTATCATCCAATTATTTTTATTACAAATGTACTCATTTTTAACGTTTAAAAATTGTATTTTTCACAACTTTCTTTCGTAAAAACAAAGAAAAAAGGATTAGAAAATATTTTCTAATCCTTTCATTATATTACTAATTACGAACTAACTTTTTATATTTGATACGCGTTGGAGTAACTTCTTTTCCAAGACGTTTACGTTTATTTTCTTCGTATTCGGAGAAACTTCCTTCAAAGAAATACACTTGCGAATCGCCTTCAAATGCTAAAATATGCGTACAAATTCTGTCCAAAAACCAACGGTCGTGCGAGATGATTACAGCACAGCCCGCAAAATTCTCCAAACCTTCCTCTAAAGCTCGTAATGTATTAACATCCAAATCGTTGGTAGGCTCATCGAGTAACAGAACGTTTCCTTCTTCTTTGAGGGTCATTGCCAAATGCAAACGGTTACGTTCTCCTCCCGAAAGCGTACCTACTTTTTTGTTTTGCTCACTTCCACTGAAATTAAATCGACTGAGGTATGCACGTGAATTCACCTGACGCCCGCCCATCATAATAAGGTCTTGCCCGTCGGAGAAATTCTCCCAGATTGATTTTTCGGGGTCGATATCCTTGTGCGATTGGTCAACATAGGCAATTTTTACGGTTTCCCCAACGATAAATTCCCCTGAATCAGGAGTTTCTTCGCCCATAATCATTCTAAAAATAGTCGATTTTCCTGCTCCGTTAGGTCCGATAACTCCCACAATTCCCGCTTGTGGCAATACGAAATTCAAATCTTCATACAGAATTTTATCTCCAAAGGCTTTCGATACGTGCTTGGCTTCAATCACATTCGTTCCCAATCGTGGTCCGTTAGGAATGTAAATTTCGAGCTTTTCTTCCAATTGTTTTTGGTCTTCATTGAGCAAACGGTCGTAATTTTGCAAACGTGCTTTTTGCTTGGCTTGGCGTCCTTTAGCTCCCTGACGCACCCATTCCAACTCGCGTTCCAACACTTTTTGTCGTTTGGATTCCGTTTTTTGCTCTTGTGCCAAACGTTTGGCTTTTTGGTCGAGCCACGATGAATAGTTTCCTTTCCACGGAATGCCTTCACCTCGGTCAAGTTCCAAAATCCAGCCGGCTACATTATCCAAGAAATAACGGTCGTGCGTTACGGCAATCACTGTTCCGGTATATTGTTGCAAATGTTGCTCCAACCACAGAACAGACTCAGCGTCAAGGTGGTTTGTAGGCTCATCAAGTAACAGGACATCAGGTTGTTGCAACAATAATCGGCACAATGCAACTCTACGGCGTTCACCTCCCGAAAGCACTTTTATTGGCGTGTCGGGGTCTGGCGTACGAAGAGCGTCCATCGCGATTTCCAATTTATTATCGATTTCCCAACCTCCACAAGCATCGATTTTGTCCTGCAATTCGGCTTGCTTGTCCATCAACTTTTGCATTTTGTCGGGGTCGGAATACACTTCTTCCAAACCAAACATATCGTTGATTTTGTTGAATTCGTCCAAAATACCGATAATTTCAGAAGCTCCTTCCCGAACTACTTCTATAACCGTTTTATTTTCATCTAATTGCGGTTCTTGTTCCAAATAACCAACCGTGTAACCAGGGGCAAAAACCACATCGCCTTGATAATTTTTATCAACCCCAGCGATAATCTTCAAAAGTGAAGATTTCCCTGAACCATTCAACCCTAAAATACCTATTTTCGCTCCGTAGAAAAAACTCAAATAGATATCCTTAAGCACTTGTTTATTCGTCGAAGAATAGGTTTTACTTACCCTCGACATCGAAAAAATTACTTTCTTATCGTCTGACATATTTTTAAAATTTAAGGCTCAAAGTTACATCTAAATATTGAAAAAGAAAAATATAAAAATTTGTACTTCAATCATTATTTTTTTCAATCTATTTCACTAATGTTTCGGATTAATAAATCACTATTAATAATTTGATTTTCATTAATTTAACTAACCTTAAAACGAATCATAAAACGGATTTTCACGTAAATTAAATATAAAAAATAAAAATCTTTGTATTACAAAACTCAAGAAAATTACTTATTTTTGTTACATAAACATAAAATGAAATCATAATGAGACTCTTTTTTATCACAATATGTTTAGTGCTTTCAGTTAATGCAAATGCTCAGAAAATGAAAGACATAGCTAATCGGACGGCTATAAGTATAGGATATGATTATCAAGGAAAAAACAGCCTTACTGCCGGAATTGAATACAATTTGCCTATTGATAGCTATCGTTGGCACGGATACAACTTGGGGGTGGCTATGCGTTATTTTAAAGGAAAAGATGGCAACCAATATTTTGTTCCGGAAGTAAAATTAATTTACAGAAAAAACGGATTACTATTTGGTTTTCAATCTTCTACAAAGAATTTTTCGCCCATTGCGGGAATTAATTTTCTCAACTTTTTACATCTTTACAGCGGATACAGTTTTCCTTTTGATAAAACTCAAACGAATCTGCAAGGTATAGTTTTCGGAGTTAGAATTTTAGTATCGCCTTTTGAAGGAAAATTCTACGATAAGTTAAAAATTGGATTTTGATAATCAGGCAATAAAAAAACAGCCAAGTTTCTAAAAAGAAGTTTGGCTGTTTTAATTTTTTTGTATTAGTTCTTAACCAATTAGTTCTACTACTTCGTTAGCTATTTGTAGCTCCTCGTTTGTAGGAATAATAAGAATTTTCACACGACTTTTATCGCTTTGAACCTCAACAACTTGCTTAGGTCGGTTAAATTCCTTATTTTTATTTTCATCGATTTCTATTCCTAAAAATTCCATTCCTTGACACGCAAGTAAACGAATTAAATCGTCATTTTCACCCAAACCTGCCGTGAAAGTGATGCTATCCAATCCGTTCAAAATAGCGGCATACGCACCAATAAATTTCTTAATTCGGTAAGCATACATTTCGTAACAAAGAATTGCATTGGTATCTCCTGCAAAGTATTTGTCCGATACATCTCGTGCATCGGAACTGCCTGTTAATCCAAGCATTCCACTTTTCTTGTTGAGAATTGTACTAATTTCATCAGCTGTTAAATTCAATCGGTCAGCAAGATAGAAAATTACTCCAGCATCAATATTTCCACAACGTGTCCCCATCACCAAACCATCAAGTGGCGTAAGTCCCATTGTTGTATCCATACATCTTCCACTTTCATTCACAGCTGCCATACTTGAGCCGTTTCCTAAGTGTATTGTGATATTTTTTATATTCTTATTTAGATGTTTACGTGCCTGTGCATCAACATATTTATGACTTGTTCCGTGGAATCCGTATGCTCTTACGCCATAATCTTTGTAATATTCATTCGGGATAGCGTAACGGAACGCTTTGGCAGGCATTGATTGATGAAAAGCAGTATCAAAAACAGCCACGTGTTTTGCTTTTTTGAAAATCTTTTCCGCACTGCGAATACCCTCCAAACAAGCAGGATTATGCAAAGGTGACAGCGGAATAAGTTTTTCAATTTCTTTCTTAACTTCCTCTGTTACAAGCGTTGGTTGTACAAATTTTTCTCCCCCGTGAACCACACGATGCCCCACAGCCTTAATATCATCCGGATTGCTAATAACTCCTACTTCTGCATCTGTTAGTAAATCAGTCACTTGCTTCATTGCCTCTTCGTGGTTGCTGATTGGTAATTGTTTCTTTATTTCCACTTCCTTACCATCTTTCAAAGCCACGTATTTGATTGAACTTCCATCAATCCCGATTCTATCTACAAGCCCTCTTACTTTTGAAATACCTTTCTGTGAATCAATTAATTGATATTTTAATGAGGAACTTCCTGAATTTATTATCAATATTTCCATATGATACTTTTATTAAAAACAATTATATAATTTAATTCAAAAATTTTTCTGATATTGATATTTTTACTATTTCCTTCTGCAAGAAAAACGTCGCAAAGCTACGAAACTTTTTCAAACTCAAAGAATTTTTATCACAAATATATTTTTAACTCAACATTAATTCATTTCTTACAGTCAATCATCAGCAATAAAACACTGTAAATAAGATTATTACACCAAATGTTTCATTGCGGCTTCTTCCTGTCGGATACGGATTGCTAAAACTACCGCATAGATAGGCAACATAACGCAAAGTGTGGTGTAAGCCTTACATAAAAGTGCAATTCCCACAAGTTCAGGCAAGATATTCAAAAAGTAATTAGGATGTTTTACCCATTTGAATAAAAAAGATTTATTGATTTTATGGTTAGGTAATATGTATATTTTCAGTGTCCAAATTTCTTTAAGTTGATAAATCACATAAAACAACATCAGGTAAGCAAAAACCAGCAAAGCAACACCTATTTTTGAGGTAAAATCCAATGAAAAATGCTCGTTTCGGATAGCTTCAAACAAACAAAGAAAATAAAAGGATACGTGAGCAAACGTCAGCAACATCGAATTAAATTTTCCGTATTGAATTCCTCCCATTTCCTTGATTCTCTTTTCATTTTTAATCGAAATTCCCAAAGAAACCAATCGCAATACAAAAAAACAAACAAAAATAATAATAACTTCTTTCATATGAATAATTTATAAATTTATAATTTCAAAAAATCTCATAACCAAAAAATTTGCCAAAGCTTTGAGGCTTTGGCAAAAAGTATATATTTACAAAACAAATTCTATTCTTCCATAACTGACTGAATAGCAGTAATTAACACCGTATTGTAAATGTCAGGAATGGTAGCTCCTCGACTTAAATCGTTTACAGGTTTTTTAAGTCCTTGTAACATTGGCCCGATGGCTAACGCTCCCGTTTCACGTTGTACCGCTTTGTAAGTGTTATTTCCTGTGTTCAAGTCTGGGAAAATAAGTACATTCGCTTGCCCAGCCACTTTTGAATCAGGCATTTTGCTTTTCCCTACTTTAGGGTTAACCGCAGCATCGTACTGAATAGGTCCTTCTACCAATAATTCAGGATGTTGTGATTTTACGATTTGAGTTGCTTCACGCACTTTATCTACATCGGCACCGCTTCCCGAACTTCCTGAAGAATAGGAAAGTAAAGCAACTTTAGGCTCAATTCCGAAAGCTTTTGCCGATTCAGCTGAAGAAATAGCTATTTCAGCCAACTGTTCTGCTGTTGGATTCGGAACAATTGCACAATCTCCGTAAACAAGTACCCTGTCGTGCAACAACATAAAGAACACTGAAGAAACCGTATTTACATTCGGTTTGGTTTTTACGAACTGTAATGAAGGACGAATTGTGTGTGCTGTAGTATTTACCGCACCCGAAACCATTCCGTCAGCATCACCTAAAAACACCATCATCGTTCCGAAATACGAAACATCAAGCATCAAATCACGTGCTTGCGACAGTTCCATTCCTTTAGATTTTCGAAGTTCGTACAATTTTTCGGCATACGAATTATACTTCGGACTTTCTATCGGATTAACAATTGATATACGATTTTCGTCCCAACGCAATCCCAACTCATTCACTCGTGTGATTATTTTTTCAGGCTCGCCGAGTATGGTTAAATAAACCAATTCGTCGGCTGCCAGTTGCGATGCCGCTGTAAGAATACGATCGTCCGTTCCTTCAGGTAAAACAATATGTTTCTGAGCGTTACGAGCTTTTTGCACCATATTGTACTGGAACATACGTGGCGTAATCGTTTCGGACTTGAAGGAAGAAATTCTTTTGTTCAAATCCTCTACATCGGCGTATTTTTCAAAAAGTTGTATGCACAGCTTTATTTTTTCAAAACTTTCAGGATATATTTTCGATTTAATGTTCCCGATGCGATTGGCTGTTTCAAAAGTTCCTAATTTTGATACCATAATAGGAAGCATCTTTTGTGTTCCGTCAAGGATTTTCACGATAGATTTTTCAGGCGTAAGTGCTCCGGAAAGTACTATCCCCGCCACACGCGGATAATTTGACGAAATGTGAGCCGCCAATGTTCCTACAATCAAATCCGAACGGTCGGCTGGCATTACAGCCAAACAACCTTCCGACAGATGATTTAAGAAATTGTGCAATTGCATTCCTCCCACAATGGTTTTTTTGGTAATTATATCCACATCATCGCCCTTGTACAGAAAGCGAGCTCCTAATTCATCGGCAACTTCCTTCACCGTTGGGCGACTTAAATCGCCTTCTTTTGGAATAAAAGTGAAGTGAATATCCTTGTATTCTTGTTGAAGCTTTTGTTTTATTCCGTCAACGTAATACTTTGCCTTATTGACAAATACGCCCAAAATTTGAACCTCTTGTTCAAGTAAGGAATTTACCTCTATTTGTATGTGATTTACCAATTCATCTTCCGAAGAAAAATTATCTTTCAATACAATAAGTGCCGGAATATTCAAGCTTTGAGCCAACGACGCATTGAAATTAATGTCAAACACATTGCTTTCTTCCAATAAGTCTGTTCCTTCAACTAATACAAAATCGTACTTGTTTTCCAGCTCTTTGTATCTTTTGATAATTGTGTCGTAAACCTCGCCAATTTTTCCTTTATTTTTAAGGCTCGCCACCTCACTACGCGAAAAAACATACGCATCATCGTACTTCATATCCAGCTGAAAATGAGAAAGAATCGTCATTATATGATTATCTTTCTGAGTTTTACTTTCCAAAATTGGCTTGAAATACGCTACTTTGGTTGTGTTTCGCATAATCATTTGCATTACCCCAATGGTAACCAATGATTTTCCGCTGTAAGTGTCGGATGTGATGATATATACCGATTTATTCATATTTAATTTGTTTATTGATTGAGAGAATTAGCTTACAAAATCACCAAAACTCCCCAATTTTGACCGCACAAAGGTAGGAATTTTTGAAAAAAGAATAAAAATTTTTGAGCGATAAAAAAGAAAGAAAACTTCTATTTAGGATTACTTACAGAAAATCAAATCGTACCATTCCGTCCGAATCAATTTTGGTAAGTTTTACTCTATGCAAAGTATTCACCAATTCAGGATTCCAAGGAGTTTTTACCTTCACGTAATTTTCTGTGAAACCGTGAATATATCCTTGCTTGTTTTCTCCTTCAAAAAGAACGATTCTTTCTGTTCCCAATTGACTTTGATAAAAAGCATTTCGTTTTTTGGCAGAAAGCCCTCGAAGCATTTTACTTCGTTTGGCACGAACCGCATCAGGCACAACGCCTTCCATCAACACAGCTTCGGTATTATCTCGCTCGGAATATGTAAAAACGTGTAAATAAGACACTTCCAGCTCACTTAAAAAATGATATGTTTCCAAAAAATGCTCATCAGTTTCGCCAGGGAAACCCACAATAACATCCGCACCAATGCAAGCGTGAGGCATCACTTCTTTAATTTTCGCAACTCTGCTGGCGTAAACTTCTCGTAAATAACGACGTTTCATCTTTTTAAGAATATCATTGCTCCCGCTTTGTAAAGGCACGTGAAAATGAGGAACAAAAGCCTTGCTTTTTGACACAAAATCAATAGTTTCGTCTTTTAGTAAATTCGGTTCGATGGAAGAAATCCGCAAACGCTCAATTCCCTCAACCTTATCCAAGGCTTGTACCAAATCCAAAAAAGTATGTTCGTGTTTTTTATTGCCAAACTCCCCTTTTCCGTAATCTCCTATGTTTACGCCTGTTAGTACAATTTCTTTTATTCCTTGTTCCGAAATTTTGTGTACGTTTTTAAGAATATTTTCAATAGTATCACTACGTGAAATACCTCGAGCCATCGGTATTGTACAATAAGTACATTTGTAATCGCAACCATCTTGCACCTTTAAAAAAGCACGTGTGCGGTCGCCGATGGAATAACTTCCTACATAAAAATCCGTTTCCGAAATTTCACAAGAATGCACCTGTCCCTCATTGTTTTTGGTCAGGTCATCAATATACTGTGTAATATCAAACTTTTCTTTTGCTCCCAAAACCAAATCCACGCCATCAACGGCAGCCAATTCCTCCGGTTTGAGCTGAGCATAGCATCCCACAGCAGCAATAAACGCCTTGTCATTCGTTTTCAGAGCTTTGCGAACTATTTGCTTAAATTGCTTGTCGGCATTTTCTGTTACGGAACACGTATTTATCACATATATATCAGCAGGTTGCTCAAAATCAACACGTTCGAAGCCTTCCGTTTCAAAACTGCGGGCTATGGTTGAAGTTTCTGAAAAATTCAACTTACAACCTAATGTGTAGAATGCAACCTTTTTTCTATCTTCTGATGAAGTCATTTTTATTTTTCGTTTTTTGGGTGGCAAAGATATGCTTTTTTTCAGAATATCGGACAATTAAGCCTCATTATGAGTAACTATTCATCTTGAAAAAAGCCTCTATTATCAAAATATTGAACGATGGCTTCTTTCATCAAAATGGATTGTTCACCCGCTTTTAATGCAGGAAGTTGTTCCACCAAGGAATAATGAGGCCAGCCGTCAGAATCCGTGTAATCAAATTTGTAATAGCCGTAAGGCTCAAGCAATTTGCAGATGGCTATATGCATCAGATTTACTTTTTCGTCTTTTTTATATTTCGATTTTATTTGCCCTAATTCCTGAATACCAATAAGATATATAATAGCCTCCAAATCAAGTTTTTCACCATCAGCGAAGGTTTTTGATAATTCTTCTACTACTTTTTCCCATCGAGCTTTTAAAACCTCGTCTCTTGCCATATTTTACATTTTGGCGGCAAAAATATGAAGATTTTCTCTAAATCCGTAGTTAAGTCATTCTTTTAGTTTCATTTAAAGAAATTGAAAATGATGGTTTTTGTCGATTAGAATGGTAAATCAATAATACAATAAATACAAATACGGAAATTTTCAGCCATTATTTTTTTCAAGTCAATCAAATTCTCTTAAAATTTAACATAAAAAATTATTTTATTTACATTTCTTTTCGTAGCTTTGACGGAAATTTTAACCACCTTTTAAATTATACATTATGGCAGATTCCAGACATTATTCGTTTCAAATCTTGTCGCGTATTCAAAAAGTAGTTGATATACAACGCAGGATTATTTACTTTTTGCTGAGTGCTATACTGGCTTTCGGGCTGACGTATTGGCTGTATGAACCGGAGCTTAACAGAGCTCAGATTTATGTGCTGTTCATTCTGTTTTTGGCTATCGGATTGTGGGTAACGGAGGCGATTCCGCCTTTTGCCACGGGGCTTTTTATTTTCGGGTTTCTCATCTTTGCTACCAACAGTTATTATTCGGAATTAGACCCTGAAAACGCCAAATCGTATTACCAAGAATACGTAAATACGTGGTCAAACAGTGTGATTTGGCTGATGTTGGGAGGTTTTTTCATCGCCTACGCTATGCAGAAGACACATTTGGACAGGATTGTTTTTAAAATGTCTATTTCACGATTTGGAAAAACACCCGATAAGATTCTTTTAGGATTAATGCTTACCACGGCAGTCTTTTCAATGGTAATGTCAAACACGGCAACTACTGCAATGATGGTGGCTTCGGTAGCTGCTTTTCTACAAACTCTTCCGAAAGATTCTACCTTAGGTAAAGCATTACTGATCGGTATCGCGGCAGCGGCTTCTTTTGGCGGTATGGGAACGTTAATAGGTTCGCCACCGAACGCCATCGCTGTTGATGCACTTTCCGATAAAGGTATCGGATTCCTTGAATGGATGTATGTAGGGATGCCCGTTTCAATAATTTTAACGTTAGCTGCTTGGTACTTACTAAAAATTAAATACATCAAAGTAAATACGCCTGTTCACATACAGTTGGAGGACGAATTAACCGAAGAAGAAAAGCAAGAAAGCCCAACTATCTTGAAAATGAAAAAAAATGTGGTTTTGGCTATTCTTTCCGTTACGCTTTTGCTGTGGCTTACCGAAAAACTACATAATATACCTGCCGCCATCGTTTCGTTTATTCCTATTATGTTACTGACGATGCTCGGAATTGTTAACGGACACGACGTTCGCAAATTACCTTGGGATACATTAATGCTTGTGGCGGGAGGTTTAGCATTGGGTATGGCTATTAAAGAAACAGGATTGGCACAACATTATGTAGATAAACTTCAACAAGTTAATTTGAATTTTTATGTTTTGGTTGTTGTTTTTGCTCTTCTAACGGTTTTGATGTCGAACGTGATGAGTAACACTGCCACCGCAACGATTTTAATCCCGATTGCTGCTATCTTGGCACATCAGCATCCTATTGTTTTGCCTATTGTTATCGGGCTTAGTGCTTCCACCGCACTATTTTTACCGATTTCCACCCCACCCAATGCAATTGTTTACAGTACGGGTTATTTGCAACAAAAAGATTTCAGATACATCGGACTGATTGCCGGAATTGTAGGACCTTTAGTTACTTGTGCCATCACAATATTAATTTTTATGGTGATATTTTAATGTAACGATACAAAAATAACAGAAATCAAGCCTCAAGAATGCAATCTGAAAAATGAAAATTCTTGAGGTTTTGTTTTTTGTTTAATACTGATTTTAAAACAAAAATTTACGGATATAGAAGTGAAGGAAGCTATGGGAAAATATTTTTTACTTAATTCAACGTGAAGGAAGCTATGGGAAAATGTTTTTTACTCAATTCAGCGTGAAGGAAGCTATGGGAAAATATTTTTTACTTAATTCAGCGTGAGGGAAGCTATGGGAAAATATTTTTTACTTAATTCAGCTTGAGGGAAGCTATGGGAAAATATTTTTTACTCAATTCAGCGTGAAGGAAGCAATGGGAAAATATTTTTTACTTAATTCAGCTTGAGGGAAGCAATGGGAAAATATTTTTTACTTAATTCAACGTGAAGGAAGCAATGGGAAAATGTTTTTTAAGTTAAATCAAGTTTGAGTTGATTAATTTTGAAGGAGAAATAGCATTAACACAACAAATAAATTTATTTAAAGATGAAAGCAGATAAAAAAATAGAATTGTATCAACATTATAAAAAATTAGAGAATAAATTTATAAATAGAAGTATTTGGGCTACACTATTGAGAGGGATTAGTATTTTTATATGGTTTTTGATGTTTTTATTAGGTTTTGCTATAATCCCCTATTTAAATAGATTAGGATGGTATAATATAAAGACATTTGACAAAGAAATTTGTAGATTAGATAGCATTGAATCCGATAATAGAAGAGTATCTTGGACAACCAATTATTTTACAAGAATGCAAGATATATCATTACCTATCGAGAAACGAAAACAGAAAATCGTTTATATGGACGGAAAGTTTAATTTTTCTGAGTATTTGGGTATTGAAGAATCTGCATTTATTTCTGCTGAAATCGGCGATAAAATATACGATTCCATTCCTCTTTGGGTAAATAAAAATAGTGGTATAGCCTATCCCATTCAGAAACACTCTCCTGATAAAATTGATTTCACAACAGAAAAAATATTATTTGCTATCTTTTTATTAAGTTTTCCTTTTTTTTACTTTTTTATAATTGTACTCTGGAAAAAATGGGAAAAACGCAAAATTAAATTACAGCGTGAAATCATCAAAGCCAAACACCAATGGCAGAATTACGCAGAATAATATTGGTTTGAAATGAAGATTTTGACATCTATTCCACATTAAAAATTACACGAACAGACCTAAAGTTAGCAACAGATTGAAAGCTGGTTTCGGTTCTTAAAATATATTTTTTCACTCTTTCTACGGAAATTTCCGGCGGTATTTTTATCAAAATATCCTTTATATATTCATTCCGAATACGCGAAACCAACGGAAATTCAGGTCCCAACACTTGTAAGAGTTTCTGCTCGGAAAATCCTTGACGCAAAGCCTCTGCAAACCACTCCGCTCCCTCATTTACTTTGTTAAAATCCGAATGTTTGAAAGTTATTTTAATTAATCGGACAAAGGGCGGATAATGAAATTCCCTGCGTTCCTCAATTTGATTTTGGAACATTTCTTTGAAATTATTATGCAAAACTTGTTGCAAGACAGGATGTTTCGGGCTGTAGGTCTGAATTAAAACTTTTCCTTTCTTGGAACTACGCCCTGCCCTACCCGATATTTGCACCAACAACTGAAAGCTACGCTCGTACGCCCTAAAGTCAGGAAAATGAATAAGCGAATCGGCGTTCATAACTCCTACCAAGCCCACATTTTCAAAATCCAAACCTTTGCTAATCATTTGCGTCCCGACCAAAATCTGTGTTTCTCGTTGCTCAAACTTCGATAAAATCTTCTCATAGCCGTGCTTTCCGCTTGTAGTATCTTGGTCCATTCTGTCAATTGTTGCTGTTGGGAAGAGTTCCGCCAGTTCTTTTGCAATTTGCTCTGTTCCAAATCCTTTCGTCATCAAATCGGTACTTCCGCAAGCTATGCAAACTTCGGGTTTTGCTATGGCATAACCGCAGTAATGGCATCGCAGCTGATTTCTCCCTTGATGATACGTTAAACTCACATCACAATGAGGACATTGCGGCACCGTAGCACAAGATTCACACTGAATTACAGGAGCATAACCTCGCTGATTTTGAAATAAAATAACCTGATTTCCTTGTTGGAGTGTCTGCTCGATTTCTTTTATAAGCACATCGGAAAAATGCCCAGTCATTTGCTTCCGATGGCGTTTGTCCTTCATATCAATTATCTCTATATCAGGAGCTTGAAAGTCACCAAATCGTTTGGAGAGATACACATAGCCATATTTTTCTCGTTTCGCATTGTAAAGACTCTCAAGCGAAGGTGTTGCCGAACCCAGTAACATATTGGCATTATGTATTTTAGATAAAACTATCGCTACATCACGAGTGTGGAAACGCGGAGCAGGTTCAAATTGGCGATAGGAAGAATCGTGTTCCTCATCAACAATTACCAATCCTAAGTTTGAAAAAGGTAAAAAAACCGATGAACGAACTCCTACAACCAGCTGATTTTTAGCATTTTCGTTTAGAACATTATTCCAAACTTCAACTCGCTCATTGGTATTGTATTTGGAATGATAAACGCCCATCTTGTCACCAAAATATTTCTTTAATCTGCTGATTAAATGCACGGTAAGTCCTATTTCAGGAAGCAGAAATAAAACTTGTTTTCCTGATTGTAATACTTGGTCAATCAGTTCAATATAAATTTCTGTTTTTCCAGAGGCTGTAACTCCCTGAAGAAGAACAGTTTGTTTCTCCTTAAATTGATTTTGAATTTCAGAAAATGCTTCTTGCTGGGCTTCGCTCAATGTTTTTTTGTCGAGCAAATCTCCCGCGAAACTAACACGGTCTTTCTGAATGAAATACTCTTCAAAAATTCCTTTTTCAACCACAGATTTTAAAACACTGGCAGAAACATTTGCCTCCGAAAGTAATTTTTCAGCCTTTAAAACCCCTTTTTCTTTATTGATACAATTGAAATAGGCTACGATAAGCTGTTTTTGTTTGCTTGCTTTAGAGAGGATTTCAAAAGCTTTTTGTATTCCCTCATCAGATTGATATTCAGAAGATAACCTGATGTATTTCACCAACTTCGGAACATATTTTTCAAACATCTTTTCGGAAATTTTCACGGCGTTTTTCTCCACCAAACCCTTCAAAACTTTTAACGCTTTTTTCTTTCCTACTATTTTAGCAACCTCGTTTCCCGTCAGGGCAGTTTTGAAATTCAGAGCCTCATACACTAACCATTCATCATCCGTAAAAGCACTCATCTCCAATTCTTTGGAATTCATTTCAATGATTGTTTCACTCTCCAATAAAAAGGAAGAAGGCATTGCTGTTTTGAAAACTTCTCCCAACGAACACATATAAAATTCGGAAATCCATTGCCAATGTTGCAATTGTAACGGATTTACAACAGGAATTTCATCTAAAATATATTCAATATCCTTAGTTTGGTAAGTTGGCTCAAAAGTATGTATTTGGAACGCCAAAGCCGTATAAATCTTTGATTTACCAAAAGATACAGCAACTCGCATTCCGGGTTTTAAAAAATGTGCTTCATCTTCATTTACACCATAAGTAAATAATTTCCAGAGAGGAATCGGAAGAATAACATCAACAAAATAAGGCATTTAATTTGATTTTTTTAGTTGTAATAACGCTGCATTAAGTTCAAATCCCAATAACAAAATGTTTGAATTCAGCCAAATATAAAACAAAAAAATCAACAAAGCCCCAATAGAACCATAAAGTTGATTGTACTGAGAGAAATTTTCAATATAAATACCAAAGAAATACGTAGTTACACCAAAAAGCAACACAGTAAAGATAGAACCCACCGAAAAAAATCTGCTTTTCTTACCTTCGTGAGTGCCAAAAAAGAAAAGAATCGACGTACCAAAATACGTTATGATAGAAATAAATACTATTTTTGACCACTTAATTAATGCCTCATTGCTGTACAAAAGTCCCCATTTTTCTAAATAAGGAAGTAAATAAATCTCATACGAAATAAACATTGCAACAACTACTAATATCAACAATCCCAATATGATAGCCACAACCAGAGATACAATGTACTGTTTTATGAAAGTTCTGGTAATTTTAACGTGATATGAAAATTCAAAACCGCCAAAAATAGCAACTACTCCGTTAGTCATCAGGAAGATAGATAGCAAAAAAACAGAAGAAAGCAAACCTCCTCTGGGATTATCGGCAATATCAAAGAAAATACCGGAGAAAAATTCGTGAGTACCAGGAGGTAACAAACCATTGATAAAATTCCAGACGTCCATTTGAAAATTATCAATAGGAATGTAAGGAATTAAATTCAGGATAAACAACAAAAAGGGAAACATTGCGATAAAAAAACTATAAGAAATAGCACTTGCCCTATGAGTTAAAGCTCCTTTTACAATCCCAACAATATAAAGTTCAAGCAAGTCATAAAGAGAAAAAGCGTTACTTGATAATGGAACTTTCTTCAGAAAGGAAACTACATTGCGAACAATGGGTATCTTCTGTAATTTTTCTTCTATAACTGCCGACATAAGTAAAGTATTAAAACAAGAAAAAGACCTCTACGAAAGATTTCCTTCCATAGAGACCTAATCAAAATATATTTTTTAAAAAGCTAAAGACCTTTTTATGATTGCTGTTTAGCTCTTTTGGCTTCCTTTTTTTCTTTAATGGCTTCCATAATAGCACCTCCAACCCAGTAAGGAACCACAAAGGTAAGCAAGAAAACCATTAACCAAAAGCCAATCATCGCAATACCTAAAAACACTAAAAATCCTAAATATTGATCAAATTCAAACATAACCTAAATTTTGCCCAAAGATATATCTTTTTTCTATACTTCTGATTTTCAAAATTAATTTTTTACAATCAGCAGCTTTAATTTATATTCAATTTAAATAAAGAATTCCAATTATTTTTCCACAGGTTTGCCTGCTTCCAGCCAACGTAAAATTCCTCCATCTAAGTGAATTAAATTCTTATATCCCTTATCTTCAAGAATTTGAACTGCTTTGGTGCTTCTGCCTCCACTTTTGCAATGAATGTAAATCGTATCATTTTTATCAAATTCTTTTTCAAAATTTGAAACAAAATCTTCATCAAAAAAATTCACATTCACGGCATTCTCCAAATGTCCTTCAGAAAATTCTTCAGGGGTACGAATATCTACAAGAATGTTTGCCGAATTGGGCTGATATTCATCCATAGAAATATGCTTTGAGGAACTTCCTGAACCACAAGAAGATAAACCTATCGCTAAAATAAATACACGTTTCATACTTTAAATCAATTATTTTTTATATATCATATACAATTTTTAATCTGTCTGTCACGGCATATGCCTGACAACTAAGCACTAACCCTTCCGAAATTTCCTTTTCAACAAGTGTTTCATTCTTAGCCATTTTCGCTTCTCCTTCGGTAATTTTGCCTATACAACTACTACAAACCCCATTCAAACACGAATATGGCACATCTATTCCCTGCGAAAGGATTCCTTCCAAAAGTGATTGATTTTTAGGAATTTGAAACACCTTCTCTTCGCCTTTTAAAATGCAAGAAACGGTAACTTTGCCCTGTAAATGCGAAAAATCATCACTCTGCGGCTTTGTAATTTCAAAAAGCTCAGTAAAAATACAATCTTGATGGATTCCTTTGTTAATGATATGTTCTTTAACACTGGAAACCATCTCATTAGGACCACAAATATAATAATATCCTAAATTCAATTCTCTGTACTTTGCAAGAATAAAATCAACCACTTGAGGATTAATTCTTCCTGAAATATTCTCGCCCCACATTTGCCGGCTAAAAGCGTAATGCACCAAAAATCTATCGGGATATTTCTTTCTAAGTTGCTCTATTTCATCAAAAAAAAGTGTATCTTCTTTTGATTTGTTTCCGTAAATAAATACAACTTTTATGTCAGTTTTAGCCAAAGCGGTTTTGGCGATGCTCATCATAGGGGTTACACCACTTCCCGCGGAAAAAAGCACAATACCCCTATCTCCAAAAATATCAAGGAAAACAAATCTTCCTTCCGGAGGCATTACCTCTATAATATCCCCTTTTTTGAGCTTTGTGGTTGCGTAGGTTGAGAAAATTCCGTTTGGGATGCACTTTACAGCCACACTCAGCTCACTTTCATCCACACCCGAACAAATTGAATAAGCCCTTCTTACTTTTTGATTATCAATATCTTGCTGTAATGTAAGATATTGTCCTGCTTCGTAAGAAAATTCCTTTTTCAGAAGTTCGGGCAAGGCAAAAGTTATCTTAACAGAATCTTCCGTTAATTTTTTTATGTCTGATACTGTTAGTCTGTAAAACTTACTCATTCTGAAAGCTGAGAATAAAACTTAAAACAAAATTACAACTTATTATCAACTATTTATACATTTCATTTACTGCAAAATTGAAAGATTTTGAATGAACAAACTCTCTTGTTGGCATCTCAGGTTTGCTTGGTAAGCGTTTGTCTGTCGCTCCTGTGATTGACTGAATTGCTTTTGCTAATAAAGGCTCTTTTTCATCACCCAAAACGCCGTAATTTGTCAAATCTTCCTCCATTTGGAAAGTTGGGCGTAAACCACTTGTGTAATCTCCTTCGCCTTTAGCATTTTCAATTTTCAAAACCAGCGGTTGCATTGCCCATTTATGTTTTGGATTTTTATTTCTGTTGTTGTCAATCCAATCATAAATCGTGATAGAGCCTTGGTTTTTGCCCACGGTTACATCTCCAATCTGAACAACATCAATATATGCCCTTAATCCGTTGATTACCAGCTCACTTGCTGAGGCTGTTCTTCCTGAAGTTAATATATATATCTTACTCAAATTCAAGCTATTAATCGCTATCTTTTCTTTGTTATCCGTAGTCATTTCATTGGTGAAGAAGTTATCTACTCCTCCTCTTTCTTTTTCCACAATGGGTTGTAACTTACTGTTCCAACGTTCTTTAGCGAAAATTTGTCCGTTGAATTGACCTGTAATCATTGAAGCCAAATACGTTGCAGAAGAAACGCGTCCGCCTCCGTTATAACGCAAGTCTAAAACAAAATCCGTAATTCCTTGACTTTTAAACTCTCCGAAAGCTTCATTGAGTTGTTTGTCAAAGTTAGCTACAAATCCGTTGTACATCAAATAGCCTATTTTATGAGTTCCTTTTTCAATTACTTTTTTAATAAGTATCGGGTTTTCAGTGATTTCTTTTTTTGCCATCACTACCGATTTATTCGTCTTTTGAATTGTTTTTTGTCCATTTACATTCTCTAATCTGTAAATATCAATAGCCATTGATGTTTTATCATTGAATAGCAAACTTTTGTAATTGCTGACTGTCAAGGGAGTACCATCTACGGTTAAAAATAAATCTCCTCTTTTAACGCCCTTTTGTTCTGCTTCAGAATTAGGAAGCACATAGTTAACAAATCCTAAAACGCCTCCTTCTTGTCCGTACCTTGTCAGACCAAATTCCATTCCTGTACTGAGCGAAACTCCTTGAAAACTACGTTCCAATTCAGTGTAATCATTTGTAATATAGCTAAATCGGTCAATAGCTTCTTTTTTATATATTTTTTCAGGTTTATTCAACAAATTGAAAAACAATTCATCAGGCGTTTTATAACTCTTCAAAAAATCGGAGTAAGCAGTGTTTGCAAAATTAGTTTGTTGCACA
Source organism: Capnocytophaga stomatis (assembly GCF_002302635.1). Taxonomy (NCBI): domain Bacteria; kingdom Pseudomonadati; phylum Bacteroidota; class Flavobacteriia; order Flavobacteriales; family Flavobacteriaceae; genus Capnocytophaga; species Capnocytophaga stomatis. The sequence goes on from NZ_CP022387.1 coordinate 209,860, forward strand.
CTTGGAGCAAAACGCGTGTCTGCCAAATTTGGAACATCTGCCTGCCACAAATAAAATGTATTAAGTCCCTTCCAGATGAAGTCTTTAATTTCCAAATTTAAAACGTCTTCATTTTTCACATCATCTGGTTTTGGAGTATCATCAACATCTTTTTTACAAGATAAAATACTCGCCATCAACAAAATAGATAAAAATATTCTTTTCATAACATAAAATTTTTCCTACAAATGTAACATTTTTTTCATATATTCGTCTTTTGTATGAAGAAAATTATGATTTTTGTATGACACACAAAACTTTTTTAGAGCATATTCGTCCGTTTCAAGATAAAATTTATCGTTTTGCCAAGCGATTACTTATCTCAAAAGATGAAGCCGAAGATGCCTCGCAGGAAATTTTACTGAAATTGTGGCAGCAAAACCAAAAAATTAAAGACATACAAAATTTGGAAGCCTACACAATGACCTTAACTAAAAACTTATGTTATGATAAGTTGAAGGCAAAAAGTTCTGAAAATGTGTCGCTTACAAATGTGAGATTTGAAACTGAAACTCATATTTCGCTACAAAAACAAGTAGAAACGAACGATATGTTGGAAAAAGTAAAAAATATAATCAATAACCTGACCGACCAACAACGTATGGTTATGCAACTGCGTGATATAGAGCAATATGAGTTTGACGAAATTGAAAAAATAACCGGAATAAAAGAGGCTACTATCAGAGTAATTTTATCAAGAGCCAGAAAAACAGTACGTGAAAAATTATTAACATTTGAATATTAAAAATAAAAATATGACAAAGAAAATTCAATTATTATTAGAAAAATATTTTGAAGGAGAAACTTCTCTGCAGGAAGAAAAAGAGCTGCAAGAATATTTCAATTCCGAGCAAGTAGATGCTTCCCTTGAAAAATACAAACCAATGTTCAGATACTTTCAAAAATCTGGTTTAGAGGAATTTCCAAAAAAAGAATTACCTCTAAACAAACCGAAAAAAAGAAGTTTATTCTGGAAAATTGGAATTGCGGCAACATTTTTGAGTGTTTTTTTCGGGGTTAGTTACCATCTCAAACAGCAAAAACAGCAACAAGAAGCCGAAATTGCTTTTGAACAAGTGAAAGAAGCTCTACAACTGATTTCCGTTAATTATAATAAAGGGACAACAAAAATAAAATATTTAAAAGAATTCGATGCAACAACGAATAAAATAATAAATTTAAACGAATTTTAGTAACAAATAAATAAAATATAAAAACATAATCATATGAAAACAAAATTAATTCTTTTAGTAAATATCTTTTTGGTATCAATGGGTGTAATGGGGCAATCTGCTTTTGATAAATTTGAAGAAAACGACAAAGTTACAACTGTGGTAGTTTCTCAAAAAATGTTTCAAATGCTTTCCAAAATCGACAGTAAAGATGCTGAAGCAAAGGAATTTATGGATATTGCCAATAAATTAACAGGTTTGAAAATCTTCACAACAGAAGACAAAGCTGTAGCACAAAATATGAAAAAAGAAGTTCAAAATTATTTAAGCAAAACCACATTAACCGAGTTGATGCGAGTAAAAGACAAAGCTACAAACGTGAAATTTTACGTAAAACAAGGAAAAAATGCCGACCACGTTTCTGAATTATTGATGTTTGTTGAAGATGGAGGTAATTCAAATAAAGCGGTGATTTTGAGCCTCACAGGAGATATTGACCTTAACAAAATAGGCGTTCTGACAAAAAATATGAACCTGCCGGAAGAAGTAAAAGAAGTGAAAACAAAATAATGTTTATTAAAAATGCGTATTTTAATTCTATTCGGATTTCTGTTTGCATTCACGGCTTGCCAACAGAAAAGCATACAGCAATACATTGTTAAAAACTCGGAAAGTCCGAACTTTATTTCAATGAATATTTCTCCAAAGGATTATTTGAGGGATAAATCTACGGAAAAAGAAAATATTTTCAATATCATTGAAAGAGTTAATTTACTGTTGTTGAATAAAAGTGATAGCTTGCAACTCAAAAAAGAATACGACGAAGTAGCTACCATTTTAAAAGATGAAAAATACCAAGATTTAATCCGAACTACTGATAAAGGTATTAAATTTCAGGTTGATTACGTTGGTACAGACGAAAATATCAAAGAAGTAATTATTCTCATTTTTCAAAAAGGAGAAAAAATGGCTCTTTTGAGAATTCTGTCCAACGGCTTAGATGTAACGCAACTTTCAAAAATTTCAACTACTTTGAGCGGAAATTCCGTTGACGAAGAAGGCTTGAAAAATTTATTTGAAAAAATTTCAGTGGCTTTAAAAAAATAGTATCAAAGAATGAAAATAGGTATCATAGGATGTGGCTGGTTGGGTTTTCGATTGGCAAAACATTTGAAAACAAACAATACAATCTACACTACGGCTCGAAATATTGAAAAATATAAGTCTTTAGATGCTTATTTTCGTTCTTTTTTAATAGATTTTGATGATTTTGAAGCAAAAAAATGGGAAATTCTTTCCGATTTGGATTGTATTATAATAACAATTCCGTTTGGAAGGCATCTTAATAACGATATTTTAGAAAAAAGATTAGAAAATATTTGCTTTTTTATTCAGAATTTCAAAAAACAGTTATTTTTTACCAGTTCTGTAGGAATTTATCCACAATCCGATACTAAAATGAATGAAGATTTTCCTTCCACTTTATTAGAACCTAAATTATTTTTTGTGGAATCTTTTTTAAGAAATCAATTTCCTCAAATAAATATTCTGCGATTAGGCGGACTAATGGGAGATGACCGCATACTTAGCAAATATAAAATTTCCGAACCCAATCAAGTTGCAAATCACATTCATTATCAGGATATTTGCTTAATAATCGAAAAGATGATTTCACTGAATTTGGAATCAAAACTGTATAATGTAGTAGCTCCGCAACATCCTATGAAACAGGAAATTATCAATTATCAAAAAGGAACAAAAACTACACTTGGAAAACCTTATGGGAAAATAATACTTTCAGAAAAACTGGAAACAGAATTGGATTACAACTTTCTGTACCCTAATCCCATTTACTTCACTTAATTAACTGATTTATATATTTTTAGTAAGTAATTCAACCAATTTGTTGTTAGGCAAAAATTCTTTTAGGACTACTTTCAAAACTGTGTAAGCAGGCACAGCGATTACCATCCCGATGATTCCTAAAAGGCTTCCCGTTATTAAAATCACCAGAAAAATTTCTAAAGGAGTAGATTTCACCGAGTTAGAGAAAATAATTGGCTGAGAAAAAACATTATCAATAAATTGACCTATCAAAAATCCAATCAAAACATAAATCGTAGTAGGAAGCGTAACTGCCATAAAATCACTGCTAATGTTGCTACTCATAGTCAAAAAAGCCATCAGCACAAAGCCTATAATAGGTCCTATGTAAGGGATTATGTTCAGAAAAGCACATAAAAAGGCTATTATTAAGGCATTTTGTACCCCAAAAATCAATAATGTAGTTGTGTATATTACAAACAGAATTGTCAGTTGCAAAACTAATCCAACGAAATAACGAGAAAGTAAATCATTGATTTTAAGGACAGAAACTCTTGTTTTGTGAGCATTTTTTGCAGAAACCAATGAAAGAATTGAACCAAACATTTTGCTTCCGTCTTTTATAAAGAAAAATGAAATGAACAAAACAGAAAATACTCCCGCTCCAAAACTTCCGATGAAAGAAATAAATGAATTAAGAAAATTAGGAATATCTATAAAATTAAGCACTTCCGAGGCACTCATTGTGTAATTTTCTTTACTTATTCCCAGATTATCAAAAACTTGTGACATCAAGCCGTCCAAATTTGCACGCAACAACTCCACGTTTAGTCCTGATAAATTCCTGCCTTGTGAAATTAATAACGGAACAAACAAACTGAACGTACCCAAACTCAAAATGATAAAAATCCCCATCGTTATTAAAATCCTGATGGTTTGGTTTCTTATTTTCATTTTTTTGGCAAGAAAATAAACCAATGGCTTGGCTATCAAAGCAATAATTAAAGCCAATATTATGTAAACGATTATTGACCTTATCAAATATAAAGCATAAAGCAACAAAATTACCAGCACAATCGTCCCGACGGCTCGTAGTATTCCATTGGCTATCATTTTAGAGTTCATATTCCAATATTTTTTTCAGATTTTTATTTCAATTTGGAGCAAATCGCTACAAAATCACAAGCTACGATTCCTGCTGTTTCTGTTCGTAATCGATTGTCTCCGAGCGAAATTGGTTGAAATCGATTTTGCAAAGCTGCTTTAATTTCTTCTGAAGAAAAATCTCCTTCAGGACCTATCAGAACCATTATTTTTTCAGGAAACGGATTAAGTTTTTCTGAAAACAAATACTTTGTACCTTCCTGACAATGAGCAATAAACTTCGCCGAACTATCATCTTTCAATTGCTTAAAAAATTCCATTGATGATATGGGAGCATTCAGTTTGGGCAAGTAATATTGCAAAGATTGCTTCATCGCCGAATGTATGATTTTTTCAAAGCGTTCCGTTTTAACCACCGTTCTTTCAGAATGATGACAAATTATCGGAGTAATTTCATCTACGCCAATTTCAACGGCTTTCTCCAAAAACCATTCATAACGCTCATTCATTTTTGTTGGAGCAACCACCAAATGCAAATGATACGGACGAGGTGATTTATACTCGTATTTCAAAATTGAAACTTCACACTTTTTGGGAGAAGCAAAAGTGATTTCTGTTTCAAAAAGCCATCCTTTTCCGTTTGTAACATACAGTAAATCACCTTGTTTCTTTCGTAAAACCTTTACAATGTGTTGGCTTTCCTCCTTATCAAAGAAAAAGGATGTACTTTGTTCGTCTATTTCAGAATAATAAAAAAGTTGCATTGCAAGAACATATCAAAAAATCACAGCTTTTTCAATAAATAACATTATTTTTTCAACCAATTATTAGAGAATTCACATTTTTTATATTCTCCATTAACCATAATGTGTGTTTTTTCAATATTCTCATTCATCCACTTGGCTATAACTTTTAGCTGTTTTTCTTTTAAAGCCAAATCTTGAATTTTAACATAATCCTTCACGAAATCAGCTTTATGCTCTTCGTGGCGATTTGTCACTTGATAGATTTTGTAGCTTTTCTTTCCCGTATCGTCCTCATCAAGATACGGAACAGAAACTTCTCCGTCTTTCAACTTTGCAACTCTTTCATACATAGCAGGTTCCAAGCGTGTAAGTTCAAAACGAGAAGAAAAATCTTCCGGATTAACAAGCTGACCTCCATCGCCTCGAGTTTCTTTTTCATCGGATAAACTGCGTGCAGCCTCGTCAAAAGCAAGCTCTTTATTGATTATTCTTTCACGAATTTTTTCAATTTTCTCCTTAGCTTCTGCCAGTGCTTCACGTGGTACGCTGGGTGTCAATAAAATATGACGCACGGTTACTTCTTTCCCTCTGACATTAACCATTTCTATGATATGCCAACCGAAACTTGATTCAAAAGGTTTGGAAATTTCGCCTTCTTGTAGGCTAAAAGCCATATCTTTAAAAGCCTTATCAAAGTGTGAAGAACGATTGAAAGTCAAGGTTTGACCTCCTGTTACACGGTCTTTTGAATAAAGTATCGCTTTGGTGGCAAAACTCGTTCCGTTTTGTTCCACATCCGCTTTAATTTCATTTAATTGGTCTATCACTTTCTGAACTTCTTCTTTCGGAGCCACCGGATTTATAACAATTTGAGCGATTTCAAGCTCTGTGTTGAAAATGGGACGCTCATCTTCAGGAATGGAATTGAAAAACTGGCGTACTTCCTCTGGTGTAACTTCCACTTTTTCAACTATTTTTGAACGCATTTGCTGAGAAAGCATATTCAATTTGAAAATATCAAAAAGTTCATCACGCATTGATTGCTCATCTTCTTTTTTGTAGAATTCAAGCAATTTTTTCATATCGCCTCCAAGTTTTGACAATAAAAATTCAACTTGCTGATTTACAGATTCACGAACTCTACTATCTGTTACTGTGATACTGTCTTGAACTGCTTGGTGAGCGTATAACCTGTCTTCCATCAATTTGCCTAAAACCTGACAACGTGTAAAATTCTTTGTATCAACCTCTTGGTTCTGCAACTCAATGAAAGTTTTGTCTATGTCCGATTCCAAAATTAAATAGTCACCAACAACAGCCGCAACGCCATCAACTTTCAAGCGTTTTTGAATGACTTCTTTGTTAGTAACTGTATCATTTTGAGCATATAAGCCCAAAGTTAAAAATAACATTCCGACAGCGGATACAATTTTTCTATTCATAAATAATTTCAAATTGTTTTTTCTTTATACCTGTATTTATAATATCTGTTTCGAGTTTTTTAACAAACTCTAATTTCCTCTGATTCAATATAATTTGTTGCAAAGTAGGCAAAACGTATTCCATAGGAGCTTGCTCATTTCTTCGCAAAACATCGCAAATTTGCACAAAATAAATTCCTGTGGAATCTTTATGACTTACGAATATTTGTTTGTTGGTTTCCATTTCTTTATCCAAAAAAGGAAGTTTTTTCAGAACACTTTCAGCTTTAACCCAAGTGGAATCATTCAAATAAACGGATGTAAACTGCAATGACAATGAATCCAACTCCCTTGCATCGGATTTTTCAAAACGTTTTATTTTTTCCTCAAGAGCATCTGTTTTTTTCTTCTTTTCGTTTGACGAGATTTGAATATATCTCAATTTTATCAATGCTTCATTTAACTTGAAAACTTCCTTATTTTTTTCATAGAAGAATTGCATTTCCTTTTCATTAACAACGGTATCTATCGCATTGTTTATCAACCCTTCTTTATAGAAATTTATATATAAATCTGCTCGATAATCATTTACCAAACGTTCAAAATTTTCCTTTTCTTCATCGTTTATATTTCGTTCGGCATTTGCGAGCATCAATTCTTTTATAGCCCAATTATTGATATATTTTTCAGCTATATTTATGCTATCTTCTTTCGTGTAATCAACTGGCATAATGGCGGCTATATCTTCTTTATAAAGATATTTTTCACCAACTCGGGCAATGGCATACTGCGGAGTTTCCTTTGAAAAATACTCGCAGGAGGACACCAACATCACCACAAAAAATATATAAAACCTATCTTTAACCCACCTCAGCATTTCTATAACAACATAAAAATCAGAAATATAACTAAAAAATATAATTCTTCCTAACAATAAAAAGAAATATAAAAGAGGTGCAATTTACAGATAATTTTTGAATTAAACAGAAAAAATATCAACGAAAAGAAAAATGAAGCAAATTATGACGTTTCAATTTTTTAATTATTTTTTCGCATTCTTGCCATATAAAATCCGTCGTAGCCTGATTGGTGAGCAAAAATTTTATCTTCTGCTTCAAAAACGAATCCTTTTCCTGCTTCCGATTTTAAAAACTCATCAACTTGCTTTCGGTTCTCGGACGGAAGAATGGAACAAGTAGCGTACACCAATTTTCCTCCTGATTTTACCAATTTACTGTAATTTTGCAGAATTTCCTGTTGTGTTTTTCGTATTTGTTCCAAAAATTCGGGTTTTAGCTTCCATTTTGCATCAGGATTTCGCCTTAAAACTCCCAAACCACTACAAGGAGCATCAATTAAAACTCTATCAGCTGTGTTTTGCATTCGTTTTAGCTGTTTTGGGTCAATAAGTTTCGTTTCTACATTGAAAACTTCATTGCGTCGGGCTCTTCTTTTAAGTTCTTGAAGCTTATTTTCATAAATATCCATTGCAATGATTTGTCCTTTATTTTTCATCAAAGAAGCTAAATGCAGTGTTTTTCCGCCTGCTCCGGCACAAGTATCAATTACACGCATTCCCGGAGTTACCTCCAAAAACGGAGCCACTTTTTGTGATGAAGCATCTTGCACTTCAAAAAGCCCATTTGAAAACGCTTTTGTTGAAAAAACGTTAGCCCGCTCGGAAAGTTCCAAAGCCTCCGGATAATTTTCCAACAAACGAGTTTCGATGCCTTCTTGCTGTAATAAACTTTTGAGTTGCGGAGGAGAAATTTTCAAAGTATTTGACCGTAAAACAACGGGAGCCAACTCATTAAGTGCACGTAACTCCCTCGTCCAGAAATCATTACCTAACTCTTCTTCTCCTAAAATATCAAGCCAATCAGGAACTGATTCTCTGAATTTTCTAACTTTTGAAAGCTCGTCAAACTTTCCTTTTATGCGACGTTGAGGCGTGTTTTCAAAATACGACCAATCGGGCAACGAAATTCCTTTCAACACTGCCCAAACGGCGAACATTCGGCGTAAATCCTGAACTGAAAAAGGTTGCTTTACCTCTGCAATTTCGGCATACAAACGTTTCCAACGAACGATTTCATAGGTAGTTTCCGCAATGAAAGCCCTATCGCGAGCCCCCCAACGTTTGTCCTTTTTTAGCTGTTTTTCAACCACTTTATCCGCATAATGATTATCGTTGAAAATCATTCCCAAACCCTCAATCACTGCATCTGTTAAATTTCGGTGTAATCGCATTTTTGCTAATATTTTAAAAAGTTCAACTATCAGCCTCCATATCGGAAACCTGCCGCAAAATAAGATGAAAGTTTATTTTCACCTATGACATTATAGTAAAACTTGAATGTTTTTTCATCAAAATATGTGTTTCTTGAAAAAGAAACTCCCAATGTAATGGGAATGTAAAAGTTTTTCCCGACTTTAAATTCAGAACGAAGCCCGCCGTGACCGAATTGAGTAACAAAAGAAGCCTCTTTATCATTTTGATTATGAAGCCCTAAAAGTACCTCGCCTTCAGCCACTAAGCTCAATTTGAATTTTTCAGAAATTTTTCTACTAAGCTCGAAATCAAAATAATTATAATAAAAGATGCTTAATTTATGTCTGTCATCAATCTTCCAATTGAGTAAAAAAGCAGGCGTAATCATCGCATAATCATATGAATTATTGATAGAAGCTCCTATTCCCCAATCAAATTTTGTACTTTCTTTTCGCAAAGCCATTGCTCCTCCTTGCAAAAAGGCAGATTTCCCAGAAAATTTCGGAAAATTAGTTGTAAAAATTCCTCCTCCTGCCATTGCCAAAAGCGACCATTTTTCCGTTATTGGTAACAATTGCCCAAAAGTTAGCGACACATTGGATATATCCGAAATAGAATGTTCTTTCGATAAAAGCTTGTTACTCAATGAAGCATACGTTCCCCAAAGCGATACGAAAGTAGCTTTAACCACTTCGTCATTTTCGTTTTTTTGCATCGCCAGCGGAACGCGAACGATTACATCTGCGACCTTCAAATCTCCGTTTCCTGAGAGAGTATTCCCCTGATTATCTTTCACTTGCGAAGAACCAATATATTCCGATTTTACTTGAATTTGTGCTTCTATCGCTTCTGAAATAGAGAAAAGAAACAAACACAAAATGATTTTTCCTGCACCAAAAATATGATTCACAAAATAATTCACTTTCATAGATTATAAGTTAAGCGGTTAGCCCGCAAACCTATACATTTTTAAGCATATACGCAAATAAAATAAACCTTAGGCATCATAATAAGAAATAAAAAGTCAATTTTTATTTTCATACATAAGAAAATTATGTATATTTGTAACCTAAATATATAAGATAATGAAAAAACAGAATTCAGCACTCTATAAAGGAAGCCTTACCACCATAGTAATGAAGCTATTACAAGATAATGGAAGAATGTACGGCTATGAAATCACACAAAAAGTAAAGGAACTTTCGCAGGGTGAAATTTCTATTACTGAAGGTGCTTTATACCCAACTTTGCATAAACTCGAAGCCCAAGGATTACTCACTCCCGAAATTGAGCAAGTTGGCAACCGTATTCGTAAATATTATAAAATAACAGAGAGCGGCATCAAAGAAACCGAAAAACAAGTATCTGAAATTCAGAATTTTATTTCTTGTTTGCAAAATATCATCAATCCGCAAAGTGACACCAATCTAACTCCTGTTAAAATATGAAAACAGTAACCCCAAAACAAATCGAGCGTCTGTATGAATTCACGCGTCAGTGTCAGGTAAAATACTTTGACGTACAAACCGAGCTGGTTGACCATCTGGCAAATGCCATCGAAACGCATTGGCAAGAATTTCCTAAGGACGATTTTGAAATCGTTTTAATACAAGAGGCTCAAAAGTTTGGTACTTTTGGTTTCAAGGAAATTACAGAAGAAAAAGAAAAACAGCTACGTAAACGATATAAGAATATCATTTGGAAAGAAATAATCGCCTTTTTCTCGTTTCCAAAAATTATAATGACAATAATTCTGACTATGTCGTTATTTATTTTGCTACACGTATCTTCTGACAAGGGAGCCGTTATGAAACTGCTGTTTATGGGTACTTATTTAATAATTATTTCTTTTTCCATCCAACAATATATCAGGAAGAAAAGACAGAATGAGAGCGATAAAAAATGGATTTTAAAGGATATCATTTTTAATAATGGTTGGTGTGCTTCTTTTTTAGTACTCATACTTAACGTACTTTCTATGGCTGATGTTCATCATATTGAGCATATTGAAAATAAATATTTTATAAGCATATTTTCTTTTGTTATAGTCCTTATTTATATTTTTTGCTATTTGGTATTATTTCATATTCCTTTCAAAAGTGAAAAATATCTCGCAGAAACATATAAAGAATACAAAGTAGGAAAATTGGCGTCGTAAGAGTAATGCGATTTTGTTACAAGTCAGAAAATTACAATGAAAAGTAATTCCGAAGAGAAGTATTGAAGAAAAAACATATAAACTAAAATCGAAAAAATTTTATGAAAACCATAACCGCAAAGCAAGTCGAACGTCTGTATGAATTTACACGTCAGCATTACGTGGAATATTATGACGTACAAACTGAACTGGTTGACCATCTGGCAAATGCCATCGAAACGCATTGGAAAACACATCCTGACGATGATTTTGAAACCGTACTACAGAAAGAATTCCGTAAATTCGGGGTGTTTGGGTTTATGGATGTGGTGGAACATAAAATCAGAGAAATGAATAAACGTTATAATAGAATACTATGGCAAAAAATTAAAGACTTTTTCACATTTCCTAAAATAATGATGACTTTGTGTATTGCGTTGGTTGTTTATACAGTTTTGTATTTCTTCAAGGATATAGCCGCTGAAATCGTTGGTAGTATGACACTTATCATTTTGTTTTTTATATATGCCTTTTTACTTTCAAAACCCAAGTTATATCAAAATAAAACTGATAAAAAATGGCTTTTTGAAAACGTCCTCTTAGGGTATAACAACTATGTGGGGGCGTTAGGATTGTTGGCTCAGCTTCATTTTTTTATTAGATATTTGGGAGAAAATATTGCTTTTATGGCTGTTTTTTCGATTTTAATTACGTTTTTAGGCATATCGGTATATTTAGTTTTTTATTATTTACCCAAAAATCGAGATAAGTATCTAATGGAATTGTATCCCGAATATAAAGATTTTATGATAACTACTTAGTATGGCATATTACAATATGTCTTCAAATAAAAATAGAATAGTATATAATATGAAAAAAGTAACCCCAAAACAAATCGAACGCCTGTATGAATTTACACGTCAGCATTACGTGGAATACTTTGACGTACAAACTGAACTGGTTGACCATCTGGCAAATGCTATCGAAGCGCATTGGCAAGAATTTCCTGACGACGATTTTGAAACGGCCTTGCAGAAAGAATTCCGTAAATTCGGAGTGTTTGGATTTATGGATGTATTAGAAGAAAAAACCAAACAAATGAGTAAACGTTATAATCGAATGTTGTGGAAAAAAACTAAAGAACTGTTTGTTATTCCCAAAATAATCTTGATATTTTGTATTGTTATCTCCATTTTTTCACTATTTACTTTGTTTGGGAACGCAAAAATTATGGTTCCCGCGTTGTCTCTTGCCATTTTTATTGCTGCTATTGTATTTATGGTTAAAAACAGACGTACGCTTAAACAAAAAGGTGATAAAAAGTGGCTTTTTGAGGATATCATTTTGCGATTGAATGATTATACTTTCTTTTTCTTCTTCCCTTGTCAGATGAGTTTACAGTTTTGGCGTGATTTTCCTGATACTGAAATGGCATATATGATTTATTCTGCAGTATTCACGTTTCTACTTGTTTTGATGTACGTGCTAATGGTCTACTTTCCCAAACATCGTGACAAATATCTTCAGGAATTATATTCTGAGTACAAAACTCAGTATATCAAGTAATTTTAAGAATATCAAAAAGTAATGAGTAGAAAAAAACTTTATATATTCTACTGCTCTGTATGGATAGATGTATTTTTTGAAAGGAGAATCTGCAAAGATTCAATGAATCTCTGGAAACAAAAACCTTAAGTAGGGGCGTATCGCAATACGCCCCTACGATGAAAAAATAAAAATGTTAATTTTTTTTGTTTCTCACGGAAAATGAATACCTTTGGTAGCGAAAAGATTTCTTTTCAAAAAGGATTGTCTAACTAAAATAACGTACAAGTATGAAGTATCATTTGGTTCAAAAAGTAAATCCGCAAGACCGTTCCAAAAAGAAATGGTATGCTAATGCTGTAAACAGCTCCAAGATTGGGCAGAAGGAAATCGCTAAGAGCATTTCGTCCAAATCGTCACTCACGGCGGGCGACATCGCTAATGTTATCCAAAATCTATTGGAAGAACTTCCTAAAGAACTCGTTAAAGGTAACATTGTAAAACTGGGAGATTTCGGAAGTTTTCGTATTTCGATTAGTAGCGAAGGAGTCGAAAATGAAAAAGATTTCAAGGCTTCTATGATTAAAGATGTGCGTATCATCTTTACCCCTGGGGTAGAAATGAAAAAAGCTATCGAAGGTGTTTCTTTCGAAAAAGAGTAACTTTATAAGTACAAAAGCTACACCTTGAAATAATTTTTCAAAGTGTAGCTTTTTTCTTGGTATCTTTGCTAAAAACATACGTACGTCAAGGCAAAAAAAGTTTGCCGTCAAAGTGATTTCAGTTTACAGCCAAAGTTAAAACAGTTTGCCGTCAAAGTTAAAACAGTTTGCTTGAGAGATATTTTTCAATTACATACAAACTAAAAACACATAAAGTGATATTATCATAAAATATAAACCATTCATTTTAATTCTGTTTGTATTCTCTATGAAAATTTATACTCTCTATAAAAATTAAAAAAACGTACAAATACATCATACACACTCGTAGAAGAAAAACAAAAAACTATGAAAAAACTAATTTTAATGCTTACTTTTGTGGCTCTGATAGCGTGCAAACAGCAATCCAAAGGTGGAAAAGCAAAAGGGAATGAGTCAAAAAATACCGCTCAAAGCGTTCAGAATGATAGCTTGGCACTGCTCAACTTAACACGCAATGCCTACAAATGGTTGGAAAATGAGTATTCCTACGAAGATTTCATACCCACTGCCGACCCTAACGATACGCTATTTAACGGAATAGATTTCGCTATCCACGATGCACAAATACGTAAACTCGAAAAATCGGGCTTCTTTGGGAGAGATTTGATTAACCTATATGATGAAATTGGGCAGAATATCGATTTCGCTTTGCGAGAGCATCACGTAAAATGGGCTGTGGGCGATATTTCTCCGTTTAGCAGGGGAACAAATGATTGGTGTATGTGTCAGGATATTCCTTCGCCCGACTATTACGAGCGAATGACTATTGAAAACATAAAAATTAAAGATGATGTTGCCAGCTTTCAATGGCAATGGGGCGAACCTTCTTGGGGTGATTTCACTTACAAAGTCAGGGCAAAAAAAGAAGATGGAAAGTGGAAAATCAGTTGGCTTGAAAGCTTTGAAGAAACCAACGAATGGCTTCGGGATATGGTTTTAAACGGAAAGAATTAAGATTTATAGCCGATATTTGTAATATGATTCCCCACAGATTTCACAAATGCACACGGGTTGTTATTTATACATTATGTACAAATCTGTGAAAATCTGTGCCATCTGTGAGAGCTTAAAACAGCATAAACCTATTTTTACAAGAGGGAAATCTGTGAAAATCTGTGCTATCTGAGGGAGCTAAAAACAGTATAAATCTATTTTTGAAAGAGGGAAATCTGTGAAAATCTGTGCTATCTGCGGAAGCTAAAAACAGTATAAATCTATTTTTGAAAGAGGGAAATCTGTGAAAATCTGTGCTATCTGCGGGAGCTTAAAAGAGTATAAATCTATTTTTGAAAGAGGGAAATCTGTGAAAATCTGTGCTATCTGAGGGAGCTAAAAACAGTATAAATCTATTTTTACAAGAGGAAAATCTGTGAAAATCTGTGCTATCTGCGGGAGCTTAAAACAGTATAAAGTAAATAATTCAAATAATAAACATAAAAAAATAACAGCAAAAAAAGAATTAGTTATCAGGTAATATTGCTAATCTTTTCAGCTTAAAATTAAACACTCAATGGAATTAAATTTAGCAAAACCTATTTGTTTCTTTGATTTGGAAACCACCGGAACCGACATTACTAAAGACCGAATTGTTGAAATCTCCGTACTGAAAGTATATCCGAATGGGAACAAAGAAAGTAAAACGTGGTTGGTAAACCCGACCATTCCTATACCTAAAGGAGCAAGCGACGTGCACGGCATCACCGACGAACGCGTTGCCAACGAACCCACTTTCAAGGAGCTTGCCAAGACCATTCATAATATGATTAAAGATGCTGACCTTGCCGGTTACAATTCTGACCGTTTTGACATTCCGCTTTTGGCTGAAGAAATGCTCCGTGCCGACGTCGATTTCGATTTAGGAAACCGCGTAACGGTGGATGTGCAAACTATCTTCCACAAAATGGAACAACGTACCCTTGGCGCAGCTTATAAGTTCTACTGCGGAAAAACGTTGGACAATGCACACTCGGCAGCAGCGGACACCAACGCCACCTATGAGATACTAAAATCACAACTCGACCGCTATCCGGAGCTGGATAACAATATGAAAAAACTCAGCGAGTTCACCACCCGAAAACAAGCTGTGGACTTCGCCGGATTTATCGCCCTCAACGACAAGAACGAAGAGATTTTCACCTTCGGAAAGCATAAAGGACGAAAAGTGGAAGATATCCTTCAGGAAGAGCCCGGGTATTTTGGTTGGCTCCTGAATGCTGACTTTCCGCTGTACACCAAAAAGGTACTAACTGCAATCAAACTACGGGGACTTGCAAAATAGTTTAGCTGAACCCTTCCCCGAAGGAACAGCAGAAAATATCACATACATTCTTTTAAAAAACCTAAAACTAAAGTACTATGAAAAAATTCTTCTTAGGAATACTCACCGCCATAGCCGTCTTGCTGGTCATAAAGTTCTTTTTGGACAGAAAAGAAGCAAGGGAAACATTGGAAGCGGATTCAGCTTTGATTCAAACGCAGATAGCCAACGTCAGCAAACTCATAGTAACGGAAGGGCACTTTGCTGAGGTCATTTCTTACACCGATAGCCAGAAGTATTTTATGGACTTACTGTCGTTCGATAAAAAGATTCTAATCGTTGTAAATGCCGATGTGACTGTTTCTTATGATTTGCAAAAGGTAGTTTATGACATTGATGAGGTAAATAAAAAAGTGATTATCAAGTCAATTCCGGATGCCGAAGTCAAGATTTATCCCAAGCTGAAGTATTACGATGTCAGCCAAAACCCGGTAAATCCGTTCGGCACTAATGACGTTAATAAAATTCAACGCAGAGTAAATGAAGAATTGGAGAAGAAGATTGCACAATCCAACCTCAAGAAAAATGCAGAAAATCGCCTAATTTCAGAACTGGCGAACATCATCTTTCTTACAAAATCCATTGGTTGGACGCTGGAATACAACAGTTTGCCAATTGAAAACGCAAGCGACTTAAAGGCTATTGAAAAGAATTAAACCGAAAAGATATAATAACAAACGTACGAACCGTAAACTCAATATTTTTATGAAAATCATTTGTGTAGGAAAAAATTATGCTGACCACATAAAAGAATTTGACGGCAAACATCCCGAAGATATCGTGTTGTTTTTAAAACCCGATACGGCAATTCACAATACGGAACTCCCCTACTACATTCCCGATTTCACTAACAATTTGCATCACGAAGTGGAAGTAATTCTCAAAATTACGCAGAACGGGAAATGCATTTCAGAGAAGTTTGCTCACAAGTATTACGAGGAAATCGGTTTAGGGATTGACTTTACTGCACGCGACTTGCAGTCTTCCTTAAAACAAAACGGACTGTCGTGGGAAAAGTGCAAAGCCTTTGATGGTTCGGCGATTATAGGGGATTTCATCCATAAGTCACGCCTTGGTGATTTGAACTCGCTTGCCTTCCGATTAGAGAAAAACGGACAAACAGTTCAAGAAAGCAGCACAAGTTTGATGCTCTGGACGTTTGACCAAATCATCGCCGAGGCTTCAAAGTTTTTCACTCTGCGTAAGGGCGATATTATTTTCACGGGTACTCCGGCGGGTGTTGGCAGTGTGGCTCCAAACGATGTCCTTGAAGGCTTTTTGGAAAATCAGAAGATGTTTACCGTAAATATCAAGTAAGTTTATAAATCAAAAACTTCGAAACGGATTTTCTTTCAGAAGGAAAAATTCCATTTCGAGGTTTGTTATGTAAAAGAAGTACGTCAAAAAATTCTCAAAATCGACTAAAATCAGAATTTCTGACGCTCGAATATTTGTGCCTTGTTCAGCTTGATTTTCTGCATTTTGCTCGTTTTTTGTTTAGCTTTCTTTTGTACTTTTTACCAAGTTAAAGGCGATAAATCAAAGGTTGTGTTACCAACTTCCGCTGGCACCTCCGCCTCCGCCCATTCCACCGCCGAAGCCGCCAAAACCTCCTGAGCTGCCTCCACCACCGAAACCTCCGCCAAAACCACCGGAGTTTCGCCCCATACTGGAAAGGATTATCATATCAAAAAGGTCAAAACCGCCTCCACCTCGGCTATTATTTCCGCCTTTTCCTCCTTTTGACAAAGCTATAATCAGCAAAAGCATCGCAATTCCAAAAATAACTATCACAGAGAAAGGTATTCCTTGCGTTGGTGTAGCATCATTCTTGTACGTACCCGAAAGTACTTGCATTATCGAAGTTGTGGCACTGTCAAAACCTGCATAATAATTCCTTTCTCTAAAATGAGGAATCATATCTTGCGTGATAATTTGCTTGCTTAGTGCGTCGGTTAGGTATTCTTCTACGCCGTAACCCGTTGATATTGCTACTTTTCGCTGCTCAGAAGCCATTAATATCAATACGCCATTGTCTTTTCCTTTTTGCCCGATTTTCCATTCGGAAAGAATTTCAGCAGCCTGAAAATTGATGTCATCATCAGTTCTCGGAACGATTGCAATAACAATCCCCGTGGAAGTAGAATCGGCGTACTGTGCTAACTTTGTATTAAGAAGCATTCTTTCCTGGTCAGAAAGCAGATTAACATAATCCTGCACCGCCTCATTCGGATTTTTTAGTTTGGGAACTTGTGCCAAAAGTAGTGGCTGAACAGCCAAAAGCAATATAATAAAGTAATATAATCTCTTCATCAAATTTCTCCTTTTGAAATATCGTCAGGAAGCTCATTGACATCTTCCTTCTGGTATGGAAAATAGCGTTTTAACTCTTCACCAGCTTTAAGAATGCCTTCAATAATTCCCTGACAAAATTGTCCTTTTTGGAAATGTAACTTCATTTGGTTTTTCGTGCTTTCCCAAAAATCTGCTGGGACTAATTTGTTTATGCCTTCATCTCCATAGATAGCAAATTTCTTATCCTGAACAGCAAAATAGAACAATACGCCATTGCGTTGAGCTGTGGTATCCATCTTTAATAAATGAAAAACCTCCACAGCTCTTTCGAGAGGTTCTGTGGAAGTTTGACTTTCTAAATGCACACGTATTTCGCCCGAAGTAGTTTTTTCGGCAACACGAATAGCTTCTATAATTTGTTGTTCTTCTTGCGAAGTTAAAAAATCTTCAATTCTTGGCATTTATTTAAAATCAAAATTAACTTCTGGTGCATTTTCAGCTCCCTCTTTGGATTTGAACAACGGCATTTTGGAGCGATTTGTAACTCCCGCAATTAAGTTATTAGGAAATAACTCAATGTACACATTGTATTCCTTAGCTGAAGCGTTAAAACGATTGCGAGCTACGTTGATTCTGTTTTCAGTACCTTCAATTTGTGATTGCAATTGTAAAAAGTTTTGGTTTGCTTTCAAATCAGGATAGCGTTCCACAGTTACCAACAACCGAGACAAAGCCGAAGTAAGCCCAGCCTGTGCTTCTTGAAACTGATTAATAGCTTCAGGAGTTAAATTAGAAGCATCAATATTGACAGAAGTAGCTTTGGAACGTGCTTCAATCACTTGCGTTAATGTTCCTTTTTCAAAATCAGCGGCTCCTTGTACTGTTTTTACCAAATTACCGATAAGGTCAGCACGACGTTGATATGAACTTTCCACATCTGCCCATTCTTTTTCGGCTTCTCCTTTAAGACGCACCATTTGGTTGTTTTTACTTACACCCCAAAATCCTATAACGGCAAGTACCGCTATGATAATAATCCATTTTTTCATCTGTTTGTAATTTAAAGGGCAAATCTAATAAATAAAATTGATAATCTCATCATATTGTGGATTTTATTTTAATTTTTAAAAAAACTGAAAATTGAAAAATATTTCTATATATTTGCTCTTTCAACAAATAAAAATCGAAATAAAATGAAAAAAAATGTTTTGAAAATGATTCTTTTGGTAGTATTATTAACCACTATTTCTTGCGGAAAAGATACTGATACTCCAAAACCTAATGAAAATGATTCAACTCGCGTAAAACTTATTAAGTCGGTAAAAATCAACGGCGGAGAAGAAAATTTAAAAGATGCTATAATTCATTACACCTACAATAAAGAAAATAAAATCACTAAAATTGCTAATTCATTTGACGTATCTTACCAAAAAGATAAGATTGAAATTGAAAAATTTAAGATATCAGCAACAATCAATGAAAAAGGAAATGTTGTTTCCTTGACAAGAATAGAATCTTCCGAGAAAAACTACGAATATAAATACAATACTGACAATCAATTAATTCAAGAAATCAAAAAAGCAGGCAAAGGAACCATTGATAAAGATGAAATATATAATTATCATTGGGAAAATGGCAATTTTGTAGCTTTAGGAGACAAAAATAATCCTGATGTAAGAATTGAATACAGTAAGCATAGTAATAAAAATAATTTTTCATTCATTTTATTAAGTCGTTTTTCTTATAATAAAATGTTTTTACTTTGTTTACCTTTTCCTACAGGAAAAAGCTCAGAAATGCTTCCTACTCAAGTCTCTTCTGACAGATATTCCTATTCTTACGAATATGAATTCGATAAAGAAGGCTATGTTACAAAAATTACTGAAAACTACAAAAATACCAACGATAAAGAAAAATACGTAACTACATTCGAAATTAATTACTAAATAAAATATCAAAATAAAGAAAAGGTTATCAGTTTTGAATTGATAACCTTTTTTATTTTATAATGCTAAAGATAAAAACTGAATGAAAGCAATATTTTAGCTTCTGAAATTTATTTTTTAGATTCTAATGATTAAATTTTAGATTTCGATGATTATTTTTTAAATTCAAGAAGCAATATTTTAGGTTCTAATGACTAAATTTTAAATTATAGAAGTAATTTTTTAGATTTTGATGACAATATTTTAGCTTCCGGAATTTATTTTTTAGGTTATGAAGACAATATTTTAGATTATGATGACTATTTTTTAGATTCAAGAAGCAATAATTTAGGTTTTGAAGACAATATTTTAGATTTTGGAAGCTATTTTTTAAATTTAAGAAGCAATATTTTAGCTTCTGATAATAATAATTTAGCTTCCAGAATTTATTTTTTAGGTTATGAAGACAATATTTTAGCTTACGTAATCTATCTTTTTGCTTTTTTAAATTCTTTTTTTGCTTTTTTAGATTTTCAAAACAGAAACAAAAAACTCCGAACACAAAATTTGCATTCGGAGTCGTTTATCATAATTATTTTTTAGCCTTTGAAGACTTTTATTGGAAGTGATGTAAAAAGTATGATGCCTTTAAAAAAAGTGTTTTTGTCAGGCTGAGCGTAGTCAAAGCGTTATCATTACAAGGCTTCAACTACGCTCAGCCTGACAATCATAACCTGCATCATACTTTTAATAACACAACCCTTTATTTTCTTTCGTACATCTTTTTGCGAAGTTCTTGAACGTTTTTATCATCCATATACTCGTCGAAAGTCATATAACGGTCGATAACCCCGTTAGGCGTAAGCTCAATGATTCGATTAGCAACGGTTTGAGCAAACTCGTGGTCGTGCGTGGTGAACAACACATTGCCTTTGAAGTTTTTGAGCGAGTTGTTGAAAGCCGTGATACTTTCCAAATCCAAGTGGTTGGTGGGTTCGTTGAGCATCAAAACGTTAGCACGAAGCATCATCATACGGCTGAGCATACAACGCACCTTTTCTCCTCCCGATAAAACCGATGATTTTTTCAAGGCTTCCTCTCCGCTGAATAACATTTTACCTAAAAATCCGCGGATATACACCTCTTCGCGTTCCTCTTCGGTTTTTGCCCACTGACGAAGCCAATCCACCAGCGAATAATCATTATTGAAATATTCGGAATTGTCCACTGGAAGATACGATTGCGAAGTGGTTACTCCCCATTGGAATTTTCCGCTGTCGGGTTGCTGTTTTTCGTTCAGAATTTGGTAGAAAGCCGTCGTAGCTCGCGAATCTTTTGAAATCACTGCCACTTTATCGTCTTTCGCCAAGTTGATATCTACATTTTGGAACAAAATTTCACCATCGATAGAAACCGAAAGGTTCTCCACGTGCAAAATTTGGTCGCCCGCCTCACGTTCTTTATCGAAAATAATGGCAGGATAACGACGCGAAGAAGGTCGGATTTCTTCGATATTCAATTTTTCCAACATTTTTTTACGCGAAGTTGCCTGTTTTGACTTAGCTACGTTGGCACTAAAACGTGCGATGAATTCCTGTAACTCTTTGGCTTTTTCCTCAGCCTTTTTGTTTTGTTGCGCACGCTGACGAGCGGCTAATTGGCTACTTTCGTACCAGAAGGTATAGTTTCCGGAATAGTGGTTAATCTTCCCGAAATCAATGTCGGAAATGTGCGTACACACCGCATCCAAGAAGTGACGGTCGTGCGAAACCACAATCACCGTATTGTCGTAATTTGCCAAGAAATTTTCGAGCCAACCGATGGTTTCAAAGTCAAGGTCGTTGGTAGGCTCGTCCATAATAAGCACATCAGGATTTCCGAAAAGTGCCTGTGCCAAAAGCACGCGAACCTTTAACTTTCCGTCCATTTCGCCCATCAAAGTATAGTGCATATCTTCCGAAATTCCTAAGTTGGAAAGCAAGGCAGCAGCATCGCTTTCGGCATTCCAACCATTCATTTCATCGAATTGTAGTTGTAATTCGCCAATTCGGTCGGCATTTTCATCGGAATAATCAGCGTAAAGCTCGTCCATTTCCTTTTTTATGGCAGAAAGCACTTTGTTGCCCATAATAACGGTTTCCAAAACCGTGAACTCATCATAAGCATAGTGGTCTTGCTCCAAAACTGACATTCGTTTGCCGGGCTCAAGGATAATACGCCCACTGGTAGGCTCTATTTTTCCCGAAAGGATTTTTAAAAAGGTAGATTTTCCTGCTCCGTTTGCTCCGATAATTCCATAGCAATTACCTTGTGTAAAAGTTACGTTTACCTCATCGAACAAAACTCTTTTCCCAAACTGAACCGATAAATTTGAAACTGTTAGCATTGTCTTTAAAAATTAAATCGGGGGCAAAGATATCATTATTAAATGAAAGAGAAAAGTTTGTACACAAAAAAGCCGACTCACAGTATTGTAAGCCGACCATAAAGAACTCATCCCTGACAACATTTTTCTCTAAAATTCCATCTCTGTCTCATCCATTGTGTTGTCACGCTGGGATTTTCGTTCTTTTTGTTGTCCTTTCATATTTCCGAAGCGATATGTAAAATTCAGCATTATTTGACGCTGAC
Organism: Capnocytophaga stomatis; assembly: GCF_002302635.1. NCBI lineage: Bacteria > Pseudomonadati > Bacteroidota > Flavobacteriia > Flavobacteriales > Flavobacteriaceae > Capnocytophaga > Capnocytophaga stomatis. The sequence continues at coordinate 231,992 of NZ_CP022387.1, forward strand.
GCCATTGCATTTCGGTATGTGTAATCACTCTTTCCGTTTTCGTATCGGCAATCATTTTACGCGAATTGAATACATCGCTCACATTCAAGGAGATATTTCCTTGCTTGTTTAATATTTCCTTACTCAAAGCCAAATTAGCCGAAAGCTCTCCTTCTATCTCCGATTGAGCTGATTTTCTGGGAGCATTATACATAACATTCGTTTGAAAATCAATATTATATATTAAAGGTAATTTCGCCGTAAAACGACTTGACCACGAATTGGCTTCTGTATTAAAATTTTGTGTACTTGTCACATTTTGGTAATTCGTATAGGTATATGAACCGCTTGATTTATAGTGATAAAAGTTCATATTTAATGAAAAACGCCAATTTCTTTTCGGAGTGTAATTCGTTGTAAATTCTACCCCTACCCTATCTTCATCGGAAAGATTAATCGGACGACGCAACATCACAGGAACCGAAAGCCCATTTATCGTAATAAAATCGCCCGTTTCCAACGAAATCATTTCAAAAACCTCTGTGGAATGGTTGTAATAAACAGACGTGTTCAAACTTAAATTATCCCATTTTTTCAAATACGCAACATCAAAAGCATTGGTGTACGTTGGATCTAAATCCGGATTTCCGCTAAATAAATTCGTGTTACTCGAACGAGATACAAACGGATTGATAAATCGTGACCAAGGACGACGCAAACGGCGACTATAACTCAAACTAATCTGCTGTTCTCCCGAAAATTCGTATCCCAAATACACTGAAGGAAACAATGCTGAATATTCTTTTGAATAGTTTTCGTTCGTATTTTTCAGCAGAGAAGTAACTTTGGTATGTTCAAAACGCAATCCTCCCATAAAGTTCCATTTGCCAAATTTCGTTCCAAGTTGTGAGTAAAATGCATTCACATTCTGCTCATACACAAAGTGATTGCTAAAATTCGGATTTCTGACCAAGTTTCCTGCTCCGTCCAAAATGCCTGCCGTAAAATCAATATCCGTTTCATCTAACGTTCCGCGATAACCCGCTTCAAACTGCGATTTTTTATTTTCCCCAAACGGAAGCACATAATCAATCTGAGCCAGATGTTTTACGCCTTTCTCTTTCCCGATGGTTTGTTCCGTTTCTAAATCTATATTCGTTGTCAAATTTCTTTCTTTAATGATGGCATTTTCATCTTCTTTTGATGAAGAAAACTGATAATCAGCAGTTAATTTATGTCCATCATTATTAAATTTATGTTCAAAATTAAGCGAATATTGAAAACGAAAATCATCATCTGATTCCGTATTATTTCTGTAACGCTTTGCTGTTAGCACACGATTGGCATCGTAATTTAAAAAATTATTATCTGTGGTATTTGTTCCTTTTTTCGAACTCAAAACAAAGCTGTTTGTAATGGAAGATTTATCATTAAAACGATATTCAGCCCCTAAATTAAGGTTATAACCATCTCTAAGACGATTTGTTTTGCGATTTTCATCTTGAAAATTGGCAGTTTTGCCCAAATTATCCAAATTTTCCTGACTAAAATTCGTATTTCCGGGAGAATTTCGATGATTATACGACAGATTTGTAAAGAAAGTCCAATCTTCTTTTCGCAAACTCAGATTTGTTCCCAATTCATACGCCTGCGGGTTTCCTACCGAAGCAGTTACCGACCCCATAAAGCCCATTGCACTTCCTTTTTTAAGAATTATATTGATAATTCCTGCTGTTCCCTCGGCATCATAACGTGATGAAGGATTTGAAATAACTTCCACTCTTTCAATAGATTCCGCAGGAAGCTGACGCAAAGCTTCATCATTGACTCCCGACAAAGCGGAAGGCTTGCCGTTAATTAAAATTTGAACACTTTCATTTCCTCGGAAGCTTACCTTTCCTTCCGCATCAACCGAAACCGAAGGCACATTATCCAAAACATCGGAAACTGAACCTCCTTTAACGGTCATATCCTGCCCCACATTGTACACTTTTTTATCCAAATGCAACTCAACCGTAGTTCGCTCGGCAACAACATCAACTCCGCTAAGTTCCTCAACATCAATTTTTAAAATAATATTACCTAACTTTTTGTTATCATTTAAGTTAAAATTCTTCACTTCATAAGTTTTGAATGAAAAAAACTGAACTTTCAAATGATACATTCCTTTAGGAGCTTTTACGTCAAACTCTCCTTTTTCGTTAGTTACGCCTCCTGTTATTTTGCTTGGATTATCCAACGATTCAAGCACGATAGTTGCATATTCCAAAGGCGTTTTAGTTTCATTATCAATCACTTTTCCTGATATTGAAAACTCTTGTCCCCAAACTGAAAATGTAACAAAAGTGAGTAAAAATACTAATTTCTTCATAATAAATGATTTCGTTTTTATAAAATATACTTCGTTAGACATCGAAAAAAATAAATGGTTTAACGAAAAAGAAATTAATAATTCTAATTTTTAAAGATTCTACATATAAAAAACTAATTACTAATTGGTTACAAACATTTTTATAATCTCAAATAAATTTTCATCACAAATATTTTTTTACTTTTTTATAGATTTTTTACACTCTTTATTGTTTTTTATATTTTTTTGATTAGTTTTGTTGAAGAAATAAAGAAGAAAACTATGGTTACATTTTTAACAAAAGAACTCATTACTCCGGTAATTGAGCAAGATGCTCGTGATTTATTCTCCTTGCTGAGCAAAAGAAATCAACTTTCTCTTTCTGAGATTTTTAAAAATGAAAAAGAAGCTCCTTTCATAGCTTGCCATATTGAGGACGGAAGGCTTTTAGGGATGGCCTCAATGGCTGTTTACAAGGTCATTTCCGGACATAAAGGCTGGATTGAGGACGTTGTTGTGAGTGAATCTCAACGCGGAAAAAAAATAGGAAAAAAACTCATTCAAGCCCTTATCGAAAAGGGAAAGTCATTAGATTTGGGAGAAATCCTGCTTTTCACTTCTGCCGACAAAACCGGTGCCATCAAACTCTATGAGCAAGAGGAATTTAAGGATAAAGGAGTTTTGGTGTATGTAAAAGCTTTAAAAGAGATTTATCCAAAATAGAAAAAAACCGACAGCTACAAAATTAGTTGTCGGTTTGTGTATTTTTTACTTTCAAGAATGATTCGTGTTGCTCGATTGCCATTTCTATTTTCTCAACAATTTGTTCAACACTTTCATTCTCATAATCAATCTGTAAAGGTGCTTTGATAACCATTGATTGTTGAACGCCTTTTTTCTTGATATTGATTCCTTTTTTATCAAACGAACGACGAAAACCATCAATCACAATAGGCACTACAATAGGTTTATATTGTTTTATTAAGTGAGCTGTGCCTTTACGAATAGGTTTCCAAGGAGATGTAGTCCCTTGTGGAAAAGTAATTACCCAGCCGTCATTTAAAGCAATTCCGATGTTATTTACATCACTTTGTTTAACATCGCGTTTGATATCTTTTCCCTTTTCACGCCAAGTTCTGTCCACTGGAATTGCACCGACATAACTCAAAATTTTTGGAAGCAAGCCTGACTTCATCGTTTCGGAAGCTGCTATGTAATAGATGTTTAGCTTCGGATTCCACAAATAGCTTATATTTTTAATTGTATTTACCCTTCCTTTCAGACTTGCATTAAAAACGTGAAGCATCGCAGCTACATCAGCAAAATACGTCTGGTGATTTGATATAAACAATACATTTGCTTCAGGTAACGCTCTGATGACGTCTGAGCCTTCTATTTTTAACTGATTAAACCCATTATAACGGCTGTGCGTAATAATCCCGAAAAGCCTGATTAACCAGCGTTTTATCCACAATATTTGCCCAAAAGGACTTCTTTTAAACAATCTCATCTCTTAAAATTCTTCAATAAAAGTTTAAAAATCAGAAAAAAATTCATCATCTTCCTCTAATCCAATGATTTACAACCCATTTCCGGATTTTCAACTAATCACTCCGCTTCCAACGAGTTCCTCATCATCATACCAAACGGCAAACTGTCCTTCGGTAATGGCACTTTGCGGTTCTTCAAAATAAATAAAAAGCCCACTTTCGGTCTTGTACAAAATAGCTTTCTGCAACGGCTGACGATAGCGAATACGCACCATAAAATCCTTGCTTTCACCTATTTGCAAAGCCAAATCTTCACGAACCCAATGCACATCACTTTCTTTTATAAAAAGAGCTTTTCGGAAAAGACCTCTGTGGCTATGACTTTGCCCTACGTAGATAATATTCTGATTTACATCAGTTTCTATAACAAAAAGTGGTTCGGGTGTGCCTCCCACGTGCAAACCTTTACGTTGACCTTTGGTAAAATAATGAGCTCCTTGGTGTGTACCTACTTTTTTTCCGTCAGAAGGCTGATATTCAAATCTTTTTGAAAGATATTTCAATTCATCTTCATAAGTTTCAAAAAGTTTTAAGTAATCAAAAGATTTATATCCTTGCCAATCATTCGGAATTTCAATAATATCTCCCTCTTTAGGTTGTAATTGTTGTTGTAAAAATTCAGGTAAACGCACCTTTCCTACAAAGCAAAGCCCTTGAGAGTCTTTCTTTTCGGCGGTAACTAATCCTTGTTCCGAGGCAATAGCTCTAACCTCCGATTTTTGAAGTTCACCAATCGGGAAAAGAGCTTTACTTAGCTGTTGCTGTGATAATTGGCATAAAAAATAAGATTGGTCTTTATTTGTATCCTTTCCTGAAAGTAAACGATAGATTTTTTTGCCATCAACAATGATTTCTTCCTTTCTGCAATAATGCCCGGTTGCCACATAATCAGCTCCAAGTGAAAGAGCCAAATTCATAAACACATCAAATTTTATCTCTCTGTTACACAACACATCAGGATTAGGAGTACGACCATTTTCATACTCACGAAACATATAATCAACAATGCGTTGTTTATATGGCTCACTCATATCCACAGTCTGGAATGGAATGCCTAATTTTTCAGCTACCAGAAGGGCGTCATTGCTATCTTCCAGCCAAGGACATTCGTTGGAAATCGTAACCGAATCATCGTGCCAGTTCTTCATAAACAAGCCAATTACCTCATACCCTTGTTGTTGCAAAAGATACGCAGCAACACTGCTATCCACACCGCCTGAAAGCCCTACTACTACTTTTTTCATTTTTTTCTACGATACAACTTCGTTTGTCGAAACAATTAAAGTGCAAAGCTACTATTTTTTTATGACTTATCACTATTTCCTTTTCACCTCTTATATTTTAACTTAAATTCGTAACTTTGCCCCCTAATCTCATATTCAAATGAAAGAGAGCCAAAAAAAAGAAAAAAACAACAAAACAATACAACGCAAAAAAAATCAGACCACGACTTGTTTGGAAGAAAAACAAACCCAATTTGAGGAAAATATTTCCGTCAAAGGTGCTCGCGTTCACAACCTTAAAAACATAGATATTGACATTCCCAGAGAGCAATTGGTGGTTATCACGGGGCTTTCCGGAAGTGGAAAATCGTCATTGGCGTTTGATACCATTTACGCCGAAGGACAACGACGCTACATCGAAACTTTTTCGGCATACGCAAGGCAGTTTTTAGGCGGATTGGAGCGTCCTGATGTGGATAAAATCGACGGACTTTCACCCGTTATTGCTATTGAACAGAAAACTACCTCAAAATCACCGCGTTCCACCGTTGGTACTATCACTGAGATATATGATTTCTTGCGATTGCTCTTCGCTCGTGCCTCGGATGCGTACAGTTTCCAGACGGGAGAAAAAATGGTGAGTTATAGCGATGCTCAAGTACAAGAACTTATTTCCGAAAAATATAACAATCAAAGAATTAACATTTTAGCTCCGGTAGTGCAATCCAGAAAAGGACATTATCGAGAACTTTTCGAGCAGATTGCCAAACAAGGTTTCGTAAAAGTGCGAACCAACGGCGAAATTCGTGACATTGAGAAAGGAATGAAGCTCGACCGTTACAAAACGCACGACATCGAAATCGTCATTGACCGAATGCTTATTGATAATCAGGAGGAAACCCAAAAACGACTGAGTGAGTCCATCAAAACTGCAATGCATTACGGCGATGGCGTTTTGATGGTTCTTGAACAGGAAACAGGTCAAGTTCAGTATTTTAGCCGTAATTTGATGTGTCCTACAAGCGGAATTTCCTACCCGATGCCCGAGCCAAATACCTTTTCGTTCAACTCTCCCAAAGGAATGTGTCCGCATTGTAACGGATTGGGAGAAGTTCAAGAAGTAAACATCAATAAAATAATTCCGAATAAACAACTCTCTATCAAAAACGGAGCTATTTCAGCTATTGGAGAGCAAAAAAACACGTGGATTTTCAAACAATTGGAAACCATTTTGCATAAATTCGGGGCGAAAATGTCTGACGGTTTTCAGCAACTTCCTCAGGAGGCTGTGGAGCTTATCTTGTACGGCGGAAAAGAAAAATTTTCCGTAAAATCGGATGTTTTGGGCATCACCCGAGATTATGAAATTGATTTTGAAGGAATTGTCAATTTTATTAAAAATCAATATGATAACTCCGATTCTTCTTCCATAAAAAGATGGGCTTCCGAGTTTATGGACACGCTTCCTTGTCAGGAATGTAACGGAAGCAGATTGCGGAAAGAGGCTCTTTATTTCAAAATAAACGAAAAAAACATTTCGGAACTCTCCAATATGGATATTTTAGAGCTTTCGGAATGGTTTGCGACACTTTCTGACCGAATTTCGGACAAACAGCGCAAAATTGCATCGGAAATCATCAAGGAAATACGCACGCGTTTGCAATTTTTGGTCGATGTGGGGCTGACATACTTATCATTAAGCCGAAGTTCAAAATCGCTTTCGGGTGGAGAAGCCCAGCGGATACGTTTGGCAACGCAAATCGGGTCGCAACTTACGGGCGTTTTGTATATTTTGGACGAACCCAGTATCGGGTTGCATCAACGTGACAACCAACGACTTATCAATTCTTTAAAATCCCTCCGTGATATCGGAAATTCGGTTTTGGTGGTTGAACACGATGAAGAGATGATTCTCGAAGCCGATTATGTTATCGACATAGGTCCAAAAGCGGGCAAAAACGGCGGAGAAATCATCTTCAAAGGTACTCCAAAACAGATGATGGACGCAAAAACCATCACTGCGGATTACATCAGTGGCAGGCGACAGGTTTCCGAGCCTAAAAAGCCCCGAAAAGGCAACGGAAAGGAGCTTATTTTACGAGGCTGTACGGGAAATAATCTTAAAAATGTGTCTGTAACCTTTCCTTTGGGAAAAATGATTGGCGTGACGGGCGTTTCGGGCAGTGGAAAATCGACTTTGATAAACGAAACGCTTTATCCGATTTTGAACGCTCATTTTTTTAATGCGGTAAAAGTTCCGATGCCTTATGAAAGCATCGAAGGATTGGAAAATATTGATAAAGTCATCGCCATTGATCAGTCCCCGATTGGGCGTACACCTCGCTCTAATCCAGCGACTTACACAGGGGTTTTCAGTGAAATTCGTACGCTTTTCACACAAACACCCGAGGCAATGATACGCGGATACAAACCGGGCAGATTCAGCTTTAATGTTAAAGGTGGCAGGTGCGAAACTTGTGAAGGTTCGGGACTAAAAGTCATCGAAATGAACTTTCTGCCAGACGTTTACGTAGAATGCGAAACTTGCAAGGGTAAGCGATTCAACCGAGAAACGCTGGAAGTACGTTATAAAGGAAAATCAATAGCCGATGTTTTGGATATGACCATCAGTGATGCGGTTCAATTTTTTGAAAATATCCCGAAAATTCATCGTAAATTAAAAACAATAGAGGAAGTAGGCTTGGGGTATATCACTCTGGGTCAGCAATCTACAACACTTTCGGGTGGTGAAGCTCAACGTGTAAAATTGGCAACGGAACTTTCCAAAAAGGATACGGGCAACACCTTCTACATATTGGACGAACCCACCACAGGACTTCATTTTGAAGATGTTAGCGTTCTGTTAGAAGTGCTTGACAAGTTGGTCGATAAAGGAAATACAGTCCTTGTGATAGAACATAATCTTGATGTAATTAAAGCAATGGATTATATCATCGATATTGGCTACGAAGGCGGAAAAGGAGGCGGAGAAGTCGTGGCTTTTGGCTCTCCTTCGGAAGTGGCAAAACAAGAAAAGAGCTACACCGCCAAGTTTTTAAAAGGAATGATACAAGGCGAATAGTTCAATAAATTAGAACAATTTAGGAAAGTTTTTGTATTTCTATCTTTTTATTTGTATGTTTGTGGCATTAATCATAGAATTTAATCATTAAGTTATGAAAACATACGACGTTGTTGTAATAGGTTCAGGACCCGGTGGTTATGTAGCGGCTATACGCTCGGCACAGTTGGGATTCAAAACTGCTATTATTGAAAAATATGACACTTTAGGAGGAACTTGCTTGAATGTGGGTTGTATCCCGTCAAAAGCCTTGTTAGATTCGTCTCATCATTACGAAGACGCTTTGAAACACTTTGAAGCACACGGAATTGAAGTTTCCGGCGAGGTAAAAATCAATCTTAAAAAAATGATTGACAGAAAAAAAGCAGTAGTAGAACAAACTTGTTCGGGAATCAAATTCTTGATGGACAAAAACAAAATTGATGTTTTTCACGGATTGGGAAGTTTTGTAAATCCTACCCGAATCAAAATTACATCAAAAGACGGTTCTTCTGAAGAGATAGAAGCTCAAAAAACCATCATCGCTACTGGTTCCAAGCCTTCTTCCCTACCATTTATAACCATTGATAAAGAAAGAGTTATAACTTCTACCGAAGCTCTGAAACTAACTGAAATTCCGAAACATTTAATTGTTATCGGAGGTGGTGTTATCGGTTTGGAACTTGGGCAAGTTTACAAACGATTGGGAGCTTCTGTTTCCGTTGTTGAATATATGGACGGAATTCTTCCTACAATGGACAAAAGTTTAGGAAAAGAACTCACAAAAGTGCTTAAAAAACAAGGATTTAAGTTCTATACAAGTCATCAAGTGAAAGAAGTTTCACGAAGTGGAGATGTAGTAACCGTAAAAGCCACTACTCAAAAAGGAGAAGAAATCACACTTGAAGGAGATTACTGCTTGGTTGCTGTAGGAAGAAAACCTTACACGGACGGGCTAAATTTGGAAGCAGCTGGCGTTAAAATAGATGAACGTGGCAGAATTGAAGTAAATTCACACCTACAAACCAATGTATCAAATATTTACGCAATTGGCGATGTAGTTCGCGGAGCAATGTTGGCTCACAAAGCGGAAGAAGAAGGAGTTTTGGTTGCCGAGCAATTGGCTGGACAAAAACCTCATATTGACTATAATTTGATTCCCGGAGTTGTTTATACTTGGCCAGAGGTTGCCTCTGTGGGTAAAACGGAAGAACAACTTAAAGCAGAAGGCATTGCATTCAAATCAGGGCAATTCCCAATGCGTGCTTTGGGACGCTCCAGAGCGAGTATGGATACAGACGGATTTGTTAAAATCTTAGCTGATGCTTCTACCGACGAAATTCTTGGGGTTCATATGATTGGTGCAAGAGCTGCCGATATGATAGCCGAAGCCGTAACTGCTATGGAATTCAAGGCAAGTGCTGAGGATATTTCACGCATCAGCCACGCACACCCAACCTTTACCGAAGCAATTAAAGAAGCTGCTTTGGCTGCCACAGATAATCGTGCTTTACACATATAAAAAGTTTTTTTCATAGTTTTAAACATTTTATCATTAAGGAGGAAATCACTGGGAAGTGGTTTCCTTTTTTGTCTTATATCCGTGAAAATGAGAGTCAAAAAACAAAAAAGGTGATAATTTTCAATTACCACCTTTTTTATGTAAAGTAAAACTTTGTTAAATTCTTTTAAGTTGCTGTTGCATCATTTTGATTTGTTCCGTCATCATATTTTGCTTATCCAGTTTTTTGGCTTCAGCAAGCAACTCTTGAGCTTCGCGTTTTCTGCGTTTTTGAATCATAATTCCTGCCAAACTCAACTTTGCCATCGCAATATCATAACTCATATTCAAACCTAATTGTAATGCTTTTCTGAAATATTTTTCGGCTTGAGTAAGGTTTATCTGCGAATAAATGATTCCGTGCAAATAATTATAGTATCCTTGTTGTTTTTTAATTAAAGCCGTTTCAGGCTCAACTATTTTACTGAGCCATTTCTTCGTTCCTTCAAAATCTTGTTTTCTCAATCTGAGGAATGCCAACAAAATAAATTCATTCCTGAAATACAACAATATAGGAATTGAAGACAACAATATCAAAGCTATTCCGTTTCCTATATTTCCTTGTGTAAATTGATATATTGCATAGACATTAATCAATACAGCAAGAGCGATTTTTACATATTTATTTTGCAAATATTTCATTTTTTGTATTTTTTTTTAACGAAACGCAAAGGTAATAAATTAAGTCCTAATTACAAAAATTTATTTTCCGTCTCTATCCACTTTTATACGCTCGGAACGATTGGCAAGCTCCCACGTTAAGGCAAAAATTAGTTTGGTGCGTTTTGTCATCGCTTCAAAATCTATCTTTTCGTGTGTATCCGTAGGCTGGTGATAATCAGAATGTAACCCATTAAAAAAGAAAACCGAAGGAATTCCGTGTTTTGCAAAATTATAATGGTCAGAACGATAATAAACCTGCCACGGGTCATTACGGTCGTCGTATTTGTAATCCAACTTCAAATTGACGTATTTTCTGTTCATTTCTTCATTAATTGTGTGCAATTCCGAGCTTAATCGGTCTGCACCAATAACATACACATAATTATTGTCTGTATGCAAATCATCAACTCGCCCTATCATATCAATGTTTATGTTGGCTACCGTATTTTTTAAAGGATACAACGGATTTTTAGAGTAGAAGTTTGACCCATAAAGCCCTCTTTCTTCGCCCGTTACAAGTAAAAACATAATTGAGCGTTTTGGAGCGTGTCCTTTTTTCTTGGCTAAATTGAAAACGCGTGCCAACTCCATTACAGCAACCGTCCCAGAACCGTTATCGTCTGCACCATTGTATATTTCTCCGTTTTCCATTCCTACGTGGTCATAATGTGCTGATACTACGATAATTTCCTCTGGTTTTTCGCTTCCTTCAACAAAAGCCCAAATATTGTCCGAATCGTTAAACTTATTTCTGAAAAAAGATTTCGGCACAGTTTGAAACCATCCTGAAGCCTTTGGCGGATACGTAATTCCTTCCTTTGTGTATTGCTCTACGATGTAATTTGCCGCTTTTTTGATGCCTTCACTTCCTGTATCTCGCCCTTCCATTTCATCAGAAGCGATTACTTTCAGCGTTTCATTTAATCTTTGTTCGGAAATTTCATTCAGGAAAATCGGAAGTACCTTATCTTCGCTCTGAACATCATTTTTTTGAATGCTACAACCAAAAATAGAAATAGCAATAAAGGATAAAAATATTCTTTTCATTTGTTTGACTTTCTTTTACTTTAAAATTAATCGATGGCAAATGTAATAAAGAATATTGAATTCATTCAAATCAAGAAAATTAAATTTTATTTATATATTTGCACTCTGAAAATGTTTTATCTGAAATGTTACGTGAACAGTTAAAAAATTTATTTCCTGACCATATTGAGGAAGAAACTCCTGCGGAAAGTGTATCAAACATTTGGCTTCAGGACGAACCTCTGATTTGCAAATATGAAAAACGCAAAGGCAAACCTGTAACAATCATCGAAGGATATTCAGGAGCTGATGAAGATTTCAAAATTTTAGCCAAAGAAATCAAAACTCTCTTAGGAGTTGGAGGTTCTTTTAAAGATGAAAGTATCATAATTCAAGGAGATTACCGCGATAAAATTATGGAATTTCTCAAAGGAAAAGGATTTAAAGTAAAACGCGTTGGCGGATAACAAATAAAGTTATTTTTAACGCATTCAGACCAAAAGCAATAATTTTTAATAATAAAATATAAACTAAATATGAGACTATTAGAAGGAAAAACTGCAATTATCACAGGAGCAAGTAGAGGTATTGGGAGAGGAATTGCCGAAGTTTTCGCTTCGCAGGGTGCTAATGTTGCTTTTACGTATAGTTCATCAGTGGAAGCTGCTCAAAAATTAGAAGATGAATTAAGAGCTAAAGGCGTGAAAGCCAAAGGATATCAAAGTAATGCTGCTGATTATGAAGCTGCTCAAAAATTGGCTGAAGATGTAGTTGCCGAGTTTGGAAGTATTGATATTCTGATAAATAACGCCGGAATCACGAAAGACAATCTGTTAATGCGAATTTCAGAGGAAGATTTTGACAAAGTAATTGAAGTAAATTTGAAATCTGTTTTCAATATGACCAAAGCTGTTCAACGCACTATGTTAAAACAGCGTAAAGGTTCTATTATCAACATCAGTAGTGTTGTGGGAGTGAAAGGAAATGCAGGTCAATCCAACTACGCTGCTTCAAAAGCGGGTATGTTAGGTTTTACAAAATCCATCGCTTTGGAGCTGGGTTCCAGAAACATACGTTGTAATGCAATCGCTCCGGGATTCATAGAAACTGAAATGACAGCCGTTTTGGATGAAAAAGTAGTACAAGGTTGGCGAGATAATATTCCTTTGAAAAGAGGCGGTCAGCCGGAAGATGTTGCCAATGCTTGCGTGTTTTTAGCATCGGATATGTCCGCATACATCACAGGGCAAGTTTTGAATGTTGATGGAGGAATGCTTACATAATTTTGATAAATCATAAAAACTATTTACTTTTGCCGAATGCAAATTAAGAAATACATCGTAATAGGTTTAGTTGGTGCGAGTTTGTTGAGTTCCTGTGGGGAATATCAGAAAGCCTTAAAGTCTGATGATGCCACAGTTAAGTACAATATGGCTGAACAACTATACAAAGAGGGAAAATACAGAAAATCAATTCAACTGTTTGAAAATATCGTGAACCAATATGCAGGAAGACCGCAAGGTGAACGAGTGGTTTATATGGCTGCGGACGCTTATTATAAAACCAAGCAGTACAGTAAAGCTTCATATCAGTTTGAACGTTTTTGCAAATTATACCCAAAAAGTGAAAAAGTAGCCGAAGCCGCTTTTTTAACAGCTAAAACAATCTATTTGGAAACTCCTAAATACAGTGTTGATCAAGAAATTACGCATCAAGCACTGGAAAAGTTACAACTATTCTTAGACCGATATTCTCATACGGAATATGCAAAAGAAGCTAATGAAATGACGCTGGATTTGCTAACGCGTCTTCAGAAAAAAGAGTTTGAAATTGCAAAACAGTACAATTTAATCCGTGATTATCAAGCTGCTATGAAGGCTTTGGATAATTTCTTATCAGGCAATCCGGGAACTATTTTTAAAGAAGAAGCTCTTTTCGTACGCCTGCATTCAGCTTATGAGTGGGCTATCAATAGTGTGGAACACAAAAAAGAGGAACGTTTGAAAATCGCCAAAGAAGCATACGAAACTTTGGTAAAATCGTATCCCGAAACATCTTACAAAAAAGAAGCTGACAGAATGCTCGAAAAAATTGAAACATCATTGAAAATTTACTCATAAAAATTTATAAAAAAGAAAATACTATGGATTTTAAAAAGATTGATGCTCCAACTTCTACAGTTACTTACAACAGAAGTGCCATTGAAGCTCCTACTGAAAATATTTACGAAGCCATTTCAATCATTGCAAAGCGTGCAGTGCAAATAAATTCCGAAATTAAAAAGGAATTAATCGAAAAATTAGATGAATTTGCAACTAATAACGATAATTTGGAAGAAATTTTTGAGAATAAAGAACAAATTGAAGTTTCTAAATTCTACGAAAAACTTCCGAAGCCGCAAGCAATTGCAATTAAAGAATGGTTGGAGGATAAGGTTTATTACAGAGAAACCAACTAATTAGGTCGGGATTGTTATTTGTATTAATTTGTAAAACATAGGTTTTAAGCAGTAAACACAAGTGGTTTATTCCTTAAAACCTTTTTTGATTTGATTAAAATTTATGAATATAATTTTAGGAATCACGGGAGGAATTGCCGCTTATAAAACGCCTCATTTAGTGCGTTTATTAACAAAAAAAGGACACGATGTAAAGGTCATTTTAACAGAAAGTGCAGAAGAATTTGTTACTCCTTTAACATTAGCTACATTGTCTAAAAACAAGGTGATTTCATCATTCAAAACAACTGATAATCAATGGAATAATCACGTAGAATTAGCTCTTTGGGCTGATGTAATTCTTATCGCTCCTACAACGGCAAATACCTTAGCAAAAATGGCTAACGGACTATGTGACAACTTGTTATTAGCTACTTATTTTTCTGCTAAAGCTCCCGTATTTGTAGCACCTGCTATGGATTTGGATATGTATGCACATCCTACCGTGAATGAAAATCTTAATAAACTGAAATCATTTGGTAATCAGATAATTCCTGCTGTTTATGGTGAATTGGCAAGCGGATTAGTCGGACAAGGAAGAATGGCTGAACCTGAAGATATCGTAAATTTCATAGAAACTAACTTATCCGAAAATCTTCCTTTGAAAGGAAAAAAAGTATTAATCACAGCCGGTCCTACTTATGAAGCCATTGACCCAGTGCGATTTATAGGTAATTTTTCAACAGGAAAAATGGGAATTGCCATCGCTAATGAAGCCGTGAAGCAAGGTGCTGAAGTTCACTTGGTTTTAGGTCCTTCTGCTGAAAAAAATATTGACGAGAATATACATTTACATCGTGTGGTAAGTGCCGATGATATGTATCAAGCTGCTATAAATCAATTTGATACATCAGATATTGCAATCCTCTCTGCTGCCGTAGCCGATTACACCCCGAAAATAAAAGCTCTCGAAAAAATCAAGAAAAAAGAGGCTAACCTTACATTAGAACTCGTCTCCACAACGGATATTCTCGCTACATTGGGCAAACAAAAAAAACAGCAAATTCTCATCGGTTTTGCTCTGGAAACCAATAACGAACTCGAAAATGCTAAGCACAAATTAAACCGAAAAAACTTAGACGGAATTGTACTTAATTCACTGAAAGACAAGGGAGCGGGATTCGGAACGGACACGAATAAAATTACGTTCATTACTCCTGAAAATGAAATTTCATTTCCCTTGAAAAATAAAACAGAGGTAGCCAAAGATATCTTAGCTCAAATATTAAAACTTCAAAAATAACAAATAAATAAGGGCAAAAACTTAACTTTTGCCCTTATCTTTTTAGTATTTAAGCCATTTCCAAACCTCCTTATACGTTGTCTTTTTGCCGTACATCAAAATTCCTATACGATAGATTTTCGAAGCAAATTTTATCACTAAAAAGAAAGAAATGTATAATAACAGTATGGAAATCAGCACTTCCCACCAAGCTACACCGAAAGGAATACGCATCAGCATTACTACGGGTGAAGTAAGTGGAACATACGACAGTACCACCGAAACCGTACCGTGAGGTTCTTCTATAACGGTAAAAAATCCTACATAAACTGCTAATATTAAAGGCATTAAAATCGGCATCAAAAATTGTTGTGTATCCGTTTCATTATCTACCATTGCTCCTATTGTTGCATAAAAAGAACTGTACAACAAATACCCCCCCACAAAATACAACAGGAATGAAGTAAACATTTCCATAAACGGAAATTTAAAAAAAGCCAATAAAATTTCCGAAGTCATCTTGTCCAATCCTGATTTATTCATCAAAACCTCATTGGTTGATGAAGGATTTACATCTAAGAATGAGGTTAAAATGGTCATTAAAAATCCTCCGAATATCATCCAAATCATAAACTGAGTAATTCCTGCCAACGAAGTTCCAAAAATTTTACCCAACATTAATTCAAAAGGTTTAACGGACGAAATAATAATTTCAACAATGCGATTGGTTTTTTCCTCAATAACGCTACGCATAATTGCATTACCGTAAATAATAATAAACATAAAAATCAGATAACCAGCCATTCCACCAATAGCAATTTTTATGATACTGTCCAACTCCGAGCTTTTTTCTCCACTGAAATTCTCCAAAGAGATATTTACCTTTACTTTCGATTCGTCTATTTGCTTTTTATCAATTCCCTTTAATGTCAGATTATCCTGAAAAAGAGTTGCTTCCATATTGTCCGAAAATTGGTTTAATAATGAAATATTTGGTGATTCTTCACTAAAAAATTCAATATTCTGGTGCCAATATTCGCCATCTTGTGGGGGAATATATAACAATCCGTACATACTTTCAGCCAAAATTATGGTTTTTGCATCTTGCAGGGAAGCGTCTCTTAAAAAAAGATATTCCACTGCCGAAGTATTTTCAAAACTACTTGAAAAACGATTACTTTCGTCCAAAATAGCTATTTTTTTTACATTCCCAGCGTTATTAACACTGGTTAAATAGCCAATCAGAACGCCAAACAATATCACCACCAGCGGACTGACGAAAGTCATAATAATGAATGATTTATTTCGTACCTTATTTAGATATTCTCGCTTTGTTATTATTCCTAAATGTTTCATTCTTTAATTATTACAAAAAATAGGTTATGAAAACAGAAAATTTTCTTTTTAGTTATTTTTTTCAACCGAACGCATAAAAATCTCGTCAACTGTCGGAATTTTTTCCACAAAATGCATAATTTCGGCTCTGGAATTCAAAAATTGTAATAAATCGTTTGCGTTTTGATGTTCTTTCTTGTAGATATTGAGTTTCAAGCCACTATATAAACTTTTAAAATTGGCTTCACTTACTGAAAAATGCTCTTTAAGTTCGGTTAAGAGCTTGGCTTGTTTGTCATCGTCAATTTTCAACCCCACTTCAAAAACATTGTTTTTAAAAGAGCGTTTGATTTCCAACAAATTGCCTTCCAAAATTTTTTCTGATTTGTTAATCAGTGCGATATGGTCACAAAGTTCCTCCACTGATTCCATTCGGTGAGTGGAGAATATAATTGTGGCTCCCTGTTCTCGCAAATAAAGAATTTCGTCCTTAATGATGTTAGCATTAATGGGGTCAAATCCGCTGAAAGGTTCGTCAAAAATAAGAAGTTTCGGTTGGTGAAGCACCGTTACAACAAACTGAATTTTCTGTGCCATTCCTTTGGAAAGCTCCTGTATTTTCTTGTTCCACCAATCGCCGATTTCCAGACGCTCAAACCAAAACTTCAAACGTTCTTTTGCTTTTTCTTTGGAAAGTCCCTTCAGTTGTGCCAAATAAAGAGCCTGCTCCCCTACTTTCATTGTTTTGTAAAGTCCTCGTTCTTCCGGCAAGTATCCTATTTGTGAAATATGCTCAGGATGAAGTGGTTTCCCATCAAAAAATACCTTTCCTGAATCGGGATATGTTATTTGATTGAGTATCCTTATGAAAGAAGTTTTTCCCGCTCCGTTAGGTCCTAAAAGTCCAAAAATACTTCCTTTAGGAACTGTGATGGATACATTATTTAAAGCTGTGTGGTTTCCGTATTTTTTGTAAATATTTTCTGTGAGAACCATTATAAAATTAAATGTTTGAGGGCAAATATAAACAAAAAGGTATAACTCAAAAAGATTTATTTTGATTATTTTCAGAAATTAAAATTCAAATAATTTCTTAACTTTGCCGCCGAGAGTAAATCGGCTTATCGCTATTTTATAGAGGAAAGTCCGGACACCAAAGAGCAGCATAACGGGTAACGCCCGTCCGTCGTAAGATGAGGACAAGTGCAACAGAAAGCAAGTACAGTTAGGCTGTAGTGAAATCAGGTAAACTCTATGTGGTGCAACGCCGTGTAAACCAGCTTTTTAGGGTTGCTCGCCCAATGTTGGAGGGTAGGCGGTTTGAGTTTATAAGTAATTATAAATCAAGATAAATGATAAGCATCTTGCCAGTCAAGAAACAGAATCCGGCTTATGATTTGCTCTCTTTTTATTTTTCTAAACCTTGTCCTTTAACAAAGGAACAAACTGAAAATCACCATATTCTGTTTTATGAAATTCACTTGGAGATATTCTTTCAAAAAGGGTCATCACTTGTGTTTCATTCCCGACAGGAATAACCAATCTTCCTCCTACTGCCAGTTGAGCTAACAAGGCGGTTGGCACTTCCGGAGCTCCGGCCGTAACCAAAATACGGTCAAAAGGTGCTTCATTAGGCAGTCCTTTGTAACCATCTCCAAAGTACATTTTAGCGGGACGAGGCATCAACTTCGGGAGTAGTAATTGTGTTTGTTTGAAGAGTTTTTGTTGCCGTTCAATGGTAAATAAATTTACTCCCAAAAAAAGTAAAACACTTGATTGATAACCACTTCCCGTACCTATTTCCAGAACTTTTTGTCCGGCAGAAACTTGTAGCAGTTGCGTTTGAAAAGCCACAGTATAAGGTTGAGAAATCGTTTGACCTGCTCCGATAGGAAAAGCCTTATCCTGATATGCGTGAGCCTCAAAACTACTATCCATAAACAAATGCCTTGGAATTGTTCGAATGGCATTCAAAACGTTCGTATCCGTAATTCCTTTTTCCTTTAATAATTCGGCTAATTGGTTCCGTAACCCTTTGTGTTTCAAAGTATCCTTTAGTGGCAGCATTCTTTTTTCTGGTTTTAAATCATCAAAAACGGCTACAAAGGTCATTATTTTTTTTGAAATTTAAAAGAGATAAACGAGCCACATCTTTATTATAAAATCATCCTAAATACTGCTATCATACAATCATTTTCGTATATTTTTGACATAAAGGCTTTCAAATCAACAAGAAAATAATATTTTGTTACAAATTCAACATTTTAGTTTTATAAATTCCATAATTAAAATTTAATATGTAAATTTGTCGGTCATATTTTTATTTTGAACATTTATGAGAGTAGCTGTTGTGGGCGTTACCGGTATGGTTGGTAACGTAATGTTAGAAGTACTAAAAGAAAGAAATTTCCCTGTAACTGAGTTAATTCCTGTTGCTTCGGAAAAGTCTGTTGGGCAAAAAATAACCTTCCAAGGAAAAGAATACACCGTTGTAGGATTACAACAAGCAGTTTCCTTAAAGCCTGATATTGCGTTGTTTTCGGCTGGAGGAAGTGTTTCACTGGAATGGGCTCCTAAGTTTGCACAAGTAGGTACAACTGTGGTTGATAATTCTTCCGCTTGGCGTATGGACGCAACTAAAAAATTGGTAATTCCTGAAATCAATGCCGATGTTCTTACAAAAGAGGATAAAATCATCGCGAACCCGAACTGCTCCACAATTCAAATGCTGATTGCTTTGGCTCCGCTACAAAAAAAATATGGAATCAAACGCGTTGTGGTTTCTACCTATCAATCAATCACAGGTACTGGAGTAAAAGCTGTGAAACAACTTGAAAACGAGTACAAAGGAGAAAAAGGAGATATGGCTTATCACTACCAAATACACCGAAATGCCATTCCGCATTGTGATGTTTTTGAGGATAATGGCTACACAAAAGAAGAAATGAAATTGGTTCGTGAAACTAAAAAAATTCTCCGTGATGATAGTATTTCCGTTACTGCTACGGCTGTCCGCATTCCTGTTGTTGGTGGGCATAGCGAGTCCGTAAATGTTGAGCTTCTGAATGACTTTGATTTGGAAGAAGTTCGCGAACTGTTCTCAAAATCCCAGGGACTGGTTCTTCAAGACGACACCAGTACAAATTCATATCCTATGCCTTTGTACGCACAGGGAAAAGACGAAGTTTTTGTAGGGCGTATTCGCAGAGATGAATCTCAACCCAATACATTGAATATGTGGATAGTTTCAGATAATTTGAGAAAGGGAGCAGCTACCAATACAATTCAGATTGCTGAATATCTGGTTGCCAATAATTTGCTGTAAAAAATCTAATCTTTGAACCAAAAAGGCTGAAAAGAAATTTGCTTTCTTTTCAGCCTTTTTGATTTATATTAGTTTCATCTGCTTAGCCTTATCAAACATAAATTTTTTAGCAGATTCATAATCATTTGATATTTTTCCGTCCAAAATGGCTTCTTTTATAGCATCTTTTAGCATTCCTATTTCACGTGAAGGCTTCAAATTGAACGTTTTCATAATTTCTTCTCCCGAAATTGGAGGCTGAAAGTTACGAATGTGGTCTTTTTCTTCTACTTCTACAACTTTTTGACGCACCAACTGAAAATTATCGTGATATTGTTTGAATTTCTTTGGATTTTTGGTCGTAATATCCGCCTCACAAAGCGTCATTAAATCCTCAAAATCATCTCCAGCATCAAAAACCAACCGCCTTACCGCAGAGTCTGTAACTATATCTTCAGCAATGACAATGGGACGTGAACTCATACGAACCATCTTCTGAACATATTTCATTTTATCATTCAAGGGCATTCGCAATCGTTTGAAAATATGGAAAACCATTTTGCTTCCCAAAAATTCGTGACCGTGAAACGTCCAGCCGTTTTTTTTGTCGAAGCGTTTCGTTGGAGCTTTTCCAATATCGTGCAATAAAGCCGACCAGCGTAACCATAAATCATCTGTGTTTTGGGATATGTTATCAACAACCTCTAACGTATGCCAGAAATTATCTTTATGTCGTTGTCCTTCGTGTTCCTCTACTCCCTGTAATTCAACAAGTTCCGGAAGAATATAATGAAGAAGTTTTGTTTCATACAGAAGTTTTAACCCAATCGAAGGTTTTGGCGAAGCAAGTATCTTATTTAGCTCATCTACAATACGTTCGTTTGAAATAATCTTCAAACGGTCTTTGTTTTTAGCAATTGCCTGCAATGACTTTTCTTCTATTTCAAATCCTAACTGAGTCGCAAACCGAATAGCCCGCATCATACGAAGAGGGTCATCCGAATACGTTATATCCGGGTCAAGCGGTGTGCGTATAATTTTATTTTTAAGGTCTGAAAGCCCATCAAAAGGGTCAATCAATTCTCCGAAATTATGTTCCGAAAGAGATAAAGCCATCGCATTGATTGTGAAGTCTCTACGATTTTGATCGTCCTGAAGTGTTCCGCTTTCTACGTAAGGTTTCCGAGAGTTGGATTCATAACTTTCTCTTCTCGCTCCGACAAACTCAATGTCCAATCCGTCTGCCTTTATCATTGCAGTTCCAAAGTTCTTAAAAACAGATACTTTGGGATTATCTGGTAATTTTTCAGCTACTTTTTCCGCCAAAGAAATTCCGCTCCCGATAGAAACAATATCAATATCTTTCGGAAGTTTCTTCTTCAGAAGATAATCCCTTACAAATCCACCAATAACATAACTTTCCAATGAAATTTCATCTGAAATTTTGCTTATTAACGAAAAAATTGGATTTGAAAGAGCTTCTTTATGATACATATATTTTTTTAGTTTGAAAAAATTAGAAAATTAGCGAATTTTAAAAATTCAAAATGCTAATCTTCAAATGATAAAATTGTTTGTCTGATTGCTGTTAATCTTGTTAAAAGACCTTCAAGCAAGTCAAGATGAAGCATATTAGCTCCATCACTTTTCGCATTTGCCGGGTCAAAATGGGTTTCTATGAACAGTCCGTCAGCATTATTCACAATGGCTGCACGAGCAATGGTTTCAATCATTTCAGGACGACCTCCAGTTACCCCACTTGTTTGGTTAGGTTGCTGCAAAGAGTGCGTAACATCCATAATTACAGGAGCATACGAACGCATTGTTGGTATTCCTCTGAAATCAACAATCAAATCCTGATAACCAAACATCGTACCTCTATCCGTAATTAAAACACTATTATTTCCGCTATCAAGTACTTTCTGAACGGCGTGTTTCATACTTTCAGGACTCATAAATTGTCCCTTTTTTAAATTAACGACCTTACCCGTTTTGGCGGCTGCAACCACCAAATCAGTCTGACGCACCAAAAAAGCTGGAATTTGCAGAATATCAACATATTGAGCAGCCATTTCAGCTTCGCTAACTTCGTGAATATCAGTAACCGTTGGCACTCCAAATTCTTTTCCAACTTTTTCAAGAATTTTTAACGCCTTTTCATCACCAATTCCCGTAAAAGAATCTATACGACTGCGATTTGCCTTTTTGAAACTTCCTTTAAAAACATACGGAATATTTAATTTATCCGTGATGGAAACTATTCTCTCGGCAATCTTCATCGCCATTTCTTCTCCTTCAATAGCACAAGGACCTGCCAAAAGGAAAAAATTGTTTTCTTTATTAGATACAAGCATAATTTCAGATATTATTTCACTGAATTTCAATTAAATAATAATTAAAATCAGATGTTTTATTTCAACTTGTCTTTGATTCGCCTTGATAGATAAAAAATCGAAAGCAACAACAGTGCAACTCCTGCTACACCTGCCGAAATCAAAGCCACAAAACTCTTTCCTTCAAACGGATTTGAAAAATCTATCAAATAGATATTAAACCCAATGATAACTAAAGAAAGAATAAATAATATTACAATAAATATTTTCATAAAAATTAATTTCTAAAAAAGTTTTTTAAGCGAATAATCCTTTGGCATTTGCAGCAAATAATCTCACAGCGATGGCAAGCAAAATCACCCCAAATATCTTACGGATTACATTTATTCCTTGTTTTCCTAATATTTTTTCTATTTTTTTGGAAGATTTCAGAACAATGTAAACAAATATGATATTGATTACAATTCCTATTATGATATTTTCAAGGTGATATTCCGCTCGTAATGAAAGAACTGTAGTCATAGAACCCGCACCTGCTACCAACGGAAACGCCAAAGGAACAATTGATGCCGTTTGTGGCTCTTCATCACGGTAAAGGGTAATTCCCAGAATCATTTCCAAGGCCAAGAAAAACAAAATGAACGCCCCAGCAACAGCAAATGATTCCACCGTTACGCCAAAAAGATTAAGAATCTCTTTCCCTAAAAATAAGAACAAAATCAGTAAAATAGCCGAAACAATTGCTGTTTTCTCCGACTGAATATGCCCCACTTTCTGACGTAAATTAATGATTATGGGGATACTGCCAACAATATCAATAACAGCAAAAAGCACCATTGTTGTAGATATAATTTCCTTAATATCAAAATTCATTTTCCAAAAAATTTTTGCAAAAATAGAAAAAAACTCGGATATAGAAACTCGTTTGATAATTTGTTAGGCAATCAATTCTACAAACTTTTACTTTTGTTTTTTTAGTGCGTACCTATTCTGTGTAAAATTTCACAACTTTACGAATAGCTCGCTCACAAACAGGACAAAATCCCTTTGGTACGTTTGATTTCATTCGGCAATCCTGCACCGGACTGTAAATTCCTTTGGAAGCATAACCTCCTCCCTCAAAAACGCCCACTTCTTTTTCATATTTCGGAGTTCTCGGAGTAGGAATTGGTGTTGATTTTTTAACCATATCTTTCCATTTGGCATCAAAATTAGCCAAAGACGTGATATTTTCCTCCCAAGGTTCTACCGAAGTGTTATAAAATGAATCAAAAGCAGTGGAAGAATCATAATATTCATCGGCAAGACCTACAAAACCGTGACCAAATTCGTGAATAAAGACCTTTTCCGATAATTCGTGGTCAGAAGTCGCTAAATTCAGATGATTATAAAATCCTCCTCCTCCGTAAGTTGGCGTATTTACCAAAATATAAATTTGGTCATAAGGCACTAATGAAGCAGCATCGGCAATTGCTCGCATATTGTTGGTTGTCAGATATCTTTCCATATCAAAAGTATAGAAAGAAGCATCAAAGGCAGTTTTTTTGTAAATGTGTTTACCTGGAATATCTGTGCCTGATTCCTTGGAAGTTACGCCAATTGCATATATGTTAAAATCCTTTTTCAAAACATCAAAAGGCGAAATTGTAAACATATAATCAGTCATTCTTTTGGCATCAGCGTAAAACTTCTCCATTTCGCTTTCAGTGTATCCTTCTGCCAAAATAGCAATATCTACTTTTTGAGAGGGACTGCCATTTTCAAGTAATTTCTTCACAGGATAAACCGAAACCATTTCTTCTTTTATAAAATAATCATTCGGATTGATATTTTTATCAAATATTTTCTCGAATTTTCCATTTCTATTGCGTTTTTCTATCTGTAATTTCAGATTTTTAGCAGGAAATGGCACTTGTACAGCGTGTGAAAACAGTTTTTTATCCGTTTTTGCCTGTTCAATATGCTGCCATTCGTTAAAAAGAGAATTAAATCCTCTTGAAAAAACAACTTTTTGCACTTTTTCGTCAATCAATTGCAAACGAAATTCCCCATAATTCGGAAAAATCAAATTAGTTTTTGAACCTCCCCAATATGGCTCCTTTTTCATTTGCGTGAGGATTACTTCCGCCGTGTGAGCATCGCCTCCTAAATAAAAATCAATCCGAAGACTTTTGCTAAAATCGAAGTTTTTTTCTTGCGAATAAAATATTCCGGAAACCAAAAAACTAAAAAAAATCAATAAAATACGTTTCATTTTTGAAAATTTCAATATATTTGTAGTTGCTTTTGTTATTCACATTTGAATAAGATAAATAACAGAAGCCAAAGGTAACGAATAAATTCCAACAAATCAACAAAATGGCTTTCAAACATATTGCAGTGTTTCGTATGTCGGCGATGGGTGATGTCGCTATCAGTGTTCCCGTTTTAACTGCTTTTGCGGAACAATATCCCGATGTAAAAATTACCTTTGTCACACGCCCCATATTTGCTCCAATGTTTACACATATACCTAATTGTGAAGTGTTTAACATTGATTTGAAAGGAAAAAATAAAGGTATTTCAGGGCTTTATCGACTATTCAAAGAACTGAAAAATTCAGAAATTGAAGCTGTTGTCGATATTCATAATGTATTAAGAACCAATATTTTAAAAATATTTTTTAAACTTTCAGGCATTCCATTTTTTCAAATCGACAAAGGAAGAAAGGAGAAAAAAGCCTTGACCAGACCTAAAAATAAGATTTTCAAACAATTAAAACCTTCTTATCAGCGTTATGCTGATGTTTTTGAAAAGTTAGGTTTTCCTATTTCGTTGGACAAAAATTATTTTGTGCCGAAACCTAAGCTGTCAGAAGAGGTAAAAAATTTACTTTCGGAAGAAAAAAATATTGGTATTGCTCCGTTTGCTTCACACTTAGGGAAACAGTATCCTTTTGAAAATCTTAAATATTTGATTTTCAAACTATCAGAAACTTATCCAAACAGCAAAATTTATATTTTTGGTGGAGGAGAGCACGAGCGAAAGATTGTTGAAGAAGTTGATTTCTTGCCAAATGTAGAAAATATGGTAGGGCGTTTTTCATTTGAAACAGAATTACAACTTATTGCAAATCTTGATGTTATGGTTGCAATGGATAGCGGAAACGCACATTTGGCAGCAATGTACGGAGTTCCAACGATTACCATTTGGGGAGTAACACATCCTTTTGCCGGATTTTATCCCTATGGTCAGCCTACCGAAAATGCACTTTTGGCAGACAGAAAAGCTTTTCCGCTCATTCCTACTTCTATTTATGGAAATAAATACCCAAAAGGATACGAAAGAGCTATAAAAACTATAAAAACAGAAGAAATTTTAACTAAAATAGAAGAAATTATCACTCCAAACAATAAAAAATAATGAAAATAGCTATCATTAATGGTCCTAACCTTAATCTTTTAGGAAAAAGAGAACCAGAAATCTACGGAAACGAAACTTTTGAGCATTTTTTCAGTAATTTACAAGAAAAATATCCGCAAACTCAGCTAATTTATTTCCAAAGTAACATAGAAGGCGAAATTATTAATAAAATTCACGAAATTGGATTTGATTATGACGGAATAATCCTCAATGCGGGAGCCTACACGCATACTTCCATAGCCATTGTTGACGCTATAAAATCAGTACAAACTCCTGTAATTGAAGTACATATATCGAACACATTCGCTCGGGAAACATACCGACATCACTCTTACATTTCGCCAGTAGCCAAAGGAATTATTTTAGGATTTGGTATGAAAAGTTATGAATTGGCACTATTGAGCTTTTTGGAAAAATAAAGAAGAAAAATTACTTTATATTTTTTATTTCTTATATTCCTGACAGATTTCTTTCAAGGAATTATCTATATCTTTATATTGAAAATCAATAAATTGAGTTATTTTATTTCCATCATAATTAATCATACGACCCAATGAATCTGCACTCCTTAAGGTTAATGTTCTCTTTTTAATTCTAAAAAAACTTAAAAAACCATCCAAGCGAGCAAGCAAACGAAGCGTTTTATGACTTATTTTTCTTTGAGGAGATTTTACTTGCAGATAATTGGCAATGTTTTTAAGGATATATTCATACGTTTGGTTTAAGCCATTGAGTACAAACCTCTGATTTTCAACATCTGAAAACTGAAGAGCAATCATCGCCTTGGCAACATCTTCAACATTAACGAAACCTGTTCCGCCTGCCGGATAAAAAGAAAGCCCGTCTGCTACTTTTTTGAAGAAAAGCCCTGAACCTGAGTTCCAAAAGTGTGCTCCCAAAACCACTGACGGATTTACAACCACAACTTTTAAGCCTTCCTGCGAACCTCGCCAAACTTCCATTTCAGCTCCGTGCTTACTGATGGCGTAATCGTGATTGTTATCTTCTGGATTCCAGTCACTTAATTCATTCGTAATTTTACCAACCGCTGAAGACAAAGCCGATACAGAACTTACGTGACACAACTTTTTCACCTGAAAATCAATACAAAGATTCACTATATTAGCCGTGCCTTCTACATTAATTTTGATAAGCTTTTCAAAATCACCAGGCTGAAATGAAATAAATCCTGCTGCGTGAAAAACATAAGAAACATCCCGAAAAGCCGTCTCCAGCCTCGGGATGTCATTAATATCAGCCTTAACCCATTCTATTTGAGAGAATTGCTTTTCTCCCGTATGAGATAATTTTTGAAATATTTTTTTGATTTTTTCCAACGAACCCTCAGAACGATAAATCGCCCGTACTTTTCTATCTTCTTTTTGAGTTAGATAGAATAATAAATGACTTCCTATCAATCCGGTTCCGCCAGTAACTAAAATCATTACGCGTCTTCTAACGGAATACGTTCGTCAATTAATTTAAGTGCCAACGGATTGTCTTTGCCTTCCATAAGTTCAAACATATCCAAGATGCCGTGTACCAAACGCTCTTCCTCAAGTTGCTCTTCTACAAACCATTGCAAGAAATTTTCACTTGCGTAATCGGCTTCTTGTCTTGCCTTTTGGAAGATAGAAAAAATAGATTTAGTTACTTCAATTTCGTGTTCCAATGTTTTTTCATAAACCTCTTTAAGCGATTTGAAATCTTGTTGTACTTTTCCTACTTCGGGAGCAAAAGCTCTGGCACCGTTTTCATTCAAAAAACGGAAAATTTTCATCATATGATCTCTTTCTTCCACTGCGTGACAGTAGAAAAACTCAGCACTTCGTGGAAATCCGTTAACTTCACACCAAGATGCCATCGCCAAATAAATGGAACTTGCCTCAGCTTCTTTGCTAACTTGTTGATTTAACAAATCGATAATTTCAGGATGCAAGCTTGTTTGCAATCGGGTATATTTTTGTTTTGCCATAGTGATATTTTTTTTAAAATTAATCAATTCTGCAAATTTATACTTTTTTTGCAATAATCCCATTTTATTTTGTGAAAATTATTCTTTGATAAAATAAAAAACTGCCCATAAAAGGCAGCTTTTTACATATTTGACAAATCTGTTAATATTCTTTATAAATAATATTCTTTACATTATAGAGTGAAATTGAACTATTTATATTATTGATTACAAATAGTTTATCTTCAGAAAAAGTAAAGCACGTAACGCTAAGTGGTGTAGATTGAAAATTTGTATATTTTTTTCCTACAATTCCTTTTTCAGTATCAATTCTGGCAAATCCTAACTCTCCAAAACTGGCGTAAAGATGTCCTCTAAACTGAGCTAATTGGTATATTCTCGTTCCAAAATTTATACTTTTAGAAGCAGACTGCTCATTATTTATAAGCATATTTTCTTGTAAATCATACGTTTCTATTGAATTATTATTTGATAAATACAATTTTTTGTCAATATGAGCCAATGAAGCGTTACTTCTTTGTGAAAAAGCACTTCTTATGGGAGCAGAAATTTTCTTTGAATTTTCAGGTATAATATCTGAATTTCTGTAGAAAAGAAGCCTCCGTAAATCACGAATTAACAAATGATTTTCCATAGGCAATAATGTCAAAGCCTGAAACATTCCATTGTTTCCGTAACCGTCTCTTCCTGTGCCAATAGTCGTTTGTAAAGAAAAAGTTTTTCGGTCAAAAACTTGTACCGTATTTGACTGTGTAATAAACAAATAATCATTATTGATTGCCACATCTTTTATTTCTTTCAAATTGGAAATCAATTCAGTAAGCACTCCTGTTTGTAGGTCTAATTTTTGGACAGAATATGTTTTATTTGTTCCGTTAGTGGCTTCTACTCCCAAGAAAAGTTCATCTTCATACCAATCAATAGTAATAAAGTTCTCGTTTTGCTTTTTATTTGTTAATATTGGATTCTGTTCTTCAAAATAGTATGCAACGGTTGATTCTGATTTAATTTTAGGATCTACTTTTACTATTTTTTCAACTTTTTTCTCTATAATAACTTCTTCAACTTGCTTCCCGCACGAAAACAAAGTAGTAAGCAAGATAAATGTAAATATTTTTTTCATCTGTTGTGTTATTTTATTTTTCGTAAGGATATTTTGTGAAAGGAAGCTCTCCGTCTAACAATAATTTTTGGTAAACAGCCATTCCTACAGGAACCAAACCTTTAGCATCTTTTCCTTTATCGTAGAAATAAGTCATATTTCCGTCGTGACCATAACCAGCTACGTGACCAAATTCGTGGATCCAGACATTCATAACCAAAGAACTATACCAAGGAGCATTTAAATCCGACTTTGTATAATAAGCACTTTTAGGATTGTTAATGTACTCACGGCGAACACCAAAGGTACTTCCTCCGCCTAAGCCCCCCAAACCAGGCTCAATGATTATACCCAAATCTTGACGAGGAATATTTATAAAACTTTTTATTATTTGCTCTCTATTTAGGGAAATTCCTTTTTTATTCTCAAATTCATATGGAGTTTCCTTAATTGACTTTTCAAAATCGTCAGAGCTAAACATATATGCCATATTCATAACAACCGGCAGATAATTTCTGGCATCTTCGGCTGTTAATTTCCCCCATTTTCTATCTTTTTCGTAAGGTCTGAAACAGTAAAGAGTGTTAAGCTTTATGTTTCTCATTTTTTCAAGCATCGGGTCATTGCTTATCAAAGAAAATTTCAAATCGGAAGGAGAAAGGTTACCTATGTTTTCTACAGAAATCTTTTGTCCGTTAATATCTTCAAAAAATGTTTCTCTGGCAGAAAAAGGCAAATCACCAACATATTCATACAGAGGAGGAAATGCTTCAAAAAAGGCAATTTTCACGGGAGCTTTAAAGCCTTCAACATACATTTGAAGTTCAACATTAGTGAAAGTGTGGGGCAAGAAATTGCGAATTCGGTATTTATTTCCTTCAATGGCACGTATTTCCAGCATTTCATTTACACGGAAAGCTCTCAAATCATCATTGTAAAGAATCACCTTTCCGTTTACTTCTTTGTCATCCTCATCTGTAAACATTTCTGTTCCAGAGGCTTGAACTTGTAATGCCGTCATTGTAGGAACTTTAGCAAAGTCAAAATCCTTAACAACTTGCTTTTCAACTTCAACTTCAACAATTTTTTCTTCTTTTTCGTTTTTTGCACACGCAAACACAAAAAGCCCTGCTAAAGCAAATGACTTTAGTTTCAATCTTTTGGTAAGTAGTTTCATCTATATTATTGCTTTTTAAGCTGGCAAAAATAATACTTTTTTTAAATTACAAAAAAATAAAGGGTGTTTTCCGAAAAAAACAACCCTTACAACTAAAAATATCTTGCGAAAAAATTTAATTGCTATTGATTACATTTTTTCCAAAGTTGCCTTGCCTTTTGCAAATCTTCCTCTGTGTCAATGCCTATGGTTGAAATATCAGTTTCCGCCAAACGAATTCTAAATCCGTTTTCCAAATAACGAAGTTGCTCTAATTTCTCTGTCTTTTCCAGAATTGATTCTCCCAATTGTGTAAACTGCATCAAGGCTTCTTTTCTGTACGCATAAATTCCAATGTGCTTAAAATAAGCACCTTCCGATTTCTCATCTCTTGGGAAAGGAATAAAAGCCCTTGAAAAATAGAGTGCATCGCCACTTTTGCTAACTACAACTTTCACGTTATTCGGATTGCAAACATCTTCAGGATTGTGCAATCGTTCCATCAAACTGGCTACACTTACCTGATTATTAGCATCTTCTGAAAATATTTTGAGTAACATTTCCAAATTTTTCTTCTCTGTAAAAGGTTCATCTCCTTGGATATTTACAATTACATCGGCTTCCAAATCTTCGCAAGCCTCTGCAATTCGGTCACTTCCGCTTTGGTGTTCCTTTTTACTGCGGATGACTTTCCCTCCTGCATTTAAGATTGTTTCTTCTATTCGGTCATCATCGGTAACTACGTACACTTGTTCAAAAAGATGTGTATTAAACACCGCTTCAAAAGTCCTGACAATCACAGGTTTTCCTTCCAAATCTTTCATCAATTTCCCAGGAAAGCGAGAAGCCTCATAACGTGCGGGAATCATTGCTATTATTTTCATAATATGGTCTGTTTTTGTAGCAAAGATATATTTTTTAAGGAAAAAAGAAAAATTATTCGCAATTTTACGGAAAGATAACTTTTTCAAAACAAATCCAATTTCATTTTTTGTTATTTTTGAAAAATAAAGCTACCTTTGCATACGTAAAAAGCTACATTATGCTCGATGCCTATAATCTATCCATAGGGTTACTTCTTCCTATAGAGGCTTATGAAGGAAGTGTTCCGAAGATGGAAAATCAGATACGTTTAATACAATTAGCTGAATCCTACGGTTTTGATACTGTTTGGGTTCGTGATATTCCATTAAAAGACCCTGATTTTAGAGATGTAGGTCAGATTTTTGATCCTTGGATATATCTTTCTCATATTGCGTCTCTTACGAAAACCATCAAAATAGGAATAGCAAGCTTAGTGTTGCCTTTACGCCATCCGTTACACGTAGCAAAAGCTTCAGCAAGTTTGGACGTTCTTTTCCCGAATCGTTTTCATATGGGAGTAGCATCAGGTGACCGCCCTATTGAGTATCCTGCTTTTAATCAGCCTTTTGGATTAAGAAGCACTCGAGTATTTGAGCATATGCAGATGTTAAGAAATTTTTGGTCAAAGGAATTTCCTCATTACAATAACGATTATGGCATTCTTATGAACAAATCGGGCGATGTGATTCCCAAGCCTTTGAAAAGAAATATTCCTATGTACGTTACGGGGCATATTGGGGGAGTTAATTTGGAATGGATTGCGAAAAATTCTGACGGATGGATTTACTATCCGCGTGATTTTGCTCTCACAGGGAAAGTTGTTAAAAATTGGATAGAAACTCTGGAAAAAGAAGGACAACCTCGAAAACCCTACATTCAATCCATATACATTGACCTTATGGAAGACCCTGATTTCAAACCCGTTAATATTAATTTGGGCTTTCGATTAGGTAGAAATTACCTGATTGATATGTTTTTGACTTTAAGGAAAATAGGTGTCAATCACATAATGTTAGTCCTGAAATACAGTTCACGCCCAGTAGATGTTGTTTTAGAAGAAATTGGGAGAGAGGTTCTCCCTCAACTAAAGAGAACTTTTTAGCAACCGAAAAATTATCCAACTTTTTAAATAAGAAACTATGACTATCACTCAATTTCAGTACGTTTTAGCTGTTGCAAAATACAAAAATTTTACCACCGCAGCCGAGAATAGTTTTGTAACTCAGCCTACTTTAAGTATGCAAATCCAAAAATTGGAGGAGGAATTAGGCGTAATTATTTTTGACAGAAGCAAAAAACCGCTACAGATTACTGAAATTGGTCAGCAAATCATCAAACAAGCACAAGTTATTATTAATGAATCTGATAGAATGAATGATATTGTTGCTCAACAAAAGGGGGTTATTGGTGGAGAATTCCGCGTGGGAATAATTCCTACGGTTTCCCCTACTCTACTGCCGATGTTTTTGGCTAATTTCATTCATAAATATCCGAAAGTTTGTTTAAAAATTGAAGAACAAAACACTGAAAGTATCCTACAAAAAGTTGAAGAGGGCTCTTACGATGCCGCTATTTTGGCAACTCCTTTGAATCATCCTAACATAGTTGAAAAACCACTTTATTACGAACCTTTTGTAGCGTATATACCTGATAATCACAGACTACAAGCAAATAAAACTATTTATTCGGAAGATTTGGATGTCAATGATATTTTAATGTTAGAAGACGGACATTGCTTCAAAGAAAGCGTTTTAAATATATGCAATCAAGATATCGTTGAGTCCAAGAAATATTTCCAACTTAAAAGTGGAAGTTTTGAAACGTTAATCCGATTGGCAAACGAAGGTTTGGGAATGACTCTCATTCCTTACTTGCATTCTTTGGAATTGAAAGAAAACGAGAAAAAACACATACATCCTTTCGCCGAACCTCACCCTGCACGCGAAATCAGTCTGATTTACCACAAAAATGAACTCAAATCGCAAACAATCAATGCTTTATACGAGGTCATTTCGGGTGTTATTCGTGGTGCAATTGCTTTTCACAACGTGAAAATTATCAGCCCTACCAGAAGAAAATAATTCTAATATTAAAAAGAAATTTCTTCAAGAAATATTAATATTCTTCTATCTGATGTAACTTATATATCATTCATATAGAATAAGTTAAGAATTAAACTCATTTTTGAAGAAGATATACTTTAAAGATAATCAACACCCCCAAGTAGAATTTTTCTTCTTTAAGAATATCTATGCAGTTATTTCGCATAGATGGTAGCTATTTTTGCCTGAAAATACAAAAATTGCAATATGAATAAGGTTAAAAAAGAAATTCGAAAAATCTATTTTCTAAACGGTAACACCACCGAAATTACCCATCAAAAGCCCAAAAAAGTAATCACAGAAGAATACGACCCGCACGGGAACATCACCCTGCACCGTATTGAAGAAGTCATTGACGGAAAGTTCGTTGTCTCCCCAGAAAGCCAAACTTATGAAAATCAATATGATGTAGGAAATAAATTATCCAATGTGAAAGTTTTTCAAAATCATAAAATGATACGACAAGAATCTTTTTTCTATCATCATTTTAGCCAAAAATACATTTCCATCATTTCAGAAGACAATCGTATAGAAAAAGAAGTTTACTGCGGCTCAGGAAAAATCATCCGAAAAGAATACTACACTTTGGGAGAAACAAATGAAGCCAAAATAATTGAGTATGAATACGATGAATCGCACGATAAACTAATAGCTGTTGAATACTCTAATAATGGAATTTTAATTGGTAATGAGAATTTTGAGTACGATGACGACAATAATCTTGTTTCGTGGAATAAATATTATAATTCTGCCGAAGATATTACAAAAGAGTTTGCTTATTACGAACAAGGGCAAAAAATAATGCACAAAATAGAGCGTTTGGACAAGGAAAATCACACTCTCTACAAAAGAAGTTTTCACTACTTTAAAAAAGAAGAAAATGTAATGGAATGCGTTGAATATAATGACGGAGAAGTGACAAAATATGAACGTACGAAAAAGAAAAAAGGAAATAAAGAAATTAAAAAACGAACCGTTTATATGTGCGTTTCGGATAACGATGATACAAACGAATTTTTCTATTTTTTAGAAAACGTTGACTATGAAAATGGAGTTGTAATTAGACAATGTACTCAAAAATTCGATGCCGAAAACCGTCTTGTAGAACGCAAAATTACTGAACAAAACGGAGATTATTACTTGGTAACCTATCACAGAGGAAATCCGTCGGAACGTAAAAGAGCCGCCTACAATTCAGATGGACAAATGATTAGCACCGAAATGATTGAAAAATATCTGGAAACCTACGATGATACAGGAAACTTGATTAAAAAAACGCGTACCAAAACCGATGGCATCACCACTTCTATTGAAGAAAAACATATCGAATATTATCCGTCGGAATCGTAATTTTGTTCCAAAATCCACAATCCTTAAATTTTTTAACACGATTTTAATATTTATATTATTTTTTATATTTTAGCATCTCAAGATTTGTTTTTATCTGTTTTCATTTGAGGTTTGCCAGAATCTAACCAAATGAATAGAGCAAAACAAGTACTGTGTTCTTTTTCTGATAAATTTAAAAAAATAAATCTATGCTGTGTTTTGGCATAACTATAATTTAATTTTGCATCGAAAAACAATAATAATTGGAATACAATAGTATGAAAGTTTACGCACATTTTTTTGAAGAGAAAGGAGAAAAAGAAGTTCAATATCGATGGAGAACACTATTGCAATTCGGTGATTCTTGGGAAATTATCGGTTCGGTGGTGATGAAAAACCCAGGTAGTGCCGAATCAAAGTTAGTAGTCCGCGATTAGAAAATCCTTGCACAACTAAATAAATTTGATGCCACCGAAAAATGGTACGAATTTACGGCTGACAATACGATGCAAAACATTGAAAAATTGTTTAAAGAATATTCAAAATTCAACAATTCTGATTTTAAAGGTGTTATCCAAATTTTTAATCTGTTTAATGTTAGAGAAGCCGATTTAGATGAAGCCTTAAAAATTGCTCAAAATGTTAAAAATCAGCTGTTTTACCAAACTACCGATGACGATTTGAACAACTTAAAAGCTCCCATTTATTTGGGCTGGGGAGGTTTAGGAAACGATAAACAATTCAAACCCATTGCCGTAAAATTCTTTGAAAAAGCAAAGTCGTTGAATCAGAATTATTTATATGATGATTTTAACGAAAATAGTTTTTATCATCCGCTGTATTTGATAGGGAGAGGAAAATATAAACCAAAATCAATATACTTGAAATCTTGTTTTTTAGAGAATACAACGCAACCTAAAAATATGGAAGACTTTAATTTTCAGCCAAATATCAATCCGAAAAATATTTTCAATCTATTGAAAGAAAATTTTAAGGATTCAACCATTTTGGAAGAAAATAAAACAACAATCCGCATTCCTTTTCCTAATGTTAGTAAATTACAACTAACTATAACACAGAGTGGTAAAGGAAGTATCGGTGTTCGTCATACGGATTTTAATCCAAAAGAAAACTATTCAAAAAAAGAATATTATGAGCAAGATAGTTTTTCAGAAATTTTGAGTGAGTTTGGATATACTTCAGCCGTTACTTGGCTTGGACAAAAGAATTTTAAGGATTTTGACGGTTTTTCGGACGATGAAATCGCTGAGGAAATCATCAACGAGATAGAAAATTTAAAAACTAAATTTCAGCAAGTAAAATAAAAACCCTAAAGGCAGAAAAATAAAAATTTCTGCCTTTATTTTTCTAAACCCCAACGATATGCTTTTTGAGTATAAAAACCATAAAATATTTGCTTTTTCCGACACACACGGAATGCATCACAAGTTAGAAATTCCAGAAAACATTGATATTCTGATTTGTGCAGGAGATGGCATACAAGGATTTTCCGAGAAAGAATTTCCACATTTTTTAAGATGGTACGCCTCGATTCCTGCCAAATTACGACTGTTTGTAGCCGGAAATCACGAAATTTTCTTCGATTTGTACCCGCAACGAGCCAAAAGTTTTATTCCGCCTGAAATCACATTACTTGAAAATCAAGAAATTGAGTTTGATGGAATTCGCTTTTGTTCGGTAGTGGCACGTCCGTATTTGAAAAATGAGGTAAAAATCCCTGAAAATGTAGATTTTTTAATCACGCACGCTCCCATAAAAGGAATTTTAGATGATGATATTGGTTGTCCTAATTTGCGTACACTCGTTACTGAATCCGCCCCTAAGTATCACATTTTCGGGCATATACATCGACAAGGATTGCAACAATGGCAAGGAGAAAAAACAATTTTCTGTAATGTTTCATATTTTAATCATTTGCAAAATACTTATAATCAATATTTAACAAAAAATGTGTCTAATTTTTTTCAAAAATAATTTAGATACGCAATAATTTCGCATATCAGTCATTTAATTTTGCCTTAAAAAGGAAATGATATGATTGCAAACATTTTACAGAATAATAAGAATTTATACATTTACGACCAAAACGACCAGCTGTCGGCAAAAATAACGCTTGACGAAAGTGATTTTTTAGGAGTAGGTACGGATTTTTTCGTGTTAAAAAAAACGTACACAATGCTTACGGAAGACAATCAAGTTTATGAAATGTACGACAAATTTGGGAAGACGCTTGGTTCGATTCTTTATGACAAAGCTTTTGTTTTTAAATCGGTTATCGGTACAAATATCAATTTCCAAAGAGGAAATAAAATGGAAAGTTATGACAAATTCGGAAACTTAAAAAATGTTAAATATTTTAGCCGTATCGAATAATTTGTTTAATCAATCTAAACAATATGAAAATAAAATCAGAAAAAGAAATGTTCTACAAAGGTGTTGAAAATCAAGGCAAAGTAGAAAAAGACGAATATATAGGAAACCAAGAAAGACTTTACAATGAGCAAGGAAATCTGCTCAAAGAAACGTTTTATTATCCTGACGGAACCATTGAAGAAATAAAAGACCATTTGTATGACGCACACGGACGGTTGGTAGAAGAAAATATATATAAAGAAGATGTATATGAAGAAAATGCAGCATATTACATAGAAAATAATGAGCATATTCATAACAAAGCCACCTATCTGTATGATGCCCACGGAAATCTGATTGAAGAATGCCGCTATTTTTATCGTAAAGAAAAGGTAGATGGAAAAACGATTTACAATAAAGATAAATTTTCCAAATCGATGTCTATTTATAATACTAACGGAAATTTATTGATTAAGTATAAAAAATCAGAATTTAATTCCGAAGAAGGTTTTGATTCCAAAGATATTTATACTTACGATAATAAAGGCAATAAGATACAAAGCGATTGGTATTGGAGAGAAAAATTACACGCTATTACAACCTATTTATATGATGAGCAAGGGAATTTATCAGAGCACAAATGGCACAGCACAGACGAAGAAATAAGTATATCTTCCTATTCCTACTTTTATAACCCTGAAACCAACTTAACCGAAATAACAACATTTAGTAATGGTGATAAAGCTGAAATAATCCACAAAGATGCGGAAGGGAATGTAGTGTTGTCTTCTCATTTTTATTTGTATCAAGAACCCAAAGGAATATTGTCAGATAGAAAAATAATCAAAGAGGATTTTGAAGAATATTGCATTTATGACAACAATGGGAATTTATCCAGAAGATGCATCAAAAGATATGATAACAAAGGATATTGTGTTGAATATAAATGTTTTATTTATGAAAGGTATAGCGTAAAAGAAGATGATGAAACTCCGCAAGGCTATTTATTGGAAAGTGATGTCTGCCAAAATACTTATGACGAAAACGGAAATCTTATTCATCAAATCCGATATATCGAATATTTTTATGAAGAACAAACCAAGGAAATTATCATTACGGAATTTATCAGAGAATATTACTAGAAACATAACAAAATGAAAGAAAAAGCAGGATAAAATCAGACACTTACAAAATTGTCTGTTAGGCACTTATGCTGATATCCGGATTTAAGGAATATGCTGGCAACAAAACCGAAGAATTTGCCAATCAAATTCTTAAAAAAATTCAAAAATTACAAACTGTCAAAATAAGAGAATTATTTAAAGAAATCAACGAAGAATGTAAAGCACAGTAAATCAAACAAAAACCTACTTAAAATTCAAGTAGGTTTTTTATTTTTTACCCCTATACCATTATTTCGCATACATTTAATTTATCTTTGCCAAAAAAAATAAATATGAAACGAACAACAGCAAAAGAGAGCACCTCCCGTTTATTTAATCGTTATATATGGTTAATCGATTTAATCACTCGAAAACAAGAAATTACGTATGAAGAAATCAATAATCATTGGTTGCGTTCGCCTCTGAATGAAGATGAAAAGGATTTTCCCTTACGCACTTTTCATAATCATCGGGAAGCCATCGCACAAATGTTTGATATTGATATTGAGTGCGATACAAAAAATGGTTATAAATATTACATCCCTCGAATGGAAGATATTGCCCAAAA
Organism: Capnocytophaga stomatis; assembly: GCF_002302635.1. Classification (NCBI taxonomy): domain Bacteria; kingdom Pseudomonadati; phylum Bacteroidota; class Flavobacteriia; order Flavobacteriales; family Flavobacteriaceae; genus Capnocytophaga; species Capnocytophaga stomatis. The sequence goes on from NZ_CP022387.1 coordinate 270,130, forward strand.
TACACTCCGAAGTTGGCTTTTAAACACATTCACTGTGGGAAATCTGTTACAAGAAAAAAAATCGTTGCACCATCGGATTTTACTCGAAAACGTGCCATCAGGAAGAGAATTTTTGGGGCAAATTGTCGAGGCAATGAAAGAGAACTTAAAGCTGATAATCACACACCAAAGCTTCTTTTCCGACAGCCCTTCGCAGGTAGTTATTCATCCGTATTGTATCAAAATTTTCAAACAGCGTTGGTATGTAATCGCTCACAAGGAGACTGACAATGCCTTACGAATTTACGCTCTCGACCGCATTAAAGAATTGAAAATCACGAACGAAACCTTCGAAATTCCGAATGATTTTGAAGCAGATACACTTTTTGAAAACAATTTCGGAATTATCATTGATGATAGCGTCAAACTTGAAAAAATAACTCTTAAAGTCAAATATTATACAGCTAAATATCTCAATTCCTTGCCTTTACATCATTCACAGAAAGAAATCAAAACCGAAGGCGAGTACACTTTTTTTGAATATTTCCTACGTCCTACATTTGATTTCCGACAAGAAATTCTCTCGCACGGAGCTGAAATTGAAGTACTTTCCCCAGAATCATTTCGTAATGAAATCAAAGAAATCGTAAGCCAAATGCAAGGGTTCTATAAGTAGTTTTTGCTTGTGCTACGGTTTGGCATAGTGTAGGTTTAATTTTGCCCTTGAAAATAATCAGGGTAAAAATATGACACGAGAATTTAAAGACACCGATTTTGTAATCATATCGGACATTGGGTTCAAAAAAGCCTTGGCGGCGTTGGGGATTATTGCCGATGAAAAAAGCGAAATCACTCATCTTGAAGCCAAAGCCTACACAGGGAAAATGAATATCAGCGGATTTGACATCGAAAATCTTTCTGAAATAGTGGCTTTCGAGAATATAACGGAATTGGATTGCTCTAATAACGCACTCAAATCGTTGGATTTAAGTCGGAATAAGGCACTGAAAACCTTAGATGTTTCGGATAATGATTTGGAAATGTTAGATTTAGTCAATACTCCATTTTTGGAACGATTAGATTGTTTCGGAAATCTATTGAAAGACTTGGATTTAAGTCAAAACACCGCCTTAAAGCATTTGGATTGCAGTGATAACAGACTGGAAATGTTGGATTTATCAAAAAACATACAATTAGAAAGTTTAGAATGCAGGTGGAACGTATTAAAATCCTTGGGCTGGAAACACATTGATAGGTTGCAAAATTTTAATTTCGACATCAACCTCCAACGCAAAACAAAGAAACGCAAAGCGAGAATTGGCGAAAGTAAAGTGTTTCAATCAGAGGAATTTAGCATCTTTTTAGAAGGTTTATTAAAAAGCATTAAGCGGATAGACAAAAAAGGGTCGTTATCGTATAATTCTCAAAAAATGATGATTTACAGAGGAGAAATCGCTTGGCTCAATCTGAAAGATACATTTTTTGTCAGATTACTAAACGATGTCTTAAAGAGCGATAAGCTGGAAAAACATCTCAAAAAAGTGATAGCTTATACCTTTGAGCAGATGGAAAAATATGAGGTTGATTATACCTTATTTTTTACGAAATCTCTTCGTTATAAGGGGTGTTGTTTTGGTAGGACTAAAAAAATAGCAATCGTATTGACATACGGAAGGAGTAATTTTTATTACAATTTGGCAGATGTGAAAAATACCATTTTACACGAGATTGCCCACGCTATTGTAGGGGTTGGATACGGACATCGAAAGGAATGGCAGGACAAGGCACGGGAAATGGGCGTTACTTGGACAAGAAAATATCGGGAGTGATTTTTGCATAGCTCTATCTTCCAAGTGGTTTCGTAAAAAAATCGTAAGCCAAATGCAGGGGTTTTATAAGTAATTTTTGGCTGTATCACGATTTGATACACTTGTATTTTAATTTTGCTTTCGTTAATGCAACCTGCGGATTTTTTGAGCGTTGTTATTGATAGTTTTGTTGTTTTTTCGTATTTTAGCCTCCGCTAACAAAAACGAAAAATATAAGAAACACGAAACGTTAAAAATATCGCATAACTTACTGACAATTATTTTATTCGGTTAAATTCGGCAAAAATTAAAGCGAGATGAAAAGTAATTGGTAAGTGTTTGCTCCCTTCGAGGGACGCAGGCTGTTTTACCTATTTTCATCTCAGGCTTTTGCCGAAGCCCAACCGAAAAAATACGGAAAATAAGTGCTGTGTCCTTTTTTATTTCTTCAGCATTGAGGGGATTATAACAAAAAAATATATAATTAAATTAGATAATAATATGAACGGAACTGAAAAATTAATCGATTTATTTGAAAATCAAGAAAAATTCATTGAATTTTTTATCAAAAATTGTTACTTTATGCCTGTAAAATCAGTGCAGGATAGAGCAACAGAGATGTTAGAAACCATAAAATCGGGAGGTAAATTACCTATTCGATACGGAAAAAAGTTAAATGCCAACTACAAAGTAGATGGAGCAAAAGCCTTAGATAAAAAAGATAAAAAAGCTATCACCGAGTTTGCTGATAAAGGAAATCTACGTTTTAATGAGAAAAACATTTTTGTTAGTATAGACCCAACGGGTAATCAAGCTGCTGTAAACGCTATTTACCAAGCAACAAAACATTTGGTAAGTACATCAAAAAGTACGATTATCAACTTTACAATTTCTCACATTTGGGAAGGTACAACCAATAACCCTTTATTTTTCAGTTCGTTATGGAATGTAGTAATTATTCCTAACTTCTTGAATTACATAATGGATAAGCCTAAAAATCAGCATTCAATAAATGAAGATATACAAGAAACGATGAAAGCGATTTGTTACAGATTGTATAATCCAAACGACATTATGAAATCCTATGTTCAAATTGAACAGCCCAAAGAGGAATTTTTAAAACGAGCAGATGAAGCCATTAAAGAGAATTGGATTAAATATCTACCTGAAAATTCGGAAGTTATCTCTGAAACAGAAGAAATCGTAGAGGAAGAAAAAGAACTCGCCACTGTTAAAGATTTAAACATTTTTGATGATAACGATTTTGAAAAGAAACTTGATGTAATTAACAATCTGAACAATAAGGAGTTTATTTTCAATCTTTTGAATCTTTCTGTTGAATATGAAATTTTTGATAAATTGTTCCCTATTTTGATTGATGAATATTTATGTAAGGAATATTTTATGCAGAATTATCCTGTTTTAGTGGATTCTAAAAAGAATGTTGATAAACTTCGATATTATAACAAAAACCTATTTGAATATAAAGGAAAAAGCTATTATGTAACGAATGACTGGTACAAAAATACGAGTAAAAATGCACGAAAAAACAGAACTCCATTTATTTCAATGATTCGAGAAATGATACAAGAATCTTAATCATATTCACCCCAAAAAACACGGATTTCCCTCCGTGTTTTTTTATATAAAATCTTACACCTGTATCAAAATATGATACACTTACTTCCTAATTTTGCTCTTGAAAATAAGAAGTAGTCTATGAAAATATATGTTTTAAATCAGGAGCGAAACACTCTAATAAAATGGCTTGACCATTCGTCAAATATTATTGATATGCAAAAAGATACATTCTTAAAAGATGTCATTATCATTGGGGAATGTGCCTTTTTAGATTGCATTAGATTAGAAGAAGTCATCTTACCTGATAAACTTACCACCATCAAACACGGAGCATTTTTGGGCTGCCAAAAACTAAGTAAAATTCACATTCCTGATAGCGTTACTCAGTGGGAGTTTTCGGCTTTTTTATGTTGTGAAAGTTTAGATTTTTCTAGACTTCCTAAACGAATTATCGAAACAAAATTAAATCAAGCTATTGATATGCCCGATTTTATAGAACGTTTATTGTACGAACGAATCAATTTCTGAAAAAACTTTTTTATGTATCACAATCTGAGATACTTGTCCATTAATTTTGCATTTGAAAATAGTAAAAAATATTTTATGAAATACAAATCTTTAAAAATCAAAATGTTATTAAATCATTTGGATTCAAGTAATCAAATGACATTACCTAACTTAATGTTGCAAATCTATATGAAATCAAAAAACTCTGAGTTAAGCGATAAGTTTTTTGAAGAACAAGCTTCTTACATCGATTTTGTATGCAAAAAACTTAATATTTCTCCTGTACAAGCCGTTCTCCTATCCATTTTTATGATAGAGAAAGATAAGGTTAAACTCACTGATATAAGAAATTTTTTAGGATTTTATTTATTTTTTTTCGATGAATTAGATGATTTAATAAATCGAAAATTCATACGTTGCCACAAAACAAATGATGAATATATAGGTATTATCAATTCACAGGCTGAAAAGGCAATCGCTAACGATGAAGCCTTCTCCCCAACAGATTATTCAAATAGTTCATTGCACGACTTTTTCGAACTTCTGAAAATGATATTTACCGAAAGTTACACTTTTGACGAATCAAACGAAGAAGTAAAACTTTTTATAGAAAACAATTCGCAACTGAATTCTGTACAATACCTTAAAAATCAGAATCTTTCAGAAGCAGAACAAATCTTATTCTTGTATTTTGTATATTTTTTTATTATCGAAAACAAAGCTGTTTTTGTTTTGTCTGAGGTGAAAAATCACGAAGTTTTTAATTCTTCAATAGATACAATTCTCTTGTTGAGCAATCTTGAAGCAAGCAAATTGGTTAAAAATGATATGGTTGAAAGAATAGTAGAAAAGCAAATTTACAAAATTAAAAAATCAATCTTAAAAAGGTTTCTGTCGTAATTTTTAACTTGCAAAAGCCAACGAAAGTACGGATAATTTCCGTACTTTTGCTTTTCGGGTAAACTCGATTTTTTTATGAAACAAGATGCATTAAATAAACAGATTTGGCTGATTGACACTATTTTAGAACGAGATGGAATTACGCTCAAAGAGATAAAAGAAAAATGGTTGAAAAGTTATTTAAACGATGAAAAAAAGGACTTTGATAGAAGTACTTTCAACCGATACAGAAATACCATTGAAGATATTTTTGGAATTTCAATTATACAACAAAGTAACAAATATTATATTGATAATAAAGAAGATATAAAAAAAGATACACTAAAAAAATGGATACTCAACAGCTTTACCATTAGTAATTTTTTACAAGAGTGGAAACCTTTATATCATCGTATTTCATTAGAGGATATTCCTTCGGGTCGTGAATATTTAAGAGATATAATGGAAGCAATGAAGCAAAATGAACAAATTTCCATTTCATATCAACGTTTTCAAAACGATGTTACAAAACACTATGTATTAGCTCCTTATGGAGTGAAGATTTTTAAACAACGCTGGTATGTAGTTGGTTTTTGTAGTGAATTGAAAGACATTCGTATCTTTGGTCTTGATCGAATTTTAAAACTACAACGTACTACCGAAAAATTTAAGTTCCCAACAGATTTCAATCTTGAAATTTTTTTCAGTTCAAGTTTTGGTGTCTTTACCGATAAACAAATTGAAAAAATTATTATAAAAGCCAACGAAGAAAAAACTAAATACCTCAATTCCTTGCCTTTACATCATTCACAAAAAGAAATCAAAACCGAAGGTGAGTACACTTTTTTCGAATATTTCTTGCGACCGACTTATGATTTCCGACAAGAAATTCTCTCCCACGGAGCTGAAATTGAGATTATTTCGCCAATTTGGTTTCGCGAGGAAATCAAAAAAATTGTTATAAATTTACACCAAATGTATTTGTAATTATTTTGTATTTTTGCGACTAATATTTTTACATTTATGTACCTAATTTTCGATACCGAAACCACCGGATTACCAAAAAGATGGGATGCACCAATCACAGATTCAGACAATTGGCCTCGGGCTGTGCAAATTGCTTGGCAACTGCACGACCGCCACGGGAAGCTCATCGAGCATAAAGATTTTTTGATTGCTCCCGATGATTTTAACATTCCGTACGATGCCGAAAAAGTACACGGAATATCCACCGAATTGGCTCAACAACAAGGAGTTTCAATTCACGAGGTATTCACGCAATTTAACGAAGCGTTACAAAAATCGGCTTACGTGGTGGGACAAAACATCGGTTTTGACATCAATATTATGGGGGCGGAATTCCATCGTTATGGTGTGGAAAGTCCGCTTACCACGCTTCCTGTTTTGGATACGTGTACCGAAATTACGGCCGAACTTTGTAAAATACCCGGAGGTCGTGGCGGACGATTTAAACTCCCTACACTCACTGAGTTACACGAATTTCTATTCCAAGAACCTTTTGCCGAAGCCCACAACGCCACTGCCGACGTAGAAGCCACCACGCGTTGTTTTTTCGAACTGATACGCATCGGGGAAGGCTTTGAATCGAAGGATATTAGCACGGAGTATATCTCTGAATTTCAGCAATATAACCCAACTCAAATTCAACCTATTGGGCTGAAACATATCAACCTGAAAAAGGCTTCGGAGGAAATCCGTAAAGAAATTCAAAAGCAATCGGGAAGCGGATTAAGCCAGCAAGAAATCGATGCAAATATCGCTTTGTTGGAAAACGCACCATTTGCTCATTTACACAACCACACACAATTCTCTGTTTTACAAGCAACTACATCCATTCAAAGTTTAGTTAAAAAAACCATTCAGGAAAAAATGCCTGCTGTTGCAATGACCGACAGCGGAAATATGATGGGGGCTTTTCACTTCATCAAGGAAGTTTTGGGACACAACAAATCCGCCAAGGCAAAAAATGATGAAGCCCTCGAAAAAGGCGAAATTCCTACAGAAATTGAGATAAAACCCATCGTAGGTTGTGAATTCAACATTTGTGAAAACCATTTGGATAAGAGTCATCAAGACAATGGTTACCAAGTTGTTATGCTTGCAAAAAACAAAAATGGTTATCATAATTTGGCTAAAATGGCTTCCATTGCCTATACCGACGGATTTTATTATGTGCCACGAATTGATAAAAATATCGTTGAAAAATATAAAAACGACCTGATTGTATTAACTGGCGGAATGAATGGCGAAGTGCCTTCCAAAGTGCTGAATATCGGTGAAAAACAAGCTGAAATCGCCTTACTTTGGTGGAAAAATCTTTTCGGTGATGACCTTTACATCGAATTGATGCGTCACCAACAGGAAGATGAAAATCGTGTCAATCAAGTACTTATAGAACTTGCCAAAAGGCATCAAGTAAAGCTTGTAGCCACCAATAACACTTTCTATATCAATCAGAAAGATGCCAATGCACACGATATTTTGCTGTGCGTTAAAGACGGAGAAAAACAGGCAACTCCTATCGGAAGAGGTCGCGGATATCGTTTTGGGATGCCCAATCAGGAATATTATTACAAATCCGCCGAGCAAATGAAAACTTTGTTTAAGGATGTTCCTGAAGCCATCTTAAATATTCAAGAAATCATCGATAAAATTGAAATTTATAACTTGGCTCGTGAGGTTTTATTGCCAAAATTTCAAATTCCGAACGAATTTTTGGTAGAAGACGATCCCGACGGAAAAAAAGGAGAAAACAAATATCTCAGAAATCTGACTTATCTTGGAGCAGAAAAACGTTACGAACTACCTCTTTCTGAAGAAGTTATCGAACGATTGGATTTTGAGCTGATGATTATCGAAAAAACGGGATATCCTGGTTATTTCCTTATCGTTCAGGACTTTATAGCCGCAGCTCGTGAAATGGGCGTTTCCGTAGGTCCGGGAAGGGGTTCGGCAGCGGGTTCGGCAGTGGCTTATTGCCTCGGAATCACCAATATAGACCCCATAAAGTACGACTTGCTTTTTGAGCGTTTCCTAAATCCTGATCGTGTGAGTATGCCCGATATTGATATCGACTTTGACGACGAAGGTCGCTCATTAGTAATGGATTACGTTATCAATAAATACGGAAAAAATCAGGTTGCACAAATCATTACTTACGGAACGATGGCAGCAAAATCCTCCATTCGAGATACTGCCCGCGTGCTGGATTTGCCATTGCACGAATCCGATAGAATTGCTAAGCTCGTGCCGAATATGAAGTTGGCGAAAATCTTCAGTATGGATGACAAGCAACTGAAAGAAAAATTGCGTTCCGATGAGCTTCCGAAGGTACACGAACTCAAGCAAATAGCCGAGGGGACGGACTTAGCCGCCGAAACACTGCAACAAGCTCAAGTTTTGGAAGGTTCTGTCCGAAATACAGGGATTCACGCTTGCGGGGTTATCATCACGCCTGATGACATCACCAATTTTGTGCCTGTTTCTGTCGCTAAAGATTCGGATTTGTTTGTAACTCAGTTTGATAACTCGGTTGTGGAAAGTGCCGGACTGCTCAAAATGGATTTCTTGGGGCTTAAAACACTTACGCTTATCAAAGATTCGATAGAACTCATCAAAAGACGTAACGGCATAGAAATCAATCCGGATGAAATTCCGATTGACGATAAAAAAACATACGAACTTTTCCAACGTGGTGAAACTGTGGGGATTTTCCAATACGAGTCGCCCGGAATGCAAAAATATATGCGTGAGCTTAAACCCACTGTTTTTGCCGATTTGATTGCGATGAACGCTTTGTATCGACCAGGTCCGTTGGAGTATATCCCGAGTTTTATTAAGCGTAAACACGGCACCGAACCCATTGTGTATGACCTTGATGCGATGGAAGAATACCTAAAAGAAACTTACGGAATTACGGTGTACCAAGAGCAAGTGATGTTACTTTCACAGAAGTTAGCGGGATTTTCCAAGGGTGATGCCGATATGCTTCGTAAAGCGATGGGGAAAAAGATTTTTGCCCTACTTGAAAAATTGAAACCTAAATTCGTGGAAGGAGGCATCAAAAACGGTCATCCTGCCGATGTTTTGGAAAAAATTTGGAAGGATTGGGAAGCCTTTGCAAGTTACGCTTTTAATAAATCACACTCCACTTGTTATGCGTGGATTGCCTACCAAACTGCCTATCTGAAAGCCAACTATCCAGCGGAATTTATGGCTGCGGTGCTTTCCAATAATATGAACGATATTAAGCAAGTTTCTTTCTTTTTGGAAGAATGCCAACGTATGGGAATCAAGGTGTTAAGCCCTGATGTAAACGAATCGTTTTATAAATTTACGGTAAATAAAGACGGAAACATTCGCTTTGGAATGGGAGCTATCAAAGGCGTAGGGAAAAACGCGGTGGATACAATCGTTTCACATCGAAAAGACGGAAATTACTCATCCATTTTTGATTTAGCCAAGCGTGTTGATTACAAAAATATTAATAAAAAAGCCTTTGAAAATATCGCTTTGGCTGGAGGTTTTGATTCTTTCACGAAAGTACATCGAGCCCAATACTTTCATACTGAATCAGATGGAATTCCCTTTTTGGAAAAAGCAATCCGTTTTGGAAATAAATATCAGGAAAGTAAAAATTCCGCACAAATGAGTCTTTTCGGTGGAACTAATGAGGTAGAAATTCCCGAACCGACAATTCCGAATTGTGAAACTTGGGGCAATCTGGAGCAGTTACGTCGTGAAAAAGAAGTGGTTGGCATCTACATTTCGGGGCATCCGCTCGATGATTTCAAGCATTCGTTAGACCATTTTTGTAATCTTACACTTTCACAGCTGCAAGACCTTTCACCACTGATTAACAGAGAAATAAGCGTTGCCGGAATGATTACCGATGTTCAGCATCGCACTTCAAAAAACGGCAAAGGCTGGGCTTCATTCATCTTGGAGGATTATGACGGTTCATACGAGTTTAAACTTTTCAATGATGATTATTTAAAATTCCGTAATTATCTGGTTTTAGGCACATTTCTGTTCTGTAAGTTTGGAGTTAAAGAAGGATGGCAAAAGAAAGAAAGTAACGAAAAATCAGAGCCTCGCATCATTTTCAATCAAATGATGGTGCTTCAAGATGTATTGGAAAATTATTCCAAAAAAATAGCTTTACATCTAAATGTAGAAGAAATTTCAAAAGATTTAATCAAAAATTATAAAGAAATCATCGAAAAATATCACGGAAACCATCCAATTTCATTTGTTATTCACAATAATAAAGAAAATATCCATCTGAATATGGATAATGGACAGCTAAAAGTTGATATTTCTAAAGAATTCCTTGATGAATTAGACCAAAAATCGGTTTCATATGTGCTAAATGACCGAAAAATGGAAAAACTCATCACCAAAAAGAAAGAAGAAATCGAAGAGGAAGAACAACATCTTGAGGTTGATTTAATTGAAGATAATTAAGTACTTTCAATCAGAAAAATTAATGAAAGCTTTTTATAAAAAACATATTTTAGACTTTAAGCGTCCGTCGGGCACCTCAAGAGGCGTACTCACCCAAAAAGAAACCTATTTTTTGACCATAACCGATGGAGAAAAACAAGGAATTGGTGAATGCGGTTTACTAAAAACATTAAGTTTTGACGACCGCCCCGACTACGAGGACACCTTACAATGGGTGTGTGATAACATTTCGTTGGGAGAAGAATATTTACTCAAAAAACTTCCCGAATTTCCCTCCATTCAATTTGGTGTGGAACAGGCTTTTCGGTCTCTAATATCTGATAATGAATACATTTTATTTGCTTCGGATTTTACCCTCGGAAAGGCTTCTATTCCCATAAACGGACTGATTTGGATGGGTTCGCCCGAGTTTATGAAATCGCAAATTAAGGAAAAGCTTGAGCAAGGATTTCGTTGTATTAAAATGAAAATCGGGGCGATTGCCTTTGAGCAGGAATATGAAATTTTGAAAAACCTGCGAAAAGAATTTTCGGTGCAAGACATTGAAATTCGGGTAGATGCCAACGGAGCGTTTTCTGCCGAGGAGGCTTTGGAGAAACTAAAACGCCTCAGTGAGTTGGAATTGCACTCTATCGAACAGCCCATCAAAGCAAATCAAATCGAAAAAATGGCTGAGCTTTGCCAAAAAACGCCCCTGCCCATCGCATTAGATGAGGAACTTATCGGAGTGATTCTTTTTTCTGATAAAAAAAGGCTTTTGGAAGCAATAAATCCGCAATACATCATCATAAAACCTTCTCTTTTAGGAGGATACAAAAATTCGGAAGAATGGATTTCTCTTGCCGAAAAGCAAAATATCGGTTGGTGGATAACCAGTGCTTTGGAAAGTAATATCGGGCTGAATGCCATTGCACAATGGACTTTCACGCTCAACAACCCAATGCCTCAAGGTTTGGGAACGGGAGCTTTGTACACTAACAACATTGCTTCTCCCTTATCTGTTCAAAAAGGATTTTTGGAATATAACCCAAATGTAAATTGGGAAAAAATATTTTAACCATTATTCATTCATAAAATAAAAAAGAGGCTATTAAAAGCCTCTTTTCATTTATTGATTATTTTCTTTCTTATCCGATTTTTGATGTCTCGGTTTGTTGCCATCGTGCCTTGGTTTTTCACTTCTTGGCGGACGCTCCAACAAAGCCTTACGAGAAACCTTCTGTTTACGTGTTTTAGGGTCTATACCGATATATTTCACTTCGATAATATCTCCTTCTTTCACCAAATCCGATGGTTTTTCGGTGCGTTCCCAAGCCATTTCAGAAATGTGTAATAGAGAATCTTTACCAGGAACAAATTCAACTACAGCACCAAAATCTAATAATTTAGTTACTTTTACTTGGTAAGTTTCACCTTCAACAGGCTCAAAAACACAAGCCTTGATAGTATCGATAGCACGTTGCATTCCTTCCGGGTCTGTTCCCAATACTTCGATAATACCGAAATCGCCTTCTTCTTCGATAACGATAGTCGTTCCGGTTTCTTGCTGAATACCTTGAATGTTTTTACCTCCGGAACCAATAACCGCACCGATATAGTCTTTCGGAATTTCCATAGTAACGATTTTCGGAGCGTGCGGCTTCACTTCGGCTTTTGGCTGTGCAATAGTTTCTGTGATTTTTCCTAAGATGTGCAAACGCCCTTCGCGAGCTTGTTCTAAAGCTTTTTCTAAAATCTCATAAGTTAATCCTTTGATTTTGATATCCATTTGGCAAGCTGTGATACCATCTTTAGTTCCGGTCACTTTGAAATCCATATCTCCCAAATGGTCTTCATCACCTAAAATATCAGAAAGTACAGCGTATTTTTCGCCATCGGTTATCAGCCCCATCGCAATCCCTGATACAGGTTTTGTCATTTGCACTCCGGCATCCATAAGTGCCAGTGTACCAGCACAAACCGTTGCCATTGATGACGAACCATTTGATTCTAAAATTTCAGAAACTACACGAACTGTATAAGGGCAGTCGGCAGGAATCATTCGTTTTAGGGCTCGTTGTGCTAAATTTCCGTGACCGATTTCTCTTCGTGAAGTTCCTCTAAGCGGACGAGCCTCACCGGTTGAAAACGGCGGGAAGTTATAATGTAAATAGAAACGCTCTTCGCCTTGTTCTGTTGGCAAGTCAATTACGTTTGCCTCGCGAGAAGTTCCTAAGGTTACTGTTGTAAGTGATTGAGTTTCACCACGTGTAAAGATAGAAGAACCGTGAGCTGAAGGCAAGTAATCAATCTCGCACCAAATTGGACGAATTTGCGTTGTATTTCGTCCGTCCAAGCGGATATTTTCATCTAAAATAAGATTTCTAACTGCTTCTTTTTGAGCCTTCCCGAAATATTTGCTGATTAAAGCTGCAAACTCTTCTTGCTCTTCTTCAGTGAATAGTGCCAAACACTCTTCTTTTACGGCTGCAAACTTCTCTCCACGCTCTTGTTTAGCAGTATCTTCTTTAGCTATGGCATAACATTTTGGATACGCCAAACCATAAACTTTTTGCTCAACTTCTTCATTTTCAACTTCCGGCTCATAAGTGCGTTTTTCGGTTTTACCCACTTTTTCAGCCAAACGGATTTGAGCATCAATCTGAACTTTAATGGCTTCGTGTGCAAATTTTATAGCTTCCGCCATATCTTTTTCGGAAACTTCATCCATTTCACCTTCCACCATCGCTACGAAATCCTTTGAAGCTCCCACCATAATATCCATATCGGATTGTGCAAGTTGCTCTCTATTAGGATTTATAACGAATTTTCCGTCGATACGTGCCACGCGTACCTCTGAAATAGGTCCGTCAAACGGAATGTCAGACACAGCGATACAAGCCGAAGCTGCCAATCCTGCCAAAGCGTCCGGCATCACATTATCATCGTGTGACATTAATTGAATCATCACCTGAGTTTCAGCGTGATAATCTTTCGGGAATAGCGGACGCAACACACGGTCAACCAAACGCATTGTCAATACCTCTTGGTCGCTTGGGCGTGCCTCACGTTTGAAAAATCCGCCTGGGAAACGCCCCGCAGCAGCGAATTTCTCACGATAATCTACCGTTAAAGGTAAAAAATCCGTTTCTGGATTGATTTCTCTTGCGGAAACGACTGTTGCCAACAACATTGCATTTCCCATACGTACAACAACCGAACCATCGGCTTGTTTAGCCAATTTTCCCGTTTCAATGGAAATGGTTCTTCCGTCGCCTAAATCGATAATTTCTTTTTTAACTTCTGGAATCATTTTGTTATTTTTTTTAATTAAACATTAGGCGTTGTGTTGTTGTTCAGGTTTTCCAATGGTTGGTTCATACCAACGGCTTATTTTAGTTTTATTTGATTTTCCTAAGAAGAAATACTTTTATTTTTGGTAATAACTAAAAAAAGAGGCAAAAAGCCCCTTTTTGATTATTTTCTGATATTTAATTCTTTGATAATTGCACGATATCTCTCGATATCATTAGTTTTCAGATAATCAAGTAAACTTCTACGTTTACCTACCAATTTCACTAACGAACGCTCTGTGTTGTAATCTTTTCTGTTTCTTTTCAAGTGTTCTGTTAAGTGATTGATTCTGAAAGTAAACAAAGCGATTTGTCCTTCAGCTGATCCGGTGTTAGTCTCTGAACCACCGTGTTTTTTAAAAATTTTTGCTTTTACTTCTTTTGTTAAATACATTCCAATATTATTTAATGATTATTATGTACTGGTTTTCAAGGGTGCAAATGTATGGAAAAATATTTAATCTGCAAATTTATTTCAGAATATTTTAATTTATTTTTCTTCCTAAACCAAATTAAAAAACTGATTATAAATAAATTAATCTTTCTTTTTGATAAATATATTTTATTTTGTAGCTTTGTAACTTGGCTTTTTCAGCTTAAAAATCTAAAAGACATAAAATGAATTTATTAGTTTTAGCTCAAATTGTATATATTCCTCTGTTGATTGCTGTTTGCCTTCGGATTATTTGGGACACACGTTCGGTAAGTAAGACGCTGGCATATCTGCTTTTAGTGATTTTTATACCGATTTTAGGCATAATTTTCTATTTTTCTTTCGGAATTAATTACAGAAGACACAAAATCTACAACAAAAAGCTGGAAATAGACCAATTTTTCCGTAATGAATTGGAATCAAAAATCGAAATTCTGAAAAAAACTCACTTAGAACATCCTTCTTTAAGTGAAAATACGGAAATCATCCGATTTCTTTCACAAACAGAACAAACTTTTGTGGCTCCAAACAGCTCAATAGAAGTTTTAGATAATGGAGAAAATCTTTTTCCTGTGTTACTTCGTGAAATGCGAAATGCAAAATCGCACATACACATTGAATATTATATCTATGAAAATGACACTATTGGAAATCAAGTAAAAGAAGTGCTGATTGAAAAAGCTCGCGAGGGAGTTGAAGTTCGTTTCATTTATGATGATTTTGGAAGTCGTAGCATCCGCAAGAATATTGTTAAAGAACTGAAAGAAAACGGAGTACAAGTATTTCCTTTTCATAAAATCAATTTCATTTATTTTGCCAACCGAATAAATTATCGCAATCACCGAAAAATTGTGGTTATCGACGGCAAAACTTCTTTTGTGGGAGGAATTAATGTGAGTGATAAGTACATCAATTCGGCGAATAACGAGCTGTATTGGCGTGATACTCACCTGATGATAAAAGGAATAACTTCTCTTTCATTGCAAATGGTTTTTCTATCGGATTGGAATTTCTGTAGCAATGAAAATATAGCCATACAACCTGCTTATTTCCCCACAGATTTTCTGAACTTACCAAGTGATTACTATGCTCAAATTGCTTATAGCGGTCCTGATTCGGACTTACCTACAATCCTTTACACAACTATTCAAGCTATATATTCGGCTAAAGAAGAAATCATTTTAACTACGCCTTATTACGTTCCCGATACTTCTCTGCAAGAAGCCCTTATCATTGCTTCACTCAGCGGAATATCCGTTAAATTATTACTTCCAAAAGAAGGTGATTCCTTTTTGGTAAACGTCACTTCTCAATCATTTCTTGAAGAATTGCTTAGAGCTGGCGTTAAAATTTATTTGTACAAAAAAGGATTTGTGCATTCAAAAACTTTTGTAATTGACGGCAAATGGGCTTCCGTAGGGACTGCGAACTTAGATGCACGAAGTTTCGACCTTAACTTTGAAGTTTCGGCACTTATCTATCACAAAGAAACCGCTTTACGATTGCGAGAAACTTTCTACAAGGACCTTCTTGATGCAGAAAAACTCACATTGGAAAAGTGGGAAAAACGTCCGAAATACAAACAATTAGCCGAAAAAATATTACGACTGACTTCTCCTTTTATGTAAATTTCTTATTCACTAACAATTTCCAGCATATCATATACTTCCGTCATAGCCAATTGGTTATCGGAAATAACAATAAGCATATCGTTAGGATTTATTTTGGTTGAACCGTTAGGAGTTATGTATTTTTCATCTCGTTTTATCATTGCAATAATCGAATTTTTCGGAAATTCAAGTTCTACTATTTTCTTCCCGATAACGTGATTATCTGCAGGAATCAGAATTTCTTGCATTACGGCTTTCGGATGCTCACGAATAATCGCATCGGCAGGATTTTCATCATTTTCAACATCTTGCTGAACAGAAGCTATATTCAGCCACTTCGCCACCACCGAAAGCGTTGTTCCTTGAATCAAAACCGAAGTCACAGAAATAAAAAACACAATATTAAAAATGATGTGAGCTTTATCTATTTCTGCCAAAAGCGGATACGTTGCAAATACAATTGGCACGGCTCCTCGCAATCCCACCCACGAAATATAGGAACGCCGAGCGAAACACATTTTAAAAGGAATCGTACTTAAAAATACACTCAACGGACGAGCCACTAAAATCAAAAATACTGATATTAAAAGCCCTAAACCTGCCAGAGGAATTATTTCTGTCGGAACAACCAAAAGCCCCAGTGTTAAGAACAGAACAATTTGCATTAACCAAGCAAGTCCGTCAAAAACTTTTAAGACACTTCCTTTGTGTATAAAGTTTTGATTTCCAAGAAAAACCGAACATATATAAATTGCTAAAAATCCATTCCCGCCAAGTGCCTCAGTTCCCGAAAACGTAATGAACATCAAAGCGATTGCCAATACCGGATATAAACCTTCAAAACCTAATTGTATCCCGTTAAAAATCAACTTACTAAGCTTTCCAAAAACAAAACCAAGAACACCACCTAAAATAATCTGACGTAAAAATACGAGAATCACCATCCAAACGGACTGTTCAGGAATTTGAACCAAACCTAAAAAGGTGGTTGTCAATACGTAAGCCATCGGGTCGTTACTTCCGCTTTCAAATTCCAGCGTAGGACGGAGATTATACTTCAAATCCAAATTCTTGGAACGCAATATGGAAAACACAGCAGCCGCATCTGTTGAGGAAACAATTGAACCTAATAAAAGACTTTCAAACAGCGTAAAATCAGTAATATACCACACAAAAAGCCCCAAACTGACAGCCGTTAGTAAAACACCCAAAGTTGAAAGCATAATACCCTGAAAAAGAATAGGTTTTACCGACTTCCATCGGGTTTCCAAACCTCCGGAGAACAAAATAAAATTCAACGAAATAATACCTATAAATTGAGCTAATTTCGGGTCATTAAACTGAATTTTCAATATTCCGTCAGTACCAGCAAGCATCCCTACACCCAAGAACAAAATTAGCGTTGGTACGCCAAACCTGTAGGACGTTTTACCTGCAACTAAGCTGACTAACAATAACAAAGACCCGATTAATAGTATATTTTCTGAAGTTAAATTCATTGTAAATGTCAATTTGGTGCGAATATAGAAAAAAACGATGAAACTTCAATCATTTTTTTGATTTTTTGGATACCTAATTTGATAATTTTTTATACCTTTGGGCGTTAATTTTATAATCAAAACACTCAAAATATTATGCAAAAGTTAGTAGAACGTTTCATAACGTACATAAAAACAGATACTCAGTCTGACCCTGAAAGCCAAACCACTCCAAGTACCGAAAAACAATGGAATTTGGCTCGTTTGCTTGTAGAAGAATTAAAATCTATTGGTTTAGAAGATGTTACAATTGATGAAAATTCATACGTAATGGCTACACTTCCTTCCAATATTGATTATAAAGTACCTACCATCGGATTCATAGCTCACTTTGACACATCGCCTGATTTTTCAGGAGAAAATGTAAATCCGCGATTCGTTGAAAACTACGACGGAGGTGACATTGTTCTGAACAAAGAAAAAAACATAGTTCTTTCTCCTTCTTATTTTGAAGATTTACTTCTGTACAAGGGGCAAACTATCATCACAACCGACGGAACGACACTTTTGGGAGCTGATGACAAAGCCGGAATTGCTGAAATTGTTACAGCAATGGAATATTTGATACAACATCCTGAAATTAAGCACGGTAAAATCAGAGTTGGTTTCACTCCCGATGAAGAAATAGGTCGTGGAGCACACAAATTTGATGTGAAAAAATTTGGTGCAGATTGGGCTTACACGATGGATGGAAGCCAAATTGGTGAATTGGAGTACGAAAGCTTCAATGCTGCAGGAGCCAAAGTACATTTCAAAGGAAAAAGCGTTCATCCCGGTTATGCAAAAAACAAAATGGTAAATTCATTATTAATTGCAAATCAATTTATTAGCTCTTTACCTGAAAATGAAATCCCACAACGCACGAGCGGACGCGAAGGATTCTACCACATTACCGACGTTTCAGGAGATATAGAAAATACTGTAGTTCAGTTAATTATCCGTGACCACGACCGAAAATTATTTGAAAAACGTAAAGAAACTGTGCAACAGATTGTAAATGAATTAAATAAAGAATATCCAAACGCAGTTTCAGCCGAAATCAAAGACCAGTACTTTAATATGCGAGAAAAAATAGAACCTGTTTTTCACATTGTAGAAGTAGCTGAAAAAGCAATGAAAGAATTAGGTATCACTCCGATTATCAAACCGATACGAGGCGGAACAGACGGCTCGCAATTAAGTTATATGGGACTTCCTTGCCCGAATATTTTTGCCGGCGGACACAATTTCCACGGAAAATTTGAGTACGTTCCTGTACAAAGTTTAGAGAAAGCCACTCAAGTTATCGTAAAAATTGCAGAACTTGTGGCTAAAAAATGATTTTTTTAAAGAAATAGAATCTCTCTTAAAACTTTGTAAAACAATTTTTTAGGAGAGATTTTTGTTTTTAGAAAACACAACTATTTTTACTGTAAAACATAGATTTTATTAAAAATAGAGTGTAACGTTCCAAATAAAAAAGAGTTCCGAAAATCACTATCAGTACTATTAAAGTTACCAAGGAGCAAACCTTTACAGAGTGTATAAATAATCAGTTCACTTTTAGACACATAAATACGAAAATGAGAAATATTCTTTTCAGGCTCACGCAAATTCTTGCTCCCTTTTATAGAAATACTTACAAATATAGAGCTCTTAACTCTATATTTGCACCATTTCTTAATACAATCACTATTTCATATACCCATACACCAAAAATGCAGCCAAAATAATCAATACAAAAAACAGCACCCAGTTGAACATAGCCATTACATACCAATTGTCATAAGGGTTGTTTTCTTCGGATTTTTTATGGGGCAGTAGTTTGTTTTTTATGGTGGAAATCAGATAAGCCACGGCAAAGAAAAGCCGCAAAGCCAACACAACCAACAGGAATAATAGGCAGTGCCATTAAAATTTCTAATTTTAAATCAATGTCTTTTATGGTATATTTTTTAGTCATCTGATTTCTTATTTTATATGCGAATTTTAAAGATATTATAATGCGTAAAGCAGAAAATTTGAGCGTCTTGCTTTGTCTATTTAATAAGTTTATTAAGACTTGTTGTCAAGATATACAGCGTTATAAAGCCTATAATTCCGTACAAAAACAAAACAACATAATCCACGTTACGCAATAATTCGCTGAGCGTAGGGGCTACCGATGAAACTTCTGAATTGGACACCATTACGCCAAACAGATAGAAAATTACACCCGCCAAAAAACCTATAATCGCAAACAAATATTTTTTATTCATTTTTGAGTTTTTCATACTTAATTTGATGTTTTTTTAAACTCCCATACTTATTTTTAAATAATAAAAATAACAAACACAACAGATATAATAAAATAGGCTAAAAAAAGTATTATTGGAAATATTGAGCGTAAAAATCCATTCTAATTTTCTTCTTATTTGACGCAGGAAAAAAAGCTTCTATATCACTTTTTAAATGCATATTAGGAGATAAGTAAAAATATGATTTATTTTCGTCTGATATTCTTATCATAAATGCTTTTTTGGAATTGTAATTATACAAGTTATAATTAAAGTTTTTATCCAATTTTATTTCGGTATGATGCTTATCTTTTATCAAAATATTTTCATCTGATTTTATAAAATAAACTTTCTTCATTGTACTTTTCATAATGACGATCAAAAATCCAAATGTCATAGAAAGTAACAAAATAATGAGTTGTGTTTGGCTTCCTGTATTTTTAATATTGCCCCATTTTAATACTAATAATGCCATTGGAAAAAGAATAAAAATAGTGATAATACTCGCCCAAAAAGAATATTTCACATTAAAACTATCCATTGCAATTTTTTGATTTTTCATTGCTTGATTTCTCTAAACTTGTATTAATATTTAGATTCAACTTATAAAATTTTCCTTTATAAATCGCTTTAAAATATATTTTTTGATACAAAATTATTCACTATTTTTTACAAATTCTAAATCTTCTTGGTAAGAATTTTCACCGGCATTGTATTTAAAATTAATAGAAATTTTATCTTGCGGACTTAGGGCTTCGTATAGTTTGATTCTTAATTTGGCTTCCTGTAAGGTGTCTTTTTCATAAGGGAATTGAACGCCGTATTTGTCAATTAAGAGCTGTTTTAGGGATAATAATTTTTTATAATACTCCGTTTCTGATTTATTATTTTTTTTCAACCACTTTTCTTCGGATTGAATATAACGTGCCATCGGACTTAGGTTCGTCCCTTCGATGATGGGCTGTCCGCCTTTTTCCAAAAAATAAAACGCCATATCCAAATTAATTCTGGTAACCGCCTCCATTGTATTGTCTCCACTAAGCGGAATATTATTAATGTCCGCCCCGTGCGCCAACAGATAATCCACCATTTTCTTTTTAGTACGCTCAAAACCACCCATTAGCAAAACATCAATTAACGGAGAACGCCCTATTTTGGGGTTCGGATGGGCTTTAAACTCAAAAAGCAAGTCCAACATTTTATAATTATCAAGTGCCGCTGCGTATTTTAATGGCGTGCTATAATCAGCAGAAATAATATTAGGGTCAGCCCCCAATTCCAGTAGCCTTCGCATCGCTTTCATATCTTCTATAATGGTGGCGTACATCAATAGCGTATAACCTTTTTCAGGGTCTAACGCATTGAGATTGATATTTTTTTGTTTAATCTCTTGCTCCATTCCCTTGATGTCGCCGTCAAATATTTTTTGAGCGGCGGACAACGCCTCGCCACGAAACACCTTGGCAGGGGGATTTTGCGCACGATTGGCATATTTACGCGACCTAAAACCCAAATCCGAAGAATGAATTAATGCCAATAAAATCAGGAAGATAACAAAGCTTATCACCGTTTTCATATTTTTTATAAACGATTAAAAATTAAACGATTATATTATTCAATGTAAAAAATCACTTCTCAAGGATTCTGTAAAAAGCAACCCAATCACCCGAGTTTATATTTCTAATGATGCTATCGTGTTTATATTGGTTTTTGAGTATAAACAAACGCGTTACGTGGGTGGGGTGTTTGGTGGTGTCTACCTTTACATCATTTTCGGTAACTTCGATACCCAATTTTAGGCTGCTTTCTTTGTTGTCGTAACGAGAAAAAATTGCCAGTAGGCGGTCGTCCAGCTCCCAATGATAGGTAAATGAATCGTTATAAAAACTATTTTCTTTTACGGTTGGTTTGCCGTGTTTTTGCTCTAAATAATCAAGTAGGGCTTTAAAATCGTCCGTTCCTTTGCTTTCACTTTCCGTAACCAACGCCATAAAATCGCCTTTAAGACTGGTTGCCATATTGATTTTGCAAAAGTGCATTTTCTGAAAATATGCCAAGCTATCACGAGTACTCCAACTTCGCATATCGTATCGATACGCCATCGGAGTTTTTTCTTTCGTAAATTTACCTTTAAAAACGGTGTCTATTTGAATGACGTGAAAACGCAAAAGTTCCCAAATTTTCTCAGTCAATTTTTCTCTTTCCTTTTTGGAAAGATTTTCCTTGTTTCTTTTTTCCAAAAGATTATCGGATTCTTTCATATTTTTTTGAGCTTTTTCGATTTCATCGGTATAAAAAGCGGCTACATCAAAATTTAGATCGAATTTTTCCAAATCCAATCGATTTTTTCCGAGCTTGGGAGACGAACAACTATGCAACATAAGGATAAAAATAAAGAATAAGGTTAAACTTTTAATGGCTTTCATACTTTTATAAATATTTAAAAATTAAACAATTACATTGTTAAAATACAAAAAATCACTTTTTGAGAACTGCATTAAAATCTATCCAATCGCCAGAGCGAAAATTACTAATGATACTATCGTGTTTGTATTGGTTATTGAGTATAAACAAATGGGTTGTATTAAATCTAATGGTATCTGTCGTTGGATTGTTTTCAGTAGCTTCTTTACTTAATTTCAGTATTAGATTTGCCTGTTTTTGTTGTTTAGAAATCATTGCCAATAGGCGGTCATCCAACTCCCAATAATAAATAGGAAAATTTCGGAAGAAGTTTTTTTCTTTTACCGTTACCTTGCCGTGTTTTTGCTCCAAATAACGGAGTAAGGCTTCAAAATCGTCCGTACCTTCGCCTTGGCTTTGGGCGACTAACGCCATAAAATCACCTTCAAGGTTTGTTGCCATATTTATTTTGTGAAAGTGCATCTTATGATAATTCGCCAAACTGTCAGCAGAATTCCAGCCCCACATATCATATTGATACCCTATCGGATTTCGTTCGTCCTCGTAAAATTGGGCGTTAAAAATCGTATCTTTTTGAATGCTCTTAAACTTGAGAAGTTTCCAAGCCTTTTTGACCAATTCTTTTCTTTCCTTTTCAGAAAACCCCTCCTTTTCTCTTTTTTGCTCGAGTTTCTCCAATTCTTTCATATTTTCTTTGCCTTTCTTAATTTCATCGGCATAAAAAGCATCAACATCGAAATTCAAGTCGAACTTTTCCAAATCCAAACGGTCTTTCCCGAGCTTGGGAGACGAACAACTATACATCATAAGGGCAACTGTAAATAATGGGATTAAACTTTTAATGATTCTCATATTTTTATCTATTTGTAATTACATTCATATTAATGGTTTTAATTGGGGCTTTTTTAGCGTTTTTTAGCCTAATTTTTGCAAAGGTATGAATTTTTGGGTTTAAAATGACCGATACGGCTATTTTATCGCTATTTCACCAATCTCTCAATCATATACATTCCAAGGACAATGACCACGAAAAATAGCACCCAGTTGAGCATAGTCGTTACATACCAATGAGCATAAGGGTTGTATTCTTCGGATTTTTTATGGGGCGAAAGTTTGTTTTTTATGGCAGAAATCAGATAAACCACGCCAGCCACCAAAAGCATTCCCAATAAAGCCAACATTCCCAGTGTATCGCCTACGCGTCCAAAAGAAAAGATACGCAAAAAAGAAGACACTATTGCATCGGGTAGCATTGCCACAGCCACATAAACCGCGATTCCGACCAGCAAAAACAGCCCTCGCATCAGTTTTTCTGTGAGATTTCTTGCAGGGGGCGGCGGACTGGACAGAGTTTCGCCCTCTTGGAGGGGCATTCTTCCTTTTAGGCTCAGCCAAGCCCACGCTCCGCCAACTATCAGAGCAATAAGACCCAAAAACAAGCGTGTGGCAGACAGCTCCAAGCCCATTTTATTACCCAGAATCACCAAGCCCAGCCAAGTGAAGAAAAACACAAACATAGTTAGCATTGCTAAAAGCAACTGCAAGATTCCCTTGCGTTTGTTGGTGGGCGGTGTGTTAGAATTTTTATTCATCATCGTTTATATTAAATCTAAAATGTTCATATCTTTTAAATAATTATATGCAATTATAAAAAAATAGCAATAAAGAACAAAAGACATTGGGTTTTTTCATTTTTTGCTTATTTTATGTTTTATTATTGACAATATAACGATAGTCGGAATGGCGATGACATTTAGCACCATTGCAGCATAAACCAAAAGCACGCCTTCATAAGAATTAGTAAATATCCTTATCGCAACCCAATATATGATATTGAGCATCAATAAAAACAAAGCCGATAATAACAAAAATCGAAGGCTTGTGATGTTTTTCTTACGAAATAAAACAATACATCCTGCCAATACCAATAGGTAAAGAGCTATTCCTATAAAATAAATACAATCTTCTTTCATAAACAATCAAATCATTGCAATCTTCTAAAAAATCAACCTGCCATCATCAGTATTTCTAATTCGCTCTGCACGAAAAACCCCAAATAGAGCGTCAGTAACAGCAACAACGCCCACAAAATCGCTTCATAATACCACACCATTTGTAATCTTTTCAGCCAAAGCATTTGGGTTTTATTAAAAAGATACATCAAACTCAAAATCAACACATTAGTTAGAGTAACAATAATCAAATAATTACTGATATTTTCAACAAAAACCTCTATGGGAATGCCACGCCCACCGGAAAACCGCCCCGTTGAAAAAAGCGTAAACAAACCCAAAAGATTAAAAATCAGCAAGATAACCAGCTTATCTATCCATTTGTTTTTAAATCTTGGAAGTCCCTTGGGAATTTGAAAAACGTGTGATGTGTCGCCTTGCGCTTGTTTGTACAACAGGACGATTTTTGCAATGATTAAAAAGCAAAGCCCCAAAGTAATCAGGCTGCATAATATGAATAAGATACTGAATATATTCATTTTCAATCTATTGGGTTAATTTATAAAACAGTTTTATCAACATATACAGCGTTACCAAGCCTATGATTCCATATAAAAGTAAAACAAAATAATCCGCGTTTCGCAATAATTCGCCGAGCGTGGGTTCTATCGATGAAACTTCTGCATTTGAGACCATTAAGTCAAATACATAAACCACCACACCCAGCAAAAAACCAATGGCTGAGAGCAAAAGCATTGACACGCGTTTATTTTTTGTATTCACTTTGGATTTTTCCATTTTTATCGCTACTTTATTTTTAAAACGATGTTATCGGCGATGTCAAAGTTATAAACTTTTTGGTATTTAGGAAAATTTTCTATGCTGATAATGGTGGTATAGTCGCCGTTTTTTCAAAGTTGAAAATATTATCCCTCAGGAAGTTTGGTATTTTCCAACATTTCTAAAAACTCGGTAAAAGTTTCGCAAATGAAATAAGTGTTTTCTTCGTCTGAGGATTGTTCAAAAAAATACGAATGGTCGTAATACCAAATGCCATCATTTTCGCCATCATTTATCAGTAAAAGCCATCCGCCTCCTTGGTCTCTTCCTATAAGGATGGATTTTTCAGGAATATCATCTATAAATTCTTCGTTTTTGAAAATGATATTATGGGAACGAACATCGGTATTAACGCCATAAAAAGAGTGCATTGTGATATATTCGTCCAAATCTTCTACATAAAAATATCCGTTATCTATAACTGCTCCATTATACAAATCTAAAAAATTACGATAATCTTTTGGTAATTCTATACCAAATTGCTCTTCTACAATCTTATAACTTTCTCTTATGCCTTTTTCTATTGTTTGTATTTTCATAATTATTTTATAAATTATTCCTCAGGAAGTTTTGTATTTTCCAATATTTCTAAAAACTCGGTAAAAGTCTCACAAATGAAATAAGTGTTTTCTTCATCGGAAGATTGTTCAAAAAAATACGAATGGTCGTAATACCAAATGCCGTCATTTTCGCCATCTTGAATAAGTAAAATTAAGCCACTTCCCATATCACTACCAATGAGCAATGAATTTGGAGGTATATCATCATTATACTCTTCATTGATTTTATAAATATCTGCAAAACCTTCATCGATATCAATTCCGAAGAAATTCCCCATAATCATATACTCGTCTAAATCTTCTACATATATAAAAGCATCTTCCTCGGTTTCGCCTCCATTATAAATATTTAAAAAATCTTTATAATCTTGCGGAAGTTTTATTTTAAAATGTTTTTCTATGTCGGAAATTTTACTTTTCTTTCCGTTTGGATAGCCTATAATTTTCATAATCGTTTTATTTTCTTTTTTTAATGCCAACTTTATTCTTTTTAACTTGTGAAACTCCTCCTTGATGAGTAAACCTATTATG
Source organism: Capnocytophaga stomatis (assembly GCF_002302635.1). Taxonomy (NCBI): domain Bacteria; kingdom Pseudomonadati; phylum Bacteroidota; class Flavobacteriia; order Flavobacteriales; family Flavobacteriaceae; genus Capnocytophaga; species Capnocytophaga stomatis. The sequence goes on from NZ_CP022387.1 coordinate 295,846, forward strand.
TATTTTTCTATCCACTTCTTGCATTGTTTTTCCGTCTTCGTGATGATGCCAAGTGGTTTGCTGATTTGATAACTTTGGAGGATCTAAATTCGAGTTCTTTTCAGCCATTGTATAATCTGTAGTGTGATTTCCTTTTTGTTTTCCAATATCTACATTTTGCCGAGCGTGGTCAGGTATTTTAAACACAGGGTAACCATTTACATAATCTACTACATTTCCCTCCCAATCGGTATAACGCCAAGTGCCGTCTTCCAAAACCTCTACTTTACCACCTTTCTTTTCCCATTTTTTAGGGTCTGGTGCGTATTTGGGTTTGTCTCTAAAAGCATACCCATTATGCACCAAAATGCCGTCTTCGGCAACATAATAATTTTCATTGTCGGCGATGTCAAAGTTATAAACTTTTTGGTTTGATAAAGGAAATTATGAGCTTTTATACACTCAATCATCGAACCAAAACTATTGAATATTGGGTAGTGCCGCCTATGGTTAAAACGCTTTTTATATCTGTTATGTCCTTTGAAAATATCCTACTTCGCCGACTGTTACGGCTTCAATGTTGCAATCGGGGTCATCTGTTGCGTTAGGAGCATAGATAGCAATGCCCAATTTATAACTTGTGAAACCTACATACTCTTCTTCCTCAATATCTGAATCAAATTGTTTCATAAATTCCAAACATTCCGAATAGGTCTTTGCTAACAAATCTTCACCCTCAAATATTGCTTCACAGGGGTCTGACAAAACAACATATCTTAATGATAAATGAGTTTGTAAGTAGCCTAACACCAATCCATTTTTAAAATAGTCGTTAATAGAGAGAACCCCATATTTAATATTTTTATTTTGAACAGAATCAAAATCATTTTTTTTTAAAATAGATGTATTTATAAAGTTTCTATCCATTCCAAATTTTAATTCACCTACCTTTTCAAACGGTTTAATTATATTTCTCATAATTTAATTATTAAAATTTCCCATTTTCTTTATACCAATCTCTTAATTGTTCGATAGCTTCATCGTATTTGTCTCCAAATTTTTCTCTAACATCTCGAACATCCATTTCAAAAGCCTCTTGAAATTCCCCTTGCTCTATCAATTCCTTTTGTTTCTGCCTATATTCCTTAGAGCCATCAATATTATCCCAAGAAGCTGTTTGTTTATGGTCATCGGTTATCATTGTTATTGCTCCGCCATTACTTCCTTTATTTCCGCTATATTGGCTTGGCATATGGTGTCGTTGCTCTACGGTTTCTTTCTTTCTGTTTGGAGCAATTGAGTTATCAAAATCAAGGTCTTTATAAGCTCCGCCTAATTTTTTATCAGAAGATTCTATCGGAGCATCGCCACCTTCGGCGTGAGTCTTATTTTGGGGACTACCACTATCATCCACCGCCTCCTGATACCCATTATGCACCAAAATGCCGTCTTCGGCAACATAATAATTTTCATTGTCGGCGATGTCAAAGTTATAAACTTTTTAATGATATTATGCAAAAAAAATCACTCATTAAAGAAAGAATTTAGAAAATCCGTAAAAGATTCGGAAACCAAAATATAATTTTTATCCTCTAAAAATTCGGCTTCAATGATATAAATCTTACCATAATCCGAATCATCTAATGAAATTAAGAAGATATTATCGCCATTATCACTTGCAAAAGGAATTTTATTATTGAAATCCACACCACTTTCTCGAAAGTCGTCTATTAGTTTTTCTATGGGGAGTGCTCCATATTTAATGGAATCAAAACCATTTATCGTAAAAATATTTCTCAGCCCTTTTACATACTCAAAAGAAGGATAGCCTCCGTTGAATTTTAGATAGTGTTCTTTAAAATCTTGCGGAAGTTTTAGTCCGATTTTTCTTTCAAAATCATCCATATCCGCCGAGGTGAGCTTTTGTTCTGTTTGTGAAAATTCCATAATATTTTTATTTTAATTTACCCTTGCTAATGCACCATATCGTATGGGGAGTATGCGTTGTCTTTAAAAATACTGTCATTCATACCAATTTCCCGCAACTACATTGTCCATTTGTTTATAACTGATTCCGATAAGCCCCAACAATACCATTATTTGTCGTCCTCCGTTTTTTGCCGTACTTGGCAACGGAAATAAAGCTCTCCCGCCTTAGCAACTTTTAGCATATCTTGGCTGTTTTCCGCATCAATTTCTTCTGCCTGTTGATAAAATTCATTCGTTTTGAAGGTAAGATGCCCCAACAATTCCTCTCCGAGAGTAAAAGTGGGCTTTTGTGCCAAGATAAGTTTTTGCTGTTGCATTTCAAGAGTGATATTGTCCGTCAGTGTATCGGAAAGAGTTTGTTTATAAGTGTTTCGCTCGTGCGTATCTTCCCAATAAAGGGTTTGGAAATCGTTCTTACTCAGATTGATATTAAACTGAAAACCTCCGAAAACCCAAATTCCCATTCGTATTTTGATGGTATCGTTGTCCAACACACAAGTACAATCGGTAGTGAAAGGCTCCTCTTCCGTGCTTAAAAACGGATATTCCTTGCCCTTTGCTAAAGTTTTAACAAAATATCGGCTGCGGTTGTCTTTGTATCGCAGAGCAGTGATTTTATGTTTTTCAATCATTTTTTGAACAAACTCTTGGGGTGCTTCCGCTATAAAGGCTTTGCCGTCAAGCATCATTTGGAGTTCTTCCTTTTGGTGCTTATTTTTCAAAGAATCCAAACGGATTTCGTTTTTGGTCAGCGTTTCAAATCGTTCCAATTGAGGAATTTTTCCGATGTGGTACGCAGTTGGCGTTTGTCCGTTACTACAAGAATACATCGCCAAAGCGACAAATAATTTCAGTAAATGTTGAATTTTTAGTTTTTTGTTCATTGTTTTTTTGATATAAAAAGTTGATATTGTTTTAATGCTTCCGCTTGATTACCTCAACCGATACGTATCTATTGATTAACGGGAGCGCACCTATTTACTAACAGGTACGCTCCCGTTTAACAATGTAACCGCTTCCGTTGAAGATTTCCAAAAAAGCATTATTCATAATAGGTAATGACTCTTTCGGTAATGCCCGTTCGTTTGTTGTTGATGTATTCATATCGAAGCATCCAATTACTTTGATTATCATACTCATACGAAAATGTTTTGGTATATGCTCCGTCTATTTCCTGTATCAAATCGCCATTGGGGTTGTATTGCATCGTTTTTGTTTTTACAACCGCATCGTTTTCAAGTATCGTTTCCTTTAAAACCCTTCCGAGTGAATCGTTGGTGTAAAGAATATCCAAAATTCCGAGCGGACTTACTTCCTGAAATTTAGAAAGATAATCGTTTTCATCATATTCCAAATTATACTCTCCTACTGATATTTTTTTTCGGGAAAGCGTTTGTTTTATGACGTTTCCCTTTTCGTTAAGGGTAATTTTACTTTCGGTAACGGTATTTTCTGTCTTTAAAACAGCTCCCATAAGTAGTCCGTTTTCATAAAAATACTGAATATTTGCCCAACGACTGCTCACCGCAATCGGCTGATGGTTTGGGTTATACTTCCAAACCACGGGAATAGAATCGTGTGGGGGATGGTGTTCTGTGAGGTTTCCGTATGGGTTGTAGGTAAACAATTCAAAAAATCGTTTTTCCTGCTTCATAAATTCTTTTCCCTGCGGAGAAAGCGAACCTTCGTTGTAAAAATAAGTTTCGATTGATTTTATTTTTCCTTTGAGGTTTTCGGATTGCAGGTCGTTTTGCCAATCTAATTTTGAGAGTATCAGTCCGTTTTTCTGTTCGGAGAGCGGTCTGTATTGCTGTGCCAAGAGCATTCCGTTTAGGAAAATTAGTGCGAGTGTGATTATTTTTTTCATTGTATTCGATTGTTTTTGCCTGTGATTTATTTTACTTTTTTCAAAACAAACTCCCCTTTCGGACTGATTTCATAGGTAAAAGTTATCGCATTTTCGTAAAATTCTTTTCTCACAACAATAGAATCTTTGTTTAAAACGGATTCCGTAAATACAGCACTTTCGGCAATTTCATCATAAGCAATCAAAAGATAATCAATAATTTGATTGTTTTTATCCAAATTAAAAAGTATCGTTGAAAATTGATGTTCTCCCTGCTGAAAAGCCACCACTACGGAAGTAAAATCGTCCGAGAAAGGCACGCTATAAACGCGTTTGAAATTTTCCGCATCAGGAAACAATCCTGAAAGTAATAATCGGGCTTGATTAGCACTTAATGCGGGTAACAAATCGTAATTATCGGCGTTGGTTTGTTCTTTTTTAGGAAAAGAAATGGTCGGAAAATCAGACCACGTTACATCAGAAATGGTAGGTTTTAGAATGATTTTGTAATGGATAAATTCCATTGTTCCCTGCTCATCATAATTGGGATGTGCAAGATACAAGGTAGTGTCATCTGCCCAAAAAGCACTGAGATTACAAAGCATTTTTGTCGTAATTTTTTCAAAAATATGGTCCAAGTTAATGGTTTTTTGCCACTGACCATTTTTGTACTGCTGAATAAAATAAAACACGCATTCTTGCCCTCCGTAGTAGCCATTTAATCGAACTTTATTATTAGGCGAAGCTATCACAAATTCAGGGTTGCCGACCTCTTCGGTTTCTTTGCCATTGGAGAGATTAAAACTTACATCAGAGCTATGCCCTCCCTCGAAAAGCAAGATGTCTTCGGTAGGAAAATAAGCGACAAAACCAATTTCGTTCAACAAATCATAAATGGTGTCGAGCTTGGTTCCGTTACGAAAACGGATTTCCTGCGGAAAGTGTGTCCAATCCCTATCTTTTCTAAATGTTACAATGTCTTTCAAATGTTTTTCTGCCTGAGCAAAGTTTGTAATTTTAGGGATTGAATCGCTTTTTAGAGCTTTGGATTGAGCGGTATGAAATTCTTTTTCGCTTATTTGATGAATTTCAAGGGGTAAGTCTTCATTAAAAAATGATTTGATATACGTTACCTCTGTTATTGAATCATTTTTAGAAGTCTCATTTTCATACATTTGATTACTTGAAACGCTCTCTTTGCTCTCTTGCTTTTTATTTGAAGAAAAATCACAAGAACAAAGGAATAATAGCAATAGAAATAATATATTTCTCATAGATTCAGGTGTTTAACAGTCGTGTGATTCGTAATGGAGTCGCTCGTAATGGTCTTCCATACGCTCATAACTTTTTTCAGATTGTGGTAGGGCTTTGAGCTTTACTTGGAGTTGTTTTTTTCCGTCAGGGGCTATCCAAAGCCCTTCCAAGGTTTCGCCTTTGCGATGGAGCAACAAAATGCCTGTATTTCCGAATTCTACGAAAGTAAATCGCTCTTCTTTATCGTCCATATAAGCCGATAACAAAATGCGTTCGTTGGATTTTTCGTATTTGTAATAGGCTTCGGCATAGGTGTTTGGACATCCGGTTTCTTTAATGGCGAGGTAAAGCCCTACTTTCAAGTCCGTTCCGATAGTGCCTTCGTAATAGGTTTGGGAAATGATGGTTTGTGAAAATCCCTGTAAAGAAAACAACAACATTCCCCAAAAAAATAATTTTTTCATTTTTAATACATTTTTAGATATATTGCAAAAATAATATTTCTTACCAAACGACTACACAATTTTTTATAAATTCGCGACATAAAAAAAACAAAAGTTGAGTGTATTATAAGGAAATTTATATCGAAGAAGAAAAAAACAATAGGAATGAAAAGAATACTCGTATTAACATTAAGCCTTTTATTGATGATGAGTTGCAAATCTCAAGAAAAAGAAAATCCTAAGACATTAGGTGAAAAAAATCAAATATATTATTTGGACAGATTGTCATTTAATGAAAATAAAGATGTTTTACTATCAAATGTAGGATATGTAATGGGCGATTTCAGTGATAAAGCCATTTTATACAACATCAATTCCCCTGAAAATATTTTACTTAATATAGGCAGTACAAATATTATTTTCGACTATATGCAATTTTGGGCTGATAAAAAAACAAATAAACTAATTCTCCTCGAATTGGAAGCCGAAGCAGATGAAGATAAAATCAAGGAAGTCATAAAAAGTTTAAATCAATCATTTAAAATGGTGGATTTAACTGATGAAGAAATGCTAAAAGAGGATATTTCTGATAAAAATACTTTTATGTATCACAAAAACTACTTGTATAAATCAGATAATATTTATGTACACTTAGAAATAATTGAGTTCAAAGATAAAAAAGAGAAGGACAGGATTCGGCTGAATTTTTATTCTTATCCGTATGATAAAATTTTAATTGAATTAAATCAGATAAACGAAAAAATAACAAATCAATAAGTTAGAGTGCTTTGCAAGGTAAAAACAAAAAGTTTAATAATTTATTATTAAGCATTTGTTTTGCGTGTTTACTATAAAACGAGCCAAAACACTATCTGTTATGTCCATTGCATAGCATCTGAAGCGAAACTCGAAGATTGAGATAGCCCCTGCTTTTTGATAAAAAAGGCTAAAAAGAGGTCGATTTTGATTAAAATCGCCTCGAAAAATTTAGAAAAACAATGAAAAATAACGCTATTTTGAATTTTCAAAAAACACATTTTCTAAAAAAATCATCCGAATACGGAAAAAAATAGAGGTTAGGAGATTTTCACAAAGAACTTGTGAAATTTAAAGATGTTGTTATAACAAATTTAATTTTATTTGGTATTTAAGCCATTGCTTTTTATCTGAAGCTTAGTCATTTTGTCGCATTTAGCATTGTCTGATTATTGGAATACAGTATTTTAGACAAAACAATAAAGCAAAAAGAAAACAAATGACTGATTTTTTGGGGATTAGTTACTAAAAAATCTTACAAGCCAAATTGAAACAATGGCGAAACACAGACAAGAAAAAGATGATTTTCAGTCAGCCAAAGGTTTCCACAGCGAAGTAGATAAAAGGAGATAAAATTGAAAATAACTTTCCCTATTCAGATTATTTTTTACTTTTGCAAAAAATATTCAAAATGATGAAAAGAAAAGTGCTTTTTTTGAGTTTTATTTTTGCTTTGTGCCTAATCGCCTGTAACGACGGAGATTTGGAGGTAGAAACTATCTCTTTTGAAAATTCGGATGTTTTATCTTGCACAAGCGATACAACTGCTACATTCTTATTTAAATACAACTCAAAACAAGCCTTGATTCTGGAATTACCAAAAGGAGTTTTAAGAAATAGCGAAAATACAGCATCTGGCGTTATATCAAACGATTACAAGCTATATTACAGAACCTTTAGTGATGATGTAAACAACTCCTATTTTTGTGGAAGTTACCCGCCTTCATCGCCTTCCGTTACATCTCAATTTGAGGCTACAGGAGGGAAAATTTCAATCATTACCAAACCCATTCTGAACGAAACTACGCAAGAATTAATTCGTTACGACCATTTGATAACTATCACAGATTTAGTGATATTAAATTCTGAAGGTAATAAATTGGTAGATTCCAACTTTATCTTTGGAACGTATCAAACTAAAAAGTAATTTTACTTTGTTAATTCGGTAAAAAGCTGTTCTAAAGTTTTATGCTTATGATTGATTTGCAGAATTTTAAGCCCATTTTCTTTTGCAAAATCAAAAACAGCAGGACGCATATCCTTTTCCGTGTCAAATGAAATATTGTACAGAAACTCAAATTCATTCACAACTGATTTTACATTCGGGATTTGCTTTAAAAGGCGTTCTTCCACTCTGAAATCAAATGCAACTTCAATAATTTGTTCTTTTCCTTGAAGTTCTGACATTCTTTTATCTAAAACTATGCTGCCTTTATTCAGCACGATAACTCTATCGCAAATCGCTTGAACTTCCTGCATAATGTGCGACGAAAGTAAAACTATTTTATTTTGCCCTAATTCTTTTATAATATTCCGAATTTCAACAAGTTGATTAGGGTCAAGCCCTGTGGTTGGCTCGTCCAAAATCAAAATTTCCGGGTCGTGAATCAGTGCCGAAGCAAGCCCAACACGTTGGCGATAACCTTTTGAAAGTTGCTCAATTTTTTTGTTACTTTCAGGCGTAAGTCCCGTAATTTCAATAACTTCCTCTACCCTATTTCGAGGAATTTTCCCATATAAATCAGCCATAAAAGAAAGATATTCACGAACATACATCTCCAAATACAACGGATTATGTTCCGGTAAATATCCTATTTTTTTTTGAGCTAAAATGGGATTTTTCAGCATATTAATCCCATTTATTTGAATTTCTCCTTCGGTAGGAATTAACGAACCTGTAATCATCTTCATCGTTGTAGATTTTCCGGCTCCATTTGGTCCTAAAAAACCTGTTATTTCACCTTTTTTCAGGGTAAAACTAATTTGATTTACAGCTATTTGACTTCCATATTGTCGCGTTAATTCTCTTACTTCGACTGACATATTTCAAAATTTTTGTTCAAAAGTACAGATTTTGAACGAAACAACAAACTTTTCATAAAAACTACAACTTCTTTATCTTTCAAGCAAGAATAAAAATCCTCCACCTTAAAAATAAATAAACAACTAATAATCAGAATATTTCGTAAAAATATTTTGAAAACTATGCTTCTAATCTATTTTTCTAAAAACAGCATCAAATATTTTCAAAGCTTATTTCTCTATTTTCCTTGTCAATATCTACAAGAAATTAATTTTTTTTATGTAAGTTTGCCTCTTTAATTATAAGTGTGACATTCATTTTGCTTTCACTTTTTGCATTTTAAAAAATGCAGGCTGTTATTTAACGTATAATCTTTAAAGTTATTTTCACACAATGAGAAATTTTTCAATATCACTTACACTATTATTTATCTCTTTTGCTTCGTGTAGTTTCGTGAGCAAAAAATTTGATGATCCGGAGAAAGACAAACTTTTGGTGGAAATCATCCAACACATTCTTACCAACAAACATTTCAATCCTGTTGAAGTTAATGACGATTTTTCCAAACAGATGTACAAAAACTACATTGAGCATTTGGATAGCCAAAAGCGTTATTTTTTACAATCCGACATCAATGAATTCAAAAAATATGAAACTCGTTTGGACGACGATTTAAAAAATGACGACCTTTCATTCTTCAATCTGACTTATAACAGACTGATTCAAAGAATGAAAGAAGCTGAAGATATTGCTAAAGATATTTTCAAAAAACCTATTAATTTTTCATCAAAAGAAACTATTAACACTGATTTTGAAAAGATTCCGTATGCAAAAAACAAAGCCGAATTGCAAAAACGTTGGCAACAAATCATCACTTTTTCAATTTTGTCCAGCTATGTAACAAAGGAAAAAGAAGAAAAAACCAAAAAGGAAAAAGATGCTAACTACAAAATAAAATCGGAAGAGGAATTACGAAAAGAAGCCACTGAAACTTCTGAAAAAACGCTTCTCGAGCTATTTTCATTCCTTGATGATATGGTAAAAGAAGAATGGTTCAGCATTTATGTCAATGCTATGACTGAAACTTTTGACCCTCACACAACCTATATGGCTCCTGATATCAAAGATAATTTTGACCGTGATATGTCAGGAAAATTTGAGGGAATTGGTGCTCAATTACAGAAAAAAGCAGATGGTATCCGCATTACAGGCGTGATGCTTGGCGGTCCGGTTTGGAAAGGAAAACTTTTGGAAGTTGGTGACCACATCTTAAAAGTAGCACAAGGAAGTGAAGAGCCTGTGGATATTGTAGGTATGCGTTTAGATGACGCCATAAAACTCATAAAAGGTCCTAAAGGAACGGAAGTTCGCCTTACTGTAAAACGTGTTGACGGAACTATTGAAGTGGTGTCTATCATTCGTGATATGGTGGAACTGGAGGAAACATTTGCCAAAGCTGCAATTATTGAAGATGGTGGCAAAAAATACGGTATCATCAACCTACCTAAATTCTATATTGATTTCAAAAATCAAAGAGAACGAAACGCCGCTTCAGATGTAGCTTTAGAAATTGAAAAACTTAAAAAAGAAAATATTGATGGCTTAATCATTGACCTGAGAAATAACGGTGGTGGCTCATTGAGAGCTGTTGTTGAACTCGGCGGTTTGTTCATCAAAAACGGACCTATCGTTCAAGTAAAATCACCTCGCGGTCGTATTGACGTTTTGTCAGATACTGATTCTCGCATACAGTGGGATGGCTCGTTAGTTATTCTGGTTAATGAATTATCGGCTTCTGCTTCTGAAATTTTGGCTGCCGCTATGCAAGATTACAAAAGAGCTATCGTAATTGGAGGCAAACAAACTTTCGGAAAAGGAACTGTTCAAAGCTTTGAGGACTTAAACAATTACGTTCGTCAAAATTCATTCGGAGATTTGGGAGCTTTGAAATACACTATTCAGAAATTCTATCGTATTAACGGAGGTTCTACTCAATTGGAAGGAGTAAAAAGTGACATCGTTGTTCCTGATAAATATAAATATATCGACGTTGGAGAACGTGACCTAACAAACGCGATGAAATGGGACAAAATTGACCCAGTGCAGTTTGAATCTTGGCAAAATAATGCTAATTTTAACAAGGCTATCGAAAATAGTAATAAAAGAATTGGCGAAAATGCACATTTAAAGCTCATTGATGAAAATGCTAAATGGGTAAAACAACAACAAAACAAAAATGTTTTTCCTTTAAATCACGAAGCTTACAAAAAAGTTGTTGAAAAAGATGAGGAGGAAGCAAAACGATTTAAAGCCATTTCGGATTACAAATCAAACTTGAAATTTGTTTCTCTTCCTTCTGAAGAGGCTAAAATACAAGGTAATGAAGATTTGAAATTACGTCGCGACCGTTGGCACGAAACACTACAACAAGATGTTTACATTGATGAAGCTGTAAATATTTTAAAAGATTTGAATGCAAAATAATTAAATAAAAAAACTTATGTTTTTTGAGGCAATTTAGAAATGAAATTACAAGTTTCACTTCTAAATTATCTGTTTTTAAGGCGTTTATGTCCTGAAGAAATCTCAAATTAAATATTATGAAATATTTAATTATTCATTTATTTAATTTTTTATTGTATTTCCCTGACTTTTTTATACCTTTACGGAATTATTTTGAAAAATATTAAAAATTGGCACAATCAATTGAAAAATTCAACAGACGAAGATTAATAACTTCTTATTTTTCAGTGATAATAAGTATCACTTTGGTATTATTTCTATTGGGTATTTTAGGATTTTTGATTTTAAGTTCAAAACGATTAGCAAATTATTTCAAAGAACAAGTTTCAATGACAATTTTTTTGAAAGACAATGCTAAAGAGGCCGATATTGAACAATTGCAGAAAACCCTTTCTATTGCAGAATATGTTAAATCACTGAAATTCATACCAAAAGAGGTTGCAGCAGAAACTTTTAGTGAAGAAGTTGGAGAAGATTTTGTTACTTTCATCGGTGATAATCCATTGCAAAATTCTATTGATTTGAGTTTAAAAGCCGAGTTTGCAGAACCTGAAAAAATGAAGGAACTTGAGAAAGAATTATCTCAAAATTCTTTCGTTTCCGAAGTAGTTTACGATAAGTCCTTAATTACGCTTATCCACGAAAATGTAAACAGAATCGGAGTTATATTACTCATTTTTAGTGGTTTATTTACTTTTATTGCTATTTTGTTGATAAATTCTTCTATTCGTTTATCCATATATTCTAAGCGATTCATTATCAAAACAATGCAGCTTGTTGGAGCAACTCGCGGATTCATTCGCCGACCGTTCATTTTAACAAACATTCGGTTAGGAATTTTAAGTGCAATCCTTGCCGTATCGCTCCTATACGGTTGCCTGAGGTACATTGGTTCGATATCTCCTGAATTTGAGATTTTTTCCAGCACTGATGATATGATTATTGTTTTCACAGTTATCTTCATAATAGGAGTGCTAATTAGTTGGATAAGTACTTTTTTTGCTGCCCAACGATTCTTGAATTTAAATACCAACGACCTTTATTACTAAAAAAGTAAAACATATTAAATTTCAATATTTAAATTATGAATAAACATCATTCGACATTAATTTTTGGAAGAAAAAACTATATTTTTATGCTTATTGGGTTAGCTATCATTGCATTAGGATTTATATTAATGAGCGGAGGAGGAAGCGATAACCCGAATGCTTTTGACCCTTCTATTTTCAGCTTCAGACGCATTCACTTGGCTCCGACTTTAGTTCTGCTGGGTTTTGCCGTTGAAGTTTATGCCATTTTGTTAAATCCTAATAAATCTAAAGAATAATGAATACGATTGAAGCTATCATAATTGCTATTATTGAAGGACTTACGGAATATTTACCAATCTCATCCACGGCTCATATGGGCTTTACGGCTTCTTTGCTTGGCATTGAAGAATCTGAATTTCTGAAGATGTTTCAGGTTTCCATTCAGTTTGGAGCGATTCTTTCTGTCGTTGTTTTATATTGGAAAAAGTTTTTTGATTTTTCAAACTTAAACTTTTACATCAAACTGATTTGTGCTGTGATTCCTGCTCTTGTTTTAGGAAAATTATTTGATGACAAGATAGAAGCTGTTTTAGGTAATCAAATTGCTATCTCAATTGTATTGATTGTAGGAGGATTTATTCTTCTTTTTGCTGATAATTGGTTCAAAAATCCGAAAATTACTAATGAAAAAGAAATTTCAATAAAAAAATCTGTAATTATTGGTTTTTGGCAGTGTTTGGCAATGATGCCGGGAACTTCACGTTCTGCCGCCTCAATTATTGGTGGTATGACACAAGGACTTAGCCGAAAAGCAGCTGCTGAGTTTTCTTTTTTCCTTGCTGTACCAACAATGCTTGCCGTTACGGTTTATTCCATTTTCCTTAAAGATTGGGGAACCGGAACTGTAAAACAAAAGGGCTATGAAATGATTTTGGCTTCCGAACAGAATATTTTAATTTTCATCATCGGAAATGTCGTTGCCTTTATTGTGGCAATGATTGCGGTAAAATCTTTCATTCATTTACTAACCAAATATGGATTTAAGATTTGGGGTTATTACAGGATTATAATCGGTGTAATTTTGCTTGTATATTTTATTAATAAATAGGAACACAAAAAAATCCGAAGCTTGAATACTTCGGATTTTTTATTTTAACTTCTTGTTATTTAACTCTTTGCCAATATTGCGTTCTGCCTATGAGAGAAATCCCCAGATAGCCTCTCACTTTCAACTTGTTAGAATCTTCCAAAGCCATATAACACTTGTACTCTTTTCCTGTTTTGGGATCTAAAATTTTTCCTCCACTCCATTCATCTCCGTCTTTTTTCAAATCGGTAATGATAACCAAGCCCAAGTAAGGTTTGTTTTTATTCTTTCCGGAGCAAGCAGAACAAACAGCATTTTTGTTTTTCTCTTCTAAAAGTTCTACAAGTTTTCCATAAATCAAACCGTTTTTCTCATAGATTTCAACCACTGACTTCTCTTTACCTGTCTCATCATCAATGGTTTTCCATTTACCCAAAACGCTTTGTGCTTGTAGTGCAAACATAGAAGCAAAAACAAGCAAGCAAGTCATTACATTCTTTCTCATATTTCTATTTTTATGAAATTTTTCGGACAAATATAAAAAAAGAATACAGAAAAGCAAAAAAACAGAATAAATTAGCTTAATTTTCTTTAATTTTCTGAACTTTATTTCTCATAAAATCCCATTTGGTCTATATATTGCCAAACTTTCGGAGCCAATAACGGACGTACATTTCTCTTTTCCTTAATCTCATTGCGAATGAAAGTCGCTGATAATTCAATTATGGGAGCATTAATTTTTGTTATATTCGGGTGATTTTCAAACTCTTTAGAAATATTGCCCTCCGAAATACGAGGATAAACAAAAATGGGATAATTTTTCAAGATATACTCATAATTCTTCCATTTATGAAAACTTTTGAGATTATCCTCTCCCATTATCAAAGCAAAATCAAACGTAGGAAATTTTTCTCCCAAATAAGCCAGCGTATTTACCGTATAATTAGGTTGAGGCAAATGAAATTCTATGTCAGATGGACGCAATTTTTCATAACCCTCAACTGCCCTATGAACCATTTCAAGACGACTGTAATTATCTAACAATGAATGCTTTTCCTTAAAAGGATTTTGAGGAGTAACCACAAACCAAAGCTCGTCCATTGTGCTATGCTCCACCAAATGATTTGCGATAATTAAATGACCTACGTGGATTGGGTTAAATGACCCAAAAAACAGTCCTACTTGCTTTTTGCTCATTATAACTTATTTTGACTTTAAAAACTCAACAACCACATTTTCAGACTCTTGTAAAGCCTTCTGTAAATTATCGTTTTCAATTATTATATCAAATTTTTCAGCCTGTGCCAACTCCTGAGAGGCTTTATCCAACCGCATTTTTATTTTATCTTCACTTTCAGTTTGCCGATTTCTTAATCTTTTTTCTAATTCTTCGATGCTTGGTGGTTTTACAAAAATAGCCAAACTTTGCTCAGGAAACTGTTCTTTAATTCGTAGTCCTCCAACCACATCAATATCAAAAACGACAGTTTTCCCAAGCAACCACAAGCGTTCCACCTCTGTTCTCAAAGTTCCGTAAAAATTTCCTGCATAAACTTCCTCCCACTCCAAAAAATCACCTGAAGCAATTCGTTTTTTAAATTCATCTACCGAAAGAAAATAATATTCTCTTCCGTGCTGTTCTTCTCCTCTGGGAGCTCTTGAAGTTGCTGATATAGAGAATGCTAAGTTTAACTTTTCAAGTGATAATAAATGCCTTACAATAGTTGATTTTCCGCTACCTGAAGGAGCCGAAAATATAATTAATTTATTCATCTTAATTTAATTGTTCTTAAGTAAATATCAGATTTACAACACGTTTGAAAGCTGTTCTTTAATCTTTTCAAGCTCATCTTTCATCTTTACGACAACTTGTTGCATTGGTGAAAAATTGGCTTTTGAACCCAACGTATTTACCTCTCTTCCAATCTCTTGAGCTATAAAACTTAATTTTCGTCCGTTGGATTCTCCTGAATTTAATGTCTCGATGAAATAATCCAAATGATTTTTCAACCGAATTTTTTCTTCCGTAATATCCAATTTCTCCAAATAGAAAATTAGCTCCTGTTCAAAACGGTTAGCATCTACATTACGGATTTCGGCAACAGCTTTCTCCAAACGCTCACGAACAAGTACCAAACGCTCTGAATCTAAGCCTTCTACATCTTTCAATAAGTCTCGAATGTTTTGTATTCTAAGTATAAAATCTTCCTTTAGTACAATGCCTTCTTCTGCTCTGAATTTTTTCAAATCATTAATTGCCAACAAAATATGTTCCAATACAATTTCAAATTCATCTGAAGAGATATTTTCAACAGAAGTTTGTAATGCATCTGGCATACGCACAGCCATTTTCAAAAGTTCCGTTGTGTCTCCATCAACGATATTTTTCATTTGTGCAATGTACGATTTCACAACATTTTCGTTGATTTTCACTGAGGTCTGAGCACTCGTATTCTCAACAAAAATGCTAAAATCTACCTTTCCTCGTTGTAATTCATCTGCCAGAATTTTACGAAATTCCAACTCCTTCTCCCTGTATATCAATGGAATACGAGTATTAATATCTATACTCTTGCTATTCAATGACTTAATTTCTATACTTACGTGCTTGTCGGCAAGGGAAACAACACTTTTGCCAAAGCCAGTCATAGATTGTATCATAAATTCTTTTATTTTAGTAGTTTGAAAACAAAAATTAAACAATACTCATTACATCATACCTTCTTGTTTTCAGTTGTTTATAGTTTTCAAAATTTATCTTGCGTGCTTAGTCCAAGGTTTTAGCAACGTATTACTTACCTCTCCAAACCCAATACGAAGGTTATGTTTTTTGCAGTAACCTTTTATTGTAATTGTATCATTATCTTTAAGATACGTCCGTTCACTTCCGTTGTTTAAGATGATTTTTTTAGTTCCTCCTTGTGTAATTTCAAGCAAAGAACTGCCACTTTTATCAGTATTTCCGGAAATGGCTCCGCTTGACATCAAATCACCGCTATTCACCTTACATCCGCTGATGGTATGATGTGTAAGTTGCTGATCCATAGTCCAAAAAGTATTCAGATAATTTGTTTTTGAAACCATCGTTGTATCTCCTGTTGAATCTGCGAGAAATACTTCTAAATGAATATCATAAGTGTAATTTTCTTCTTTTTGAAGGTATGGAAGAGGCTCTGGAATTTGCTTCTCTTTTCTAACTCTAAACGGAGCTAAAGCATCCATTGTTACTATCCAAGGAGAAATTGACGAAGCAAAGTTTTTAGCTAAAAATGAAGAAGTTGGCTGGGTTCGTTCCCATTTTTGAATGTCTCTTGCACTCCAATTATTAAAAATTACCATCCCGAAAATGTACTCATCAGCCTCCCGAACAGGTACGCTTTCTCCCAAAACATTTGCATCTGTGGTTATAAATGCCATTTCCAACTCAAAATCGACCTCATTTGATGGCAAAAGTTCCAATTTTGAAGCGTCTTTTGGCAGAATTTGCCCGTACGGACGGTGAATAGGAATACCTGAAGGCACAATCGAAGAACTTCTGCCGTGATATCCCAAAGGAAAACTCAATGGAGAAACCAAAAAATCTTCATATTGGTTGATTTTTTTCAAATTTTCCATATAAGACATTTGGTCTTTGCTCGAATAAAAGTTCGTGTAATCCCCTATTCGCACAGGTAATTGCATTTCAATTTCATCCAAACTGAACAAAATTATCGCACGATGTTCCTCATTATCCCTCAAAGAAGCGTTATTGGCATCAAATATTTTCGCAATACGATTTCTGACCAAACGCCAAGTTTTCTTTCCATCTGAAATAAAATCATTCAAACAATCCTGAGAGAAAATATCATCCGCCAAGGCAATTCCTTTGAAATATCCCAAACGATGCATCGCTCCCAAGTCAATCGCTGTGTCCCCTATGCGTGTCCCAATAGTTACAACATCATCGGGGGTCAAAAAAACTCCAAAAGGAATATTTTGAATCGGAAAATCGGAATCCTCCGAGACATCAATCCAAGTTTGAAGCACTGGTGAAACTGAACTTTCAAACATATCTCTTACAATTTATAGTTTCCACACTTTTGAAGAAACAAATATATTATTTTGTGGCATATAAATGAAATTTTTAGCAAAAATATTTCCAAAATGAATGCTCAAATCATTTATTTCTTTATAAATCACGTAAGTAAAACAATCAGAAAATTTTTCCTTGAAAAATGCATCAAAATATTGCAAAAAGTATTACCTTTGGGGGATAATATAAACAATTTGAAACCATATGTTACGAGACAAACACATTTTTGAGTTAATTGAAGACGAAAAAGAAAGACAACTCCGTGGAATTGAGCTTATTGCTTCTGAAAATTTTGTAAGCCCACAAGTGATGGAAGCGGCTGGTTCGGTTTTAACTAACAAATACGCTGAGGGCTATCCTGGGCGTCGATATTATGGTGGTTGTGAGGTAGTTGACGAAGTTGAGCAACTTGCAATTGACAGAGCAAAAGTACTCTTTGGGGCGGAATACGCAAACGTACAGCCTCACAGTGGTTCGCAAGCCAATGCAGCTGTTTACTCCGCTTGTTTGCAACCCGGCGATACCATCTTAGGGTTAGACCTTGCTCACGGAGGGCATTTAACTCACGGTTCTCCTGTAAACTTTTCCGGAAAAATTTTCCGTGCTGTATCATACGGAGTTGAAAAAGAAACAGGTATGCTCAATTATGACAAAATTGCGGAAATTGCCCAACAAGAAAAACCAAAAATGATTGTAGCAGGATATTCCGCATATTCAAGAAATATTGATTTCAAACGTTTTAGAGAAATTGCAGATAGTGTTGGAGCTTTCCTTCTGGCAGATATTGCTCATCCTGCGGGACTTATCGCAAAAGGCTTACTAAACGACCCAATTCCTCACTGCCATTTTGTTACAACCACCACTCACAAAACACTTCGCGGACCTCGTGGCGGACTTATCCTAATGGGAAAAGATTTTGAAAATCCGTTCGGATTGAAAACACCAAAAGGAGAAATCAGAATGATGTCATCTTTGGTGGATTTGGCGGTTTTCCCTGGAAATCAGGGAGGACCTCTAATGCACGTCATTGCTGCAAAGGCAGTTGCTTTCGGTGAAGCCCTCTCTGATGAGTTCCTTCATTATACAATTCAAGTACAAAAAAATGCAAAAGCTTTAGCAAAAGCCTTAATTGAAAAAGATTACGATATCGTTTCGGGGGGAACAGACAACCATTTGATGCTCATCGACTTAAGAAACAAAAACATAAGCGGAAAAGACGCTGAAAAAGCACTTGTAAAGGCGGACATTACAGCGAATAAAAATATGGTTCCGTTTGACGATAAGAGCCCGTTTGTAACTTCAGGGATTCGTCTTGGAGTAGCTGCCGTAACTACTCGAGGCTTAAAAGAAGATGATATGCAAATCATTGCCGATTTTATTGACGAGGTTATCAAAAATCATCAAAACGACGAATATTTAGAAGAAATTGCTGAAAAAGTAAATGATTTTATGGAAGATAGACCATTGTTTACTTATTAATGCTTACACAAAAACAAAAAAATAGTCCTGAAAAAATCAGGACTATTTTTTTTATCTATAACGTAATCAATTAATTATTAGGCAAAACTACCCATTCTCCTTTTTCGATAAGAGGCAAGGCTTGTTTGTACTTCATTTCTTTTCGCTCACCTGTTCGAATATTTTGAATTGTAACTCGCTCATTTCTATTGATTTTAGGTTGTTCAC